>CAZSNM010000035.1:0-2786 GCA_964608455.1 uncultured Candidatus Bathyarchaeia archaeon | reverse complement strand
GCGGCACAATTTTATCAAGCATTGGATAAGCTAAAATTGAGCATGCTTCATTGTCCTCAACTATTTCTATTGTTATTTCTCCTTTAGCTAAACTAGTTAAAACTTTTTTTGTATTTTCTAAATCAAATTTTTCTAAAAAAACTTCTCTTTTAGCTTCTTTATTTATTGGAGTTGAAGAAAAAACTTTTATAAGCATTTTAGCTTTGCTTTTGTTAAAGTTAGCATTTTTTTCTAAGGCTCCAAATCTTTTAGCTACATGCCAATGCCTCCAAGCAAAAAGTTCTGAATCTTCTAAATAAGCGTTTATTATATCAATTAAATTATCTGATGTTAAACTTTTTAATGCTTCAACTATGATTTTTGGATTTGGTTTAAATGGAAAAACAAAACCTATTCTATATGGGTCAATTTGAAAGGAAATATTAATGTTATATTTTGAGTTTAAAATTGTAAGCAAAGCCATAGCTAATGTTTCATTAACTAAATTTCCAAAGCATGAATGAATTATCACAGCATTTTCAAATCTTTCTATAACAATTTTTTTATCTGTTGGAAGAGGACAACTTTTTATTGATAACTTTAAAGATTCAGAAATTTTCTTTAAAGTTTCAACATCAGTTTTTTGAATTAAAAATTTTGGATATTCATTTTCCTTAAAGTTAATTAAGGTTTCTCGAAGTTTCCCCACTTCATTTGCAACCATAAATTCTACAGGAATTAATTCTCCTTCCCAACTTGGAATAGCCTGAAAACTTGGAGGAGCAGGTTCAACATCTATTGAAAGTTTTTCTTCATCAATTTTTATTATTTTCCATGTGTAACCATGCATTATAAACTCTAAACCTGGAAAACATCGTTTAGCTACAAATTCTTGATCCAAAATACCAATTTTCTTTTTTCTAATAAAATCAAAAACAGAAAAATGTTTTACTTCAGGAATCATAGATAAATTTTCATAATAATATTTAAAGGCTCTTTTAAAGTTTGATTTAATAAAATCTTTTTTAAACCTTAAAATTTTTAATTCACTTAACTGTTTTACAACTTCAAGAAAATCTTCAAAGATTAAATTTCTATATGGATAAGCTTTTTTAACAATTTCATAAGCTTCCCTAATAGATAACTCTTTAAAATCTAAGGTTAAACCAACTATTTGATGCGCTAAAACATCTAAAGCATTTTCATGAAGTTTAATTTCTTCAAGCTTTCCCTTCTTTGCAAATTCAGTTATTACAATTGATTCAAGAAAATCATCAATTCCAGTTGCTATTATAACGCCTTTAGGTTCAGCTTCAATTGAATGACCGCTTCTACCAACTCTTTGAATTAAATTTACTGATTGTCTAGGTGATGTATATTGAATAACTAAATCAACTGTTCCAACATCTATTCCAAGCTCAAGAGAGCTTGTGCATACAACAGCTTTAATTTTTCCAGATTGAAATTTAGATTCAACTTCTTCTCTAACTTCTCTTGAAAGAGAACCATGATGAACCTCAATTGGAATAGAAGGGTTTAAAGCTTTAATTTGGGCTCCTAAAGCTTCAGCATGCTCTCTAGTATTTGTAAAAATTAAGGTTGATTTATGATTTAAAACAAGCTCAAGTATATGTTTTATTCTTGCAATAGAGCTTGAGGATAACCCAAGTTTTTCGCCTTCTTTTTCATCTTCAATGCTTGGAGTTACATATTCTATATTAACGTTAAATCCTTTAAAAATGCTTGCTTTAATAATTCTTGCTTTTCTATAAGTGCCTACAAGAAAATTAGCGATTTTTTCTTCATCACCAACAGTGGCTGATAAACCTATTCTTTGAGGTTCAACTTCGGTTATTCTAGATAATCGTTCTAAAGCAATAGAGAGCTGAACACCCCTTTTATCGCAAGCTAACTCATGAATTTCATCTATAATAATCCATTTAACTCCCTTCAAATGTTTTCGCATAGTTTTTCCTGGAAGAATAGCTTGAAGAGTTTCTGGAGTTGTAATCAACATGTTTGGAGGTGCTTTAGCTTGTAGAACCCTAATTTTATTTGGAGTGTCTCCATGTCTCACTTGAACGTTTACACCTAAACTTTCACCAATTGAAGCTATACGCCTTAAAATATCCCTATTTAAAGCTCTTAAAGGAGTTACATAAATAATTGAAATTCCTTTTATTTCATTTCTCATTTTAGCTGAAAGAAAAAGACTGAAAACAGGTAAAACAGCCGCATAAGTTTTTCCAGTTCCTGTAGGAGCAATTAAAAGAACGTTTTCTCCCTTTAAAATATGAGGAATTGCCAACCTTTGAATTTCACTCAGATTTTTCTCTATACCAGCCTTTATTAAGCATGAATCTAAAAACTCTTGAATAGCCTCCATAAAAAAGCTTCCTCTAAACTCCTCTTTTTATTTCATTACTGTTTAAAGCAAAACATAAAAGTTAATCTTCACTATTTGAATATTATTCCGAATTTATATTAAGGATTAAGGTTTATATCAAATTTAATTATAATTCTTCTTTTTAAATTTGCTTCTGCAACTTTTTTTAAAATAAGTTTAGGAGCCCCGGGCGGGCTTCGAACCCGCGACCTTCGGCTTTTCAGAGTTTTACCAAGCCGACGCCCCAACCAGGCTAGGCTTTCCCGCCATCGTAAAAGATGGTACCGGGGCCAATTTATGGGGCGTCTTTAATATTTTAATGTTTTTGATTTAATATAACACTCTTTTGCTTGAATTAAGCTTTTCCATTATGTTTCATTCTCAAGGATTTATAAATATATTTTTTATGTTTAAAACAAAA
>CAZSNM010000034.1:0-3907 GCA_964608455.1 uncultured Candidatus Bathyarchaeia archaeon | reverse complement strand
AAGATTTTTTAATATTAACTCTTCGATTTGTTTAAGCAAAACTTCAGGAGGCTTTTTTGAAGAAGCAACTATATACAATCCTTTATAACCATAGATTATTTGGCTTGCATCGCTAAACGAGGATAGTCTCCATTTAAATTCTCCAAAATAAGGCTTCAATTCGCGAAGCATATTCAACTCCACGCTATAAACAACTGAAAGCTTATCTTTAGGGAATCCTTCTGGAACATAACATTCATATATATTTCCTTTTTCATCAATTATTCCGCAAGCGATTATACCATCCAAATTTTTTAATGCTTCAATTATTTCTTTATTTTTCATGAGAATTAAATTTAAAGAAAATTCAATTAAAAGCTTTTTGATTAAATATTTTAAGCTTTTAAGGCAAAGCTTACAATAGTTAAGTTAATGGAAATAAAAATGAATAAAAATTTGGAGTTTTTAAAGAAAATTAATAGACGTAAATTCCTTAGGGTTCTTTTAGGCATTATCGCAGCATCAATCGCTTCATTTTTGTATGCTTTTCAAAAACATTTTAAGCAGGAAGCATTTAATGAAAAAGCTTTAATTAACCAAGTTAAACCTTTAGAGAAACCTTTCCTTACAGGATTTATGAGTGTTGAGGAAGCGATAGCTAAAAGAAGATCTATAAGAGACTATTCTAAAGATCCCTTAACTTTTCAAGAATTATCTCAATTGTTATGGGCTGCTCAAGGAATAACCGATTTAAAAACAGGATTTAGAGCTGCCCCTTCAGCAGGAGCCACTTATCCTCTAGAAGTTTATGTTGTTATAGGAAGTGAAGGAGTTTCTGGATTAGAAGCTGGAATTTATCATTATAATCCTTTAACTAATGAATTAAAGCTTATTGTTAAAGGTGATTTTAGAAATGAGCTTTCTTCAGCAGCTTTAGGGCAGCGTTGGGTTAAAACAGCGCCAATAAACATTGTTTTAACAGCAGTTTATGAGCGAACAACAAGAGTATATGGAGATAGAGGAATTAGATATGTTCATATGGAGGTTGGACATGTAAGTGAAAATATTTATTTGCAAGCTACAGCTTTAGGTTTAGGAACTGTAGCTGTTGGAGCCTTCAATGATGAATTGGTTCAAAAAATTCTAAATCTTCCTAAAGAGCGAAAACCCTTATATATAATGCCGGTTGGGCGAAAACTCAAATAGTGAATGAAATTGAGGTTAAATATATTTTTGAAGAAGCTTGATAGAATAGTTGCTTGGATTTTAGCATTAGTATTTCTTGCTATGATGATAAGCGGCTATATAAGCGTTAAAGGTTTTCCTAGAGGAAAACATTATTTAAATGTTTTTGCATATAAGCTTCATGCTCAACTTGATTTGCCTTTAATGCTTTTATTTTCAATTCATTTTGCGATAAATTTGAAATTTGCTTTAATGAGATACGGTTTTAAAGATTCCTTTGTCTTAAACCTTTTTTGCTCCTCTATTGCTTTAATGCTTTTCCTACTTATAGTTTACTTAGATTTACGTTAATATGAAAAAAATATCTCTTTAATAATTGCATAAACGGTAAAAATATAAAAGGAAAAGCTTTAAAATATTTTTATTGGGAGATGCTTAGGGTGTAAGTTGTGCCGGCTAATCTTACTGCTGAGGCAAAATCTAAATGGAATAAAGTTGTTTTAGCTAGGAGTCCTGAAGAAAAACTTAAGGCTCTTCAAGAGTTTCTTTCTTCAATACCAAAGCATAAAGGTAATGAAAAGCTTAGAGCTCAAGTTAAAAGAAAAATTTCTTTATTAAAGGTTGAGTTGGAGGAGCATAAGCAAAGCAGAAAAGGCGCTAAACCATACTATCTTATTGAGAAAGAGGGTGCTGCTGCTCAAATAGTTATTTTAGGGTTAACTAATGTAGGTAAAAGCAGTTTATTATCATCTTTAACTAATGCAAATCCTGAGGTAGATTCTAGACCATATACAACTATTGAGCCTATTCCAGGAGTAATGCATGTTAAAGATATTCGTTTTCAATTAATTGAAGCTCCAGCATTAACTCCAAACTCTTCAAATTCTATGCAATTAAATTTAGCTAAAAAGGCCGATGGATTAATTTTAATGGTTGACGCTTTAAATAATCCATGCGATCAACTTAAAATTCTTCTTAAAGAATTGGAAAAAGCTAGATTATCTATTGAAAAACCTAAATCAAAAATTGAAATCGATAAAAATGTTAAAGGTGGGCTTCAAATAGCTGTTTTCGGTAAACTTAATGAATGCACAATTGAAGATGTAAAAAAGTTGCTTTTAAGCTATGGTGTTAGAAAAGGTATTGTAAAAATATATGGTGAAGCTTCTCTTGAAGAAATAGAAGAGCATCTTTTAGAGCTTTCAAATGAATATAAACCTGCTATAATTATAGTGAATAAGGTTGAAAACGAAGATTTTGAAAATAAATTAATTGATCTTCAAAGTTTAGTTAATAATGTACCAATCATATATATTTCATGCTTACTTAAGAAGGGGCTTGAAAAAATTGGTGAAGCGTTAATTAAAAAACTTGAAATAATTAGGGTTTATACTAAAGAGCCTAATGAAAAGGAAGCTTCAAAAGAACCTGTAATTTTAAAGGAAGGCGCTACAATAGGCGATTTAGCTAAAGAAATTCACAGCGAATTATATAAAAACTTTAAGTATGCGAAGGTTTGGGGTCCAAGCAGTAAATTTCCTGGAGAAAAAGTTGGTTTAAACCATTTATTAAAAGATGGAGATATTGTTGAAATTCATGCTAAATAAAATTATTTTAACTATTAGCTTTTATAAAAGCGCAAGATTGGCATGAAGCATAAGCTTGGGATTGCTGCTTTAAAAATTCAGAGTATGGAATTGAAAGTTTTCTTTCAACTTCACTTCTATGAATAGAATTGTAGGCGCAGAAAGGTCTTATTGTTCCATCTGGTAAACCATAATGAATAGTACACCTTTGCATTCTATCTAAATCAAAATTATATGGATCCATAAAATGCATGCACCCAATCATCAATACTTTTTGCATAAAATTGCCAAGCGCTTCATAGCTTCCTTCTTTAAGAACTGGCCAAAGCGCCTCTTTAATAAGCTTAGCTTTCACATATCTTAATGAAGAAATTAATCTAAGCTTTGCCTTAAGCTTTTTTCCATTTAAAGCATCTTCATAAACTTTATTCATTACCTCAAAAAATTTATCAACATTGGCTAATCTAGTGATGGGAATCCATTCGTCACCACTTTTAACAAGGAACGTTGCTACACCACACCATGGAGCTGTTGAAAACTCAACATAATTTTTACCTTTTAATGCTCCAACCGCTTTAGATAATGGAATAACGCATGGAACAGGTCTAAAATCTTCAGCCTTAACTAATCCATTAGATTGCTTTTCAATAAGCTCCATAAAATCGGAAGTGTTTATTCGCATTTTTTCTCTTTCCTCTTTATCTATTCGCCCCGTAATTGATACAGGTTGAACATTAATACATCTTATTACATCAGAATTATTTAATGCAAATCTTAAAATATCTCCAAGTTGATCATCATTAAAACCTTTAACTAAGGTTACAACTAAAACTATGCTTTTTAAACCTATTTTTCTAGCGTTCTCTATAACCTTCATTTTTACAGCCTTTAATGGAACACCCCTAACTTCTTTAAAAATTTCATCGTTTAAACCATCAAATTGCAAGTATATAGTGCTCATTCCAGCTTCAAAACATTCCTTAAAAAACTTTAAATCATTAGCAAATCTTACACCATTAGTATTTACTTCAACATGATTAAATCCAACTTCTTTAGCCATTTTAATTAATTCCGGTAAATCATCTCTTACAGTTGGTTCTCCACCGCTGAATTGAAGCGCTGGAGGCGCTATAGGCTGATTACTTCTTAAATTAATT
>CAZSNM010000033.1:0-4070 GCA_964608455.1 uncultured Candidatus Bathyarchaeia archaeon | reverse complement strand
GTTGGAAACCCTGAATTTCCTGAGAAACCCGCTATTATTGTTTTAATAGCTAAAAAAGGATTCATTGTTTGCAGAAACTTTGATATTGATGCTTTAAATAAACGAAATGTAACAGCTGCTAGAGTAGAAGGCTTAACAAAAATTGAGGATGCTTTAGATGCTAAAATAGAATCTTGCACTTTAAAAGCTAAAGCATTAGGTGTTACTGAAGGAATGACTGGAAAAGAGGCACTTATGAAACTTAGCTAAACAGATTACAACTATCTTTTTTGATTCTTAATTAAAGATGAAAATTTTGGAAGAAACTAAAAAAGAGCTCAAGATTCCTAAAAGCTACTATAAATTTGCAGAACAACTGTAGGGGTTGCTTACCAATATGGATAAAGCACGTATATGCTGTACAGTAGCTGTTGCAGCAGGTTCTAAGCTGCATTTAGATATAGCTGAAAAAGCAAAAAAGAACATTTTTATAAACGGATGCGAAAACAGACGTACATCAAAAGTTTTAGAGAAAGCTGGAAAACAATTCGTTATGAAATAACCATTTCCAAATATCTTCAAAAAGTTCCAACTTTAGATTTTTATATGGGCGACGTTAAGAAGATAGCTTAAATAATAAATAAAGCTAAACTTAAAAAGAGTTATAAAATCATTTAATTAACAAAGGATTTAGCTAATTGCGCTTAAGAATTTAACTAAATGGGTAGGCCGAGTAAATTTGAGTAAAATTTTAAAGGTTAAGCCTCCTCCTGATTATCCTCCTGAAGATGGATGCTATTTAAGAGGGAATGATTTTTCTCCGGTGGCCGTTGTAATTCTTTTGCATACACGTTATGAAGCGATACCTGATTTTCTTCAAAATTTGGCTAAAGTTGCTGTTGAAGCTGGCGCAGCTTTAGCTGGTTTTTTGCAAACAGAAAATATTGGAATAGAAAAGATTGTTTGCAATGTTGTAGCTAACCCAAATATTCGCTATATAGTTTTATGCGGAGTTGAATCTGCTGGACATTGGCCTGGCGACGCTTTTGAATGCTTTGTAAAGAATGGCGTTGATGAAAAAAGATTCATTATAGGTTCAAAAGCTCCAACACCCTATCTTTACAATATTAGCTTAGAAACTATAGAACGGTTTAGAAAACAGATTACATTAATTAGTTTACTCAGCGATGAAGACCGAAAAATGAGAATAGATCCAGAAATGGTGAAAAAAGCTGTTCAAGCATGCTATCAAGAGCAGCCAACTAAATTCTTAAATTATATAGTTTATGATCCTGGCGCTTATCCTGAGCCGCCTATATGCATGAAGATTACTTGGCGAGTAACTAAGCCTTGGGCTGTTTACCCTGAAGAAGAAGCTGAGAAAATGAAGCGGATAAAAGAAGCAGCTTTAATTAAAGCTAAAGAGGAGGAATTAACTAAAAAACGATTTGAAGAATCAAAAGCTTTTATGGAACTTCTTTTTCCTAAAGGAAAGAAGAAAGAAGAAAAATAAGTTTTATTATATATGAAATTTAAATTTTGGTTTTTAGGTGTTAAAAATTGGAGGAGGAATATTTTTGTCCTATATGTAATGAAAAAATGTTTATTTCTCAATCTGAAATTGCATGCATTTATTGCGGATTTAAAGCTAAAGAAGATTATGTTTGCGGCAAAGCCCATTATATATGCGAAAAATGCAGAATTGCTAATCCAAAAGATTTAATACTTAATACGTGCAAAACTTCTAAAGAGAAAAATTCATTAAAGCTTGCTATATTATTAATGAAGCATCCAGCCATACATATGCATGGTCCAGAGCATCATTATATAGCTGGTTGCACAATTCTAGCAGCTTTAAGAAACCTTAAACTATTTAATGTTTCCGATTCAGATTTTGATAAGGTTGCTGCTCGAGCTGTTAGGATACCTTATGGTGCTTGCGGAAGCTGGGGAGCTTGCGGAGCAGCTTTAGGCGCAGGAATAGCTCTTAGTGTAGCTTCAAAAGCTAACATGTTATCTAAAAATGAAAGAAGAAACGCATTAACAATTGTTTCAAAGTCCTTAGGGGAAATAGCTAAGCTTAATGGTCCAAGATGTTGCAAAGCAAGCGTTTTTTTAACTATAATAGAAGTATCAAAACTTATAAATAACATATATGGATTGAACTTTAAAGTTAATGAAAATTATATATGTGAATTCTCTAAAAGAAATGAAGAATGCTTAAAGGAGGATTGCCCATTTTATGGTTAATGAAGTAAGCAAATGGAGGATTTTGCATAACTTTATAAATGAATTAAATTTTAATCTAGCTGTTGATGAAGCTATTCTTAGGTGTATTCAAGAAGGTTTAAGCAAACCTACATTAAGATTATGGAGAAGCAGTCAGCCATCAATTATATTAAACAAATCAGATGAAGTTCCCAGTAAAATCTTGAATGAATGGCAAAGTTTAGGATTAAGTGTTGCTAGAAGTTGCATGAATGGATGCTTAATTTATAATGATGAAGGCGTTTTGAACATAACTATAACTTCAAATGAGTTAAAAGATAAGTTAAGCTTTAAACGTTTACATGAATTAACTTATGAATTTATCTCATCAATGCTTTCAAAATTTGATTTGAAACCAGTTGTAAACGAAGAGTTAAGGCTTGTTTTGGTAAACAATAAGATTTTAGCTTCTATTTCTTCAGCATCATTTTATGATTCAAATTTAATTTTCGCAGCGTTATATATATCTCCTAATTTAAATTTTATTACTAAAACTTTATCGCAAGCTTCATCGCTTGAAAAAGAAGCTAACATTCAAGTAAACTTGAATGAAATTAAATCCATTGTGAAAAATGAATTTGAAAGGGTGTTTAAGGTAAGTTTAATTGAGGAAAAACTTAATGAAAAAGAAGAAGAAACTGCTGAAAGACTTTATAAAATCAAATACTCTAAAGGTGAATGGATTATTAAAGGTGAGGAGCCGCTAACTTTAAAAGATATATTAATAGAAGTTTATGTAGCTTATCCTCCTACAGCATTAGATAGAAAATTTATTGAGGCAATAAGTAAGGCGATAGAGCCTATAAAAGATAAAGTTGAAGTTAGAATATGGAAAAGGGGAAGAGGAATTCCACCAGGGGTAAACTTAACTCCAGGACTTAGAAAAGCTTCAAAAGAATCTATAATTCCAGCTTTAATAGTAAATGGAGAATTAAAACTTGGTAGAATAACCTTTATTCCTTCAGAAAATGAATTAAAAAAGATTTTTGAAGAAGTTTTAAAAGAGAAAAATTGATTCCCTGGCGTTTTATAAAATTTAGTTTTTCAAATCCGGCTTTAAATTTAGCTATGGAGGAGGCGCTTTTAAGAGTTAGACTTGAAAATTCAAACAATAATATTTTATGGTTTTGGATAAATAAACCATCGGTAATTCTTGGTTGCTTTTCTAAACTTGATGAAATAAATTTGATTGAATGTAAAAAACTTGAAATACCTGTTGTAAGACGAATAAGCGGTGGAGGCGCAGTTTACCATGATTTAGGAAATTTAAACTATACAGTTATAGCTAATATAGGAGAGTATGGTTTACCAATGGATACGCTTAAAACCTATAAGTTTATAAGCGAATGCTTAATTGAAGGATTAAAACATTTAAATATTCAATTAAATTTTCTTCCACCAAATACAATTTTATTAAATGAAAAAAAAGTTGGTGGAATGGCTCAACATTTACTCTATAATGTAACACTTATTCATGGAACTATTTTAGTAAATGCCAATCTAGAGTTAATGAAAAAATTAATTAAAATAAAGATTCCGGTAATCAACCTATCAGAAGCTAAAAACGTATCTTTAAAAGAAGTTGAAGAAAATTTATTGAAAGGATTTAAAAGAAAACTTCAAACAGTCTTCATAAACTCTTCTTTTACCCAAAACGAGATAAAATTAGCTAAAAAACTCTTAAAAATTAAATATAACAAAAAATGGTGGAGCCCCCAAAATTGACTCCTCCTTTAATTAAACTTTCAATTCTCTTTATGAGATTCATGTTTCGGGGCTTGAATCAGGCGATACACTAGTTGTAAACTTTCAATTCTCTTTAT
>CAZSNM010000032.1:0-4472 GCA_964608455.1 uncultured Candidatus Bathyarchaeia archaeon | reverse complement strand
TTCTTTACCCTCCTTTTCATTTAAGGAAAAAGTTGAAAAATGAAGTTCTAAAGTAGATTCACCAATTTTCTTTCCCCCTCTGGGATGAGATTTTAAATAAACTTCAGGATGTTTTTGTTTAAATTTATTTATTAAAGAGGAGATTTCAGATTCAAATACTCCTCTTATCATAATGCTTTCCTCAAAAAATTTTTTTCCACATGTTTTTTCTAAAATTAACTTTAAAACTTCCCTTTTAAAAATTGCTTTTAATTCTTTAGGTACTCCAGGCAAACAAATTATACTTGCGGCTTTATGTTTAATTAAAACTGCTGGAGCTGTTCCAGTGGGATTACGTAAGGGAATTGAACCTTCAGGTAAAATAGCCATTTTAATTCTAGCTTTATTTAGCTTAATTTTTTCTTCATCGCTTAAACTTGAGTATTTTTCCTTTAAAAATAGGAGGGCCTCCCTATTTAATTTTAAAGGTTTTTTTAAAGCTTTAGCTACACCCTTTAAAGTTAAATCATCTGGGGTTGAACCCAAACCTCCAGAAGTTAATATAAAGTCTGATTTTCTTTTTAAAGCTTCTTTAACTGCTAAAGCTATTTCATCAACGTCATCGCTTACAGTTGTTTCTTTAATAACTTTTCCACCAGCTTTAGTTATTTCTTTACAAAGCCATTGAGCATTTTTATTTAGTATTTTCCCTATCAATAATTCATTTCCAACACAAATTAATTCAACAGTACATTTCATTATTTTGCGCATTTTAAACCTTTTTTGAAATCCACCATTTTAAATATTCTTTTTGACGTTTTCTTTTTTCTTCCTCACTTCTTTCCTTAATTAACCTTCTTTCATTATTCTCTAAAAGTTGTTGAATAGTAAATGTTAAGCCGCAACTTTTGCATATATAACATTTTAATTCTTGATCATAAAATAATGAACCGCCACATTCTAAACAATAATAGGGCAAAAGCTTAAATCCCCTTTTCAATTAACTTTTGCTGATTTAAAAGTAAAAAGCATTTTATAAAAGTATCGCTTTAGGGTGAAACAAAATTGTTTAAGGAAAAAGTAGATGTAGCTGTTTTAGGAGGAGGGCCAGGAGGCTATGTAGCTGCCATAAGAGCTTCCCAATTAGGTGGAAGGGTGGCCTTAATAGAGTGTGGAAAACTTGGTGGAACATGCGTTAATAAAGGATGCATACCGACTAAAGCTTTGTTAGAAACCGTTAAACTCTATAATTTATTAAAGAGAGGCGGTGAATTCGGTATTGAAGTCAATAATTTTAAGTTAAACTTTAAGGAAGCTTTGAATAAAGCTAACTCTATTGGCAATGAAATCTCTGAAAAACTTTCTATTTTAATGGAGAAAAAAGGTGTTAAAGTTATTTATGGTTTTGGAAGATTTAAAAAACCTGGGGTTATTGAAGTTTCTGGAAAAGAAAATATTGAGGTAAATGCTGAAAAAATCATTATTGCTTCAGGTTCCCTACCATTAAAACCTTCTATTCCAGGGGTTGAAGGTAAAAATGTATTAACTACTGATGAAGCTTTAAAAATTGAGGAGCTTCCAGAAAGCCTTATAGTGATTGGGGGAGGAGCGGTCGGGATAGAGTTTTCCACAATATTTAATGATTCAGATGTAAATACATGTTTAATAGAAATGATGCCCCATATTCTTCCTGGAGAAGATGAAGAAATAACAGATTATTTAAAACAATTAATGCAGGATGATGGAATAAAAATATATGTCAACGCGAAAGCTTTAAAAATTGAGGAAGAAAATAAAAGCAAAATTGTTTATGTTTCAACACCTGAAGGAAACAAAACTATTCAAGGTGATACTGTTCTTTTAGCTATTGGACGAAAACCCTTAATAGAAAATATTGGTTTAGAAAATATTAATGTTAAAGTTGAAGGGGGAAAAATTTTAGTTAATGATAAAATGGAAACAAATGTTCCAGGTGTATATGCTGTTGGAGATGTTGTTGGCAAATTTATGTTAGCTCATACAGCTATGCAGGAAGGAATTGTAGCAGCTGAAAACGCTATGGGTTTAAACTCTAAAATGGATTATAGAATTGTTCCAAGATGCGTTTATAGCTTTCCTGAAGCAGCATTTATCGGTTTAAATGAGAAAAAAGCTAAGGAAATGTTTGATTCTGTTGAAACTGCTTTATTTCCTTTTTCAGCTAATGGACGGGCTAAAACCATTAGGGAATCTAAAGGTGTGATAAAAATTGTTTTTGATAAAGAAATTAAGGAAATTTTAGGGGCTCAAATTATAGGTTTAAATGCTAGCGAATTAATTCATGAAGTGGCTTTAGCGATGAAGCTTGAAGCCACCATGGAAGATTTAGCCTATATGATTTATGCACATCCAACTTTATCTGAAGCCATTAAAGAAGCTGCTTTAAAAGCTGAAAAAATACCTATACATCTTTAAAAAAATTAAATTCCACCTAACTCTATTCTAGTTCTTATCGCATGAATTACATCGCTTCTAGTAACTATTCCAACAAGATTTTTTCCATCCATAACTGGAAGCCTACCAATTTTAAAAGCAGACATTTTTATTAAAGCTTCTAAAGCGGGATCTTCAGGTTTAACAGTTAAAAGCTTTTCTATGGGAGTCATTACTTGTTTAACTCGGGTTTCAGCCCAGTTTTCTCTTGGAACCTTTCTTAAATCCTCTAAGGTAACTATACCCTTCAATTCTCCATTATCAACAACAGGGAATCCTCCATGCTTATATTTATAAAAACAGTTTTCAACAACTTCAATCAATGAATTATTTGGGTTAACAGTGCATACTGGAGCGCTCATAATATCTTTAACTTTAACTTTTTCTAAAGCTTGAGCAACTATTGTTTGTCTTAAGCTTGTTTCAGCACCGCTTTTAAGGAACCAACCAATAAAAATTAACCATAACCCATTCATTAAAAGACCAAAAAACAATAGTATAAAGCCAAAACCCATAAATAGATATGAAAAACCTTCAGCAATTAAAGCTGAAATTTTAGTAGCCTTAACAATATCATTCGTTTTTTTCCAAATAATCGCTCTAAAAATTCTTCCTCCATCCATTGGAAAAGCTGGAATTAAATTAAATAAAGCAAGCATTAAGTTTATAGTGAAACCATATTGTAAAGGTGCTTTAATTAAAGGTGAAAGATTAAAAAAGCGGGAAAGAAGCCATCCTAAAGCAAATAATGCAGCTAACATTAAACTGGATAATGGTCCAGCAGCAGCCATTTTAAATTCAACAATTGGGTTTTTAGGTTCCTCAGCTATTTCAGCTACACCACCAAAAAGAAACAAGGTAATTCCCGGAACAGATAAACCTCTTTTTTTAGCTATTATTGAATGAAGAAGTTCATGAATAAGAACTGAAAAGAAAACTATGAAGGCTGTTGCAACACCTATAACTAAGTAAAATAGGTTTGGAAGATTTAAATATTGAAGAGGCGCATAACCAAATGCTACACTCCAAGCAACAAGCAGAAAAACTATTAACCAAGTATAATGAAGCTTAATTTCTATTCCCATAATTTTTCCTATTTTAATCGACAATTAAAACATCCTTCAATTAAAATTATAATCCTTTACATAGTTAAAAGTTTTTATAAAAGTTTTTCGATTATTTAAAGATCTAAAGAGGTTTTATTTAATTGAAAAGGAAAGCTTTAATTTTTGTTGATGAGGGATTTGAGGATGCTGAATTAATTTATCCATATTATAGGCTTCAAGAAGCAGGTTTTGAAGTTTATTTTATCGCTTCTGAAGCAAATAAAGTTTATATAGGGAAAAAAGGCATTTCAGTAACTTCGCATTTATCCCCAAAAAATTTGAATATAGATGAATATGATGTTATAATTATTCCTGGTGGAAGAGCACCTGATAAAATGCGAATGAATAAAGAATTGGTTGCATTAATTAAAGAGGCTTTTAATAAGGGAAAAATTATTGGCGCAATATGCCATGGTCCACAAATGCTTATAGAGGCAGATATAATTAAGGGAAGAAAAGTAACAGGTTATAAATCTATTTCAACAGATTTAAAAAATGCTGGAGCAAACTTTATAGATGCACCTGTAGTTGTTGATGGAAACATTATTACTTCAAGAAAACCAGATGATTTACCATATTTTTGCAAAGAAATAATTAATGCAGCATTAAAAATGGAGGTTAATGTTTAAAAAATCTCATAATCGCTTTTTAACAATCAAGTATATTGTTAAAGCTGCTATTAAAGAAAATGTTAAAACATAGGTTAATGAAGAAAAATCTTGTACAATTAAGGCTTTGGGAGGCTGCCTATCTATTGAGGCTTCTTTTATGGTAGATATGGTAGGTTGCTTTGTTTCCTTAATCATCCAGTAATTAAGGATTAAGGAATTAATTGAAACCATTGTTAAAGCTAGGAGAAAACCTGTTAAACCATAAAAGAGAAGCTTATTCAAATTTTAATTTTCCTCCAAAAAC
>CAZSNM010000031.1:0-4932 GCA_964608455.1 uncultured Candidatus Bathyarchaeia archaeon | reverse complement strand
CTCCAGTATTAGTAGTAGCAATCACAGGTAAACCACAAGCCATTGCTTCAAGAATAACTCGTGCTAAACCTTCTTCAATTGATGGCAAAACAAAAACAGAACCTTGTGAATATTCTTTGTATAATTCAAAATGAGGGACGTATTTCATTTTTAAATTTAATTGCGAAAGCGGAGAAAAATTAGTTTTTTAGGTTTTTAATTTACAAAAAGTTTATATAACACTGTTATACAATTATTTTATGGTGAAGAAAATGCCTAAACTATCTATAATAATTTCCTCAGATAAACTAGATAAGCTTTATCCAGCAGCTATTTTAGCTAGCACCGCTGCAGCTATGGATTGGGAAGCTGAATTATTTTTTACATTTTGGGGTTTACTTGCTTTAAAAAAAGATTATGAACCTTCAGAAATAAGCTTAGATTACGCTCAATATAAAAATGCTCTTATTAAAGCTGTTGAATCTGGCTCCATGCCTAAATGGAAAAGCTTGATTAAGGAAGGAAAAGAAAAGGGTAAAATTAAGGTTTATGCTTGCTCAGCAACGATGGGTGTTTTCAACATTAAAAAAGAGGATTTAGAAGATTTTGTTGATAATGTTCTTGGAGCGGCCTCATTTTTATCTAAAGCTAAAGACTCTCAAGTAACATTATTTATATAAATAAGCTTGGGAAAAGAAAAATGAATGAAGAGATTATTGTTGTGGATGCAAGATTTAAATCGTGTCCAGGGCCATTAATAGCTTTAAGCGAAGCTGCTAAAAATGCTAAATCAAAACAAATAGTTAAGCTTTTAGCTACAGATCCAGCTGCACCTTTAGATGTTAAAGCCTGGATTGAAAGTGTAGGCTATAAACTTTTAAAAGTTTTAGAAAAAAATGGTATATATGAGATTGAAGTAGAAGTAAGGTGAGTTAATATTACTGAAGCTGTTAAAAGCGTAAAAGAGCTTATAAAAGCTCATGGAAAACCAAAAAGAGAAGTTTATTTTGATTCTGAAAACTCAGGCTTAATTTTTCCAGAAGCCCTTAAGGAATTTGTAAAAGCTTATGAAAGGAAAGGTTATGGAAACCCTGCTATAACCCATAAAGTTGGTTGGGAATCATATGAAGTTCTTTATAAAGCAACAGAAAAACTTTCAAAAATTTTGAATTCTTCAATGAATGAATTAACTTATACACATAATGCTACAGAAGCTAACAATTTAGCTATTCTTGGAACTGCTAAAGCTAATAAAACAAATAGAAGAAAAATTATAGTTTCAAGCATAGAGCATTTAAGCGTTATATTTGCAGCTGAAGAATTGCAAAGGCATGGATATAAAGTTGTTAAGGTGCCAGTTGATAAAGAAGGTTTTGTAAATAAAGATTTTCTTAGAAAAGAGGTTGATAATGAAACTTTTTTGGTAAGCATAGCACCTATAAATCATGAAATAGGCGTTATTCAAGATATAGAAGAGATTAACGATTTAATTAAAGATAAAAGCTCTGAAATCCTTTTTCATATAGATGCTTCTGATACTTTTGGAAGAATTAAATTAAACCTTAATAAAGTGGATTTAGCAAGCTTTAGCAGCCATAAAATTTATGGTCCAAAAGGTGCAGGCGCTCTATATATTAAGGAGGGTGTAAAAATTGAACCCATTATTTATGGTCAATTAACTGCTCAAAAGCTTTGGCCTAGTTTAGAAAATATTCCAGCTATAGCAGGGTTTGCTAAAGCAGCTGAATTAATTACTTCAATAGATATGAATAAAATTTCTTATTTAAGAGATAAATTGATAGAGGGGGTTTTAAGCGAAGTTGAGCAAGCTTTGCTTAATGGTCCTAGAGGCTTTAAAAGAGCTCCGGACAACGTTAATATTTCTTTTCTTCATGTTGAAGGGGAAGCTGTAACAGTTGAGTTAAGCATGAAAGGCGTTTATGTATCTAGTGGAAGCGCTTGTACAAGCAGGATTCTTCAACCAAGCCATGTTCTTTTGGCTATAGGAAGGAAATATGAGGAGGCTCATGGAAGCATTCTTATGAAGGTTACTCCTTTTCATAGTGAGGATGACATTGAATATGCGGTAAATCAGATTTCTGAAGGAGTAAAAAGGCTTCGATTAATAAGTCCTGTTAAAGGAGGATGAAAAATGTCAAATAGAATTCCTTTACCATATAGTCCTAAAGTTTTGGAGTTTTTTAAAAACCCTAAAAATTTGGGGAAAATAAATGATGCTAATGCTCAAGCTACAGCTGGAAGCTTAGCTTGCGGAGATATGATCTCTATTTACCTTAAAATAATTGATGAAAAAATTGTTAAAGCTAGTTTTGAAAGTTACGGTTGCGCAGCTAATATTGCTGCTGCAAGTATAATGACTGAAATGGTTAAGGGAAAAAACCTTAAAGAAGCATGGGAAATATCTTGGAAGCAAATTTCAGATGCTCTTGGTGGTTTACCAGCAGTTAAATATCATTGCGGCGTTTTAGCGGTAGGCGCCTTAAGAAGAGCTATAAGATCATATTTTAAGGATAAAATAAAGCCTAGTTGGCTTCCTGAAGAGTTAACTTTAGATGAAAAACATGCGCTTGAAGAAGAAAAACTAATTGAGGTTTTATCTAAAAAAGTTGAAAAGCTTCAATAGAGAAAGTAATGAAAATAAATCATAATAAAAAGGTAAAAGTTTTATCTGAAGCGATAACTTTAGTTGCCTTATCAAGCGTTCTTCATTTAATTAGAGTGTATACTTTACCTCAAGGCGGTTCAATAACAGCTGGCTCCATGATACCTATTTTTCTTTTAGCTTTAAGAAGGGGGCCGATAATAGGTGTGCTTGGAGGTTTAGCATTTGGGTTTATAGTATTAATTGAGGAACCTTTTCTATATCATCCAATCCAAATGCTTTTAGATTATCCTATAGCTTTTGGATCATTAGGTTTAGCGGGTTTCTTTAAAAATAAACCTTTAATAGGTGTTTCAATTGGAATAATTAGTCGATTTATTAGCCATTTTATTTCCGGAATAATTTTCTTTGCATCTTTTGCGCCTAAAGGAATGAATCCAACATTGTATTCCGCTTTATATAATGGAAGCTATTTATCTGTAGAATTTATAATAACAGTTACAATTGTTTATTTTATTTTAAAAAGAAGAGTTGTAAATGTTCATTTATAAAAGCGTTTTAAAAGAATGTTTTCCATATACAACAGAAATAAAATAATTCTTATTTTATTAAAATTAATCCAAACCTGTAAACTTTTTGATTTTTATCTTTAAGGATTTTAATTGGGAAACCTGCATTTTTAGCTGTTTCAAAAACGTTTATTCCGCAGGATTCCATTGATGGCCTAACAGCTAAAGGATTTTTGCATGCTTTAAAGTCAACTATGCATTTTTCGCAATATGGACAGTGGCCTCCTCCGAAACCAAAGGCTTTATAATAGCCTTGAAGAAAAAATTCTCTTTCAAGCTTGTTAAGAATATCGTAAAGTTTAACTTTATCATCCCCAACTCTAAAAATTAATGCAATTTTATATTCCTTAAGCAATGCTTTAGTTTCTTCAGGAGTGGGCGTATAAGGTGGGCAGTTTAACCATTTTCCATATTCAGGGCATCCAAACCTGCATTTCCAATTAACCCAATTTTCAACAATTACTTTTGATGTTTTAATAATTTTAGCTTCTGTAACCTCAAATTTTAAAGCTAAACTTTTTATCTTTTTTATTTCTTCATTATTCTTCATTATTTGTTTCCATCCCCTAAAGGGCTTTTTTCCATAAAGCTTAAAAGATGGCCTTTTTGGAGATGGTCTCATAAGCTTTTTTTAGAATTTCTTTTTCGCTAGGATAAGATAAAGCCTTTAAAGCTTCATTAAAAGTAAACCAACCGTAAGTATCATGTTCCTCTCCAATCTTAGTTTCAACTTGATCGGTTTCAAATAGATAAAAATGAACTGTTTTATCTATTCTTTTTCTTTTAAACCAAAATTGATAATTAATTGATCCAATTTTATTAATTAACCTTAAGTTTTTTATTCCAGTTTCCTCCATAACTTCTCGTTTAGCAGCTTCAATCTCGCTTTCCCCTTTTTCAATAATTCCTTTTGGTAAACACCAAATTTTCCTTTCCTTAAATCCTAAAAGAAAAAATAAAATTTTATCTTTTTCTCTTCTAAAAACTACTCCGCCTGCTGAAACTTGAGTAACCAAAAACTTCACCATTTAAACTTCTAAAATTTTATTTAATTTAGTTAAGGATTCAAGTTTAGCTTTAAAGTTAAAAAAGAAAACATCTTCAATTCTTACCCCACCAATTTTTGGATTATACAATCCTGGCTCAATTGTGAATACGTTTCCTTTTTTTATTTTATCTTTGCTAAAAAGAGAAAGAAATGGATGCTCACCAATCGTTAATCCAATTCCATGACCCAAAGAATGAAGAAATCCCTCCTTAATTCTAAAAGAGGATTTAATTGTTAAATAACCTTTTTTCTCAAAAAAATCGCAAACAGTATTCATAACTTCTTTGCCTTCAATTCCCTCCTCAATTTTTTCAGCAGCCATTTCCTGAGCCTCCAAAACTATTTGATGCATTTCCTTAACTTTTTTTGATGCTTTACCAACAACAATTGTTCTAGTTATGTCTGTGAAGTATCCATTAAGCTGGGGAAATAAATCAAAAACTATTGGTTTATTTAAAATTAAAAGATCTTTGTTTTCACCTAAATAATGAGGCTGGGATGATTTAACTCCAACAGCTAAAATAAAATCTTCATTTAAAACTAGACCCTCATTAATCAATAATTGTTTTACATAATTTTTAACATCTTTTACAGTTACCTTTTTTCCTTTATAAAGAAGATAATTATTAAACCTTTTAAGGTTTGAAATAAAATTTATAGTTTCCTCCATAATTTTCTCAACTTTTCTTGAAACAATTTTGATTTTTTTAATT
>CAZSNM010000030.1:0-6544 GCA_964608455.1 uncultured Candidatus Bathyarchaeia archaeon | reverse complement strand
ATGGCTTCAAATCTTTTATCGCTATAGGCTTTTAATTCTTCAAATCGCTTATCGCTATGATGCATCAACTCTTCAAATCTTTTGTCGCTATAAATTCTTAATTCCTCGAATCTTTTATTGAATAAGTCTATAAGCATTTTAATATCTTCTTTAGTTGCGAATCTATCCCAAGGAGCAAGCTTAAGAATAAAACTAATTAAAACTTCAGGTTTCTTCTCTAAAGCCTCTGCTATAGCCTCTGGATGACGCTTTATCACAGCCAAAATTTCATCTTCACTCAATTAATAACTCCCATTTAAAATTTAATTTCTTTAGTTTAAAAACAATATTTAATGTTTAGTTTTTAAGGTTTTAAATAGCAATTTCGCAACCTTCATGCAAAACAGGCAAATCTATATCGTTTCTTTCTTCAGATTCTCCCCTAGCCCTGGAGCCGAACATCACCACAGTCTTTACACATGAATCAATGAAGCCGGTGAGTCTACTCCTCAGCAACTCAGCATCCTTATTGGCTTCTATACATGATCGTAATAAACTTAACATTTAACGCTCATAAACTTTCTTTTCAGAAGCATCTTGTTAACTTCAAGTCTTCTTATTTTCATCATAACGGTTAACAAAAAATGAAGAACTTCGCAACTTTTGCTTTCATAAAATAATTCTTAACCAGCATACAATAACTTGTTTTTTAATTAACCTTTCTTTAAGATAGACTGGCTTCAGCAATTAATTTTCAGTTATTACCCTTTTTTAGTTTTTCGATGAATTTTCCTCAGTAGCAGCAGACTCAGCGTTTAAAGGCTTGCTTGAGCTTTCAATTTCTTTTTCTATATCCTCTATAGGTGTTGGCGGAGGCGTAGTAGCCATTGTATATCCTATCCAAGCTAATATGCCAAATATGGCGGTTATGGCTATAAAGGCGGTTATTTGAAGAGTAATTAAGGCATAAGCATATAAAAGCCAAGCATATAGGCCTATGCCTATAACGCTAGCGATTAAAATTAAACCTCCAATCAATCTATCCTTATTCATTTCAACTTCATCCATAAACTTCCTTTAAACCTAAATACATAATATAGCTAGGCTCATTAAGCCAATTTTTAAGGTTTAAAGCCCAATCAAAAACGTTTTTAAAGGCGTAAAGCTTTTTTAAAGCTAACGCCTTAGCTAAACCAAGCCTAAATATAACGGTTTTAGGCTTTTCCTTAAGCCTTAAAATTATTTTAGCCAATTTAACCATTAAATCTAAATTTTTAATTTCTCCCCTAACCTTAGCAAGCCTTAAAGCACAGTTGTATAAGGCTTTATCAAGCCAATTAAGCCTAAACCAATTTCCATTCCTTAACCCCAACCGCCTAAAAAAATAAAGGTTTTCAAAACTAAAATTAAACATCTTAGGTTTCTCTCTTTAGGCTTAAACTTTCACCAACTCCTCGCAATAATTGTTTATTTTATATAAAATGTTTTATAAATTAATATATCGAAACTTGATATATTAAAGCCGGGAGATTCTTGGTTTATTAAGTTTCCATATAAATAGCTTTATTAACCTTGAGTTTTTAAGGTTTTTAAAGCAAACTTTCATTTTGAAAAATTATTTATTTTAGAATGATTACAATTATATTTTCAGCTTTTGCAGCGTTCGCTTGATTTTCATCCATTGTTAGCAGATTTAACCCTTTTATCTTTGCCATCGCTATGTAAAGTGAATCATAAATTGTTATATTTCGATTAAAAGCTATCTTAACAGCTTCGTCAATATAGTTGAGTTCCCCTTCAATTTTAATTACTTTTTCCACGATTTCCTTTAAAGCTTGAAGAATAATCTTTGCTTCTTTAATCGAGACAGCCCCCTGTTTAAACTTTTTCCAAACAGCGTTAGCAACCTCCTTTATCACAAGATCTATGGAGACCGCTCCAGTTTTTAAATAAGGAGTTACTTCTTCCCATCCTTCCTCCTTTAAAACAAATTTAGTTAAAGCCGACGCATCAATGACTATCACGGTTTTCCCTCACAAGAGCTTTAGCTGTTCCCCTATCTGTTAAAGGTATTTTTTCTAAAAGCTTAATAGCATTTTCTAATGCTTTGCTTCTTTCAACCTCCTCAATTTTAGCGATTATAAATCTTCTAATTTCTTCAGGCCAATTTATGATTTTATTATATTCCTTCATTTTTTCTTTCATTTTCTTAGGGATTTTAACGCTTACAACGCTCATTAAACCACCAAATATACCTTAAAGGTAAACTAATTAATAAATTAATTGGTAAACTAAAACTTTTTTCCTTCGTTGCCCTTTAAGCCTTTAATGAAGCTAATGCATTATTTATAATTAAGGTTGAATTTTTAAGTGGTTTAAATGAAGGTTTTAATTACTGGTGGGGCAGGCTTTATAGGAAGCAATATTGCAAGCTATTTAAAGCAGGAAGGTTACGATGTAATAGTTTTTGATAGCTTTGAAAGATCTATAAAGAATGTGAAAAGTGTTTTAAAGGGAATAGCCATAGAAAAGCTTGATCTTAGAGGAGATTTAAGAAAAATTATTAAGCATGCGAGGAAAAGCGTGATAGTGCATGCAGCCGCATATATAAACGCTAAAGAATCAATTAAAAAACCCTTAGAGTATTTAGAGAATAATGTTGCTTCCACGGTGAATTTGCTTAAAGCAACCTCTAAAATCGCTGAAAAAATAATATATTTAAGTTCAGCAGCTGTTTATGGAGAGCCGAAGCATTTGCCTATAAATGAAGAGCACGATTTAAACCCGATAAACCCTTATGGAGCCTCAAAGCTTTCAGCTGAATATTGGGTGAAGGCTTACAGCAATTTATACACTGTAAACTATGTAATATTAAGGCTTTTCAATGTTTATGGAGAAGGGCAAAAAGGGGAGTACGCAGGCGTAATTTCTAAATTTATTGAAAAAGCAAGAAAAAGAAAACCTTTAATAATTTATGGAGATGGCTTGCAAACTAGAGATTTTGTTTATGTAGGAGATGTTGCTAAAGCTGTAGAGCTAGCGATAAAAACAAAAAACTTCAATGAAACATATAATATAGGCTTTGGAAAAGCAACAACAATAAATCAACTAGCGGAAATAGTGATGGATGCCTTCGGTTTTTATAAAAAACCCATTTATATGCCTGAAAGAAAAGGAGATATAAAGCATAGCCAAGCAGACATATCGAAAGCTATGAAGCTTTTAAATTATAAACCTGAAGTCTCTTTAGAGGAAGGAATTAAAAAAATAATTAAAGTTTAAAAACATTTATAATTGAAAGCTTCATTCTTAATTTTTTATGAGCATTAAAGTTGCGGTTTACGGTTTAGGTTATATAGGATCTTTAATAGCTAAAATCCTTTTAGATAAAAAAGGCGTTAAATTGATTGGTGGAATAGAAATCGATCAAGAAAAAACCGATAGAGACTTAGGGGAGGTTTTAAACTTAGGTAAAAGGATTGAGGCTAAAGTTGTTCATGATGATGAAGCTGAAAAATTTTTAAGCGAAGCTAAACCTCAAATAGTGCTTCATTCAACCTTAACGAACTTAAATGAAATATATCCTCAATTAATTAAATGTATTAAGGCTGGGGTTAATGTTATTTCTACAGCTGAAACATTATCTTATCCATGGTATAGGTATCCTAAGCTTGCAAATTTAATAGATGAAGAAGCTAAAAAAAGTAAAGTTTCAATTCTTGGAACAGGCGTAAACCCAGGTTTTATTTTTGATTCTCTCCCAGCATTTTTAACGCTTTCATGCATTAAAATAAATAAAATTCATGTTATTAGATCCATAAATGCTGCTTTAAGAAGATACTCTTTTCAAAAAAAGTATGGGTTAAGCATGAATATTGAAGAATTTAAAAATAAAGCTTTAGGTCATATTGGTTATGCTGAATCAATACTTTTATTAGCTTCAATAATTGGAGTTAAAATAGATAAAGTTGAGGAAAAACAAGAACCTATTATAGCCGATAAAAATTTAGAAACAAAATATTTTAAGATAAATCCTGGGCAAATATGCGGTGTAAAAGGTTATGGAATAGGCTATATTAATGAAAAAGAATTTATTAAGCTTGATTTAATAGCTGCTGTAAACCAAAAAGATTTTGATGAAATAACTATTGATGGGGAACCACCGCTTAAATGGAGAAACGAATATGGAACTTCAGGCGATATAGCTACAGCAGCAACAATTATAAATATGATTCCTAAAGTTTTAAAGGCGCCTAAAGGATTAATAACAATGAAAGAATTTATACCCTCAATTTTTCTTTAAATCAATTTATGCATAAACATTAAAGGATGATGAAAATGAATTTTAATAGGGAAAAATCAAAAAAGCTTTTTGAGGAGGCTAAAAAGTTTCTTCCAGGTGGAGTAACATATGCATTAAGATATTTTGAACCTTACCCATTTTATGTAGTTAAAGCTAAGGGAAGCAAAATTTGGGATGTTGATGGAAATGAATATATAGATTTTTGGATGGGGCATGGAGCAATAATAACGGGACATATGTATGAGCCAATAATAAATGCTTTAAAAGAACAATTGAATTATGGTTTTCATTTTGGTTGGTGTAATGAATGGGAAATTAAATGGGCTAAAGCTGTTTGCGAATGGTTTTCTGCAGATATGGTTAGACCAACAAATAGCGGAACTGAAGCTAACATGTATGCAATTAGGCTTGCTAGAGCTTATACAGGAAAAAATAAAATTGGTAAGTTTGAAGGGGGATGGCATGGAGGCTATGATGCTCTTCATAAATCAGTTAATTACCCATATGATAAACCTGCATCTCTTGGCTTAACTGAGGATTCAATTAAAAATACAATAATTCTTCCTTATAATGATTTAGAAGGTGTATATCAAAAGGTGAAAAGAGAAGAATTGGCTTGCATAATAGTTGAGCCGGTGATGGGAGCTGCAGGAATTATACCTGCTGAAAAAGAGTTTTTAAAGGGGCTTAGGGAATTATGCGATGAAAAAAATGCATTGTTAATTTTTGATGAAGTAATAACAGGTTTTAGATTTTTTAAAGGTGCTCAACATTTTTACAATGTAAAACCTGATTTAACAACTTTAGGTAAAGCTGTTGGCGGTCAATATTTTCCTGGCGCAGGTGCATTTTGCGGTAAAAATGAAATTATGGAGAAAATTGATCAAATTAAAAATCCTAACTTTTGGGATAGAGTTTTTCATGGCGGAACATATACTGGAAATGCTTTAACAATGAGAATGGGTTATGAATTAATAATGGAATTAAAAAAGATGGGAGAAGACTTTTATAGGCGAATAGATAATTTAGGAGAAAAAATTAAAAGGGAATTAAATGAAGTTTTTGAAGAAAAAAATTTAAAAGCATATGTTACAGGATTAAATTCTTTTTTCGCTATTCATTTTACAAGCGAAAAACCAATAAATGCACTAATAATTGAAAAAACTAAAAATAAAGATTTAGCTAAAAAATTATTTGAATTTATGATTAACAATGGTGTTGCTTATCTTACGCCTTTAACACCGCATTTCTTTCTTTCTTCAGCTCATACAAATGAGGATAAAGAAAAATTTTTATTTTTAATTGAAGAATTCACTAAAAAAATAGTGTGAAACACAGAATTAAAAAAACAATTATTTCATATTTAATTTTGCTTGGTTAATAGCTTTTTTGGAAAGAATATTAAACCAAAGACATATGTATGATTTTATGCAATAAATTGCATTTTCGAATTTGCTTTTAAAGGTTTCTTTACACTATTAAAAATAGATAAAGTAAAATTTTGAAATTTATTTATAAGCTTTAACATTTATGCTTAAGATTTTTCCAATTAATTTTTCATCCATTCCAGGCTCATAATATTTTTTCTCAGAAATAACTGTTACATTTTTAAATCCAGCTTCTTTTATAACTTTTAAATATTCGTTTTTTTCCATGGCTCCAGCAATGCATTCAGCCCAAGCATCAAGATTTTTTTTAACTTCTTCAGGTAATTCTCCATTGGTAACTAAATCTGAAATTATTAATCTTCCTCCAGGCTTTAAAACTCTATATGCTTCTTTAAAGGCTTTTAATTTATCAATGCAAAGGTTTATAACGCAATTGCTTATTACAACATCAACCGAGTTATCTTCAATTGGTAAATTTTCAATTTCTCCAAGCTTAAACTCCACATTTGTATAACCATATTTTTTAGCTATTTTTCTAGCTTTTTTAACCATTTCCTTAGTCATGTCAACGCCTATAGCTAAACCTTTAGATCCAACTTTTTTTGAAGCTAAAAAAACATCTATGCCTGCGCCTGAACCTAAATCTAAAACTGTTTCGCCTTCTTTTAATTCTGCCAAAGCTGTTGGGTTTCCGCAGCCAAGCCCTAGAAAAGCTTCTTCAGGAGCCTGCTTTAACTCTTCCTCGGAATATCCAAGAAGCTTTGCTTGAGTTAAAGGATCTTCTATTGAAGCGCAAGAGCAGCATTCCTCTCTTTCAGCTGCTTGAGAATATCTTTTTTGAATATGCATTTTTATTTTTTCTTCTTCCATTTTA
>CAZSNM010000029.1:0-7297 GCA_964608455.1 uncultured Candidatus Bathyarchaeia archaeon | reverse complement strand
TATGGTCAACAGCTGTAAAACCATTAAATTTTTTAGTTAAATTTTCAGCAATTATCATTGAATCCATTAAAAAATCACCATTTAAGCTTTATATAGTAATGCGATATAATAATTAAAATAGCTAAGATATAAAGGTTTTGTGATTAATATTGAATAGTTGTAAAGCGTTAGCTTGGATTAAAGAAGTTTATAAAGGTTATTTAAGATTGGTAATTTTAATGCTTTTAACTAAAAAACCTATGCATGGATATGAAATAATGAAGGAAATTGAGGCTAAAACACTTGGGTTTTGGAAGCCAACTCCTGGAGGTTTATATCCACTTTTAAAAAGAATGAGGAAAAAAGGAGAAATTCAAAGTAAATGGTTAAAAATAAATAGAAGAAAAAGAAAAATTTATCAAATAACAATTAATGGAAGAAAAAGGCTTCGCAATGCTTTAAAAAAGCAGAAAATGATTAATGAAATGTTAAATAGATTATTTATGGAATTTTTAACAAATATTTTGGAGGTTAAGCCTCAATTAAAACTTAAGCAATTACAATTGTTTCAAAATGTTTTTTCTTTAGAAAATTTAAAGCCTAAAACTGCTAAAGAAAAAAAGAGGATTTTATTAAATTTAAAAACAATAATTGAAGAGCATATTGAAGGGGCTCAGGAAATTCTCAAAATAATAAATGAAAAATTAAATAAATTGCAGCAAGATTTTTAAGGTTTTTTCATAACACCTATAGGTAAAATTTCCTTATTATAAGCTTCATTTAGAATTTCAGCTATAGCTAAATAAATTGCGCTGAAACCGCAAAAAACTCCTTCAATACCAGCAATTTTAGTAACAATTGGTATATATAAGCCTATAGTTAAGAGAAAGAATAAAACTGCCAAGGAAATGAATACTGTTTGAAGAGCTTTATTAAATTTTAAAGTTGCTAAACTCATTAAGGCTGTAAATAAACCCCATAAGAAAAAGTAGGCTGCTATACTGGTTCTTTCAGGTAGAGGGGCCCAACCAAGCCTTGGAAAAACTAAAAGAAAAACTAATGATAGCCAAAATAAACCATAAGAGGAGAAAGCTGCTGTTCCAAATGTATTGCCTTTTTTAAACTCCATTATTCCAGCTATTATTTGCGCTAAACCACCATAAAAAATTCCCATAGCTAAAATCATGCTTCCTAAACCATATAACCCTATATTATGCAGGTTTAAAAGAACGGTAGTCATTCCGAAACCCATTAAACCTAAAGGTGCAGGATTAGCGTATTTAACTTCACTCATTATTTCCTTCACCTCTTCTTATTAAGAAACTTTAAAGGTTAAAAACACATTTTTATAAATTTTTTGGAGAAAACACACAAAATCTTAAGCTTTAAAAAATTGTATGAAATATTCATGCATGATTTATGGTTTAGGAAATTTAGGCTAATTCGTATTTTTAAGGAGTTTAACGTTTGCTGCTATTTAAATTTCATTAAAAAAAGTTCCTATTCTTAATATGTTAAGCTACTTTCATAGTTAAAGCAATATAAACCTTAAAATTTAAGCTTTGGCATTGTTATATTTATAAAAATGCAAGTTTTCTAGCGAAAATTTTATTAAAAAATAATTTTTTTATAAAGTTAGTAAGAAAATTTTCATTTTAGGTTAAAAACTTTGATAAGTAGCGAATTAAAGAAGACACTTCTTAAACTTCTTGAGGAAGATGAAGAATTTAGGTATGCGGTTGCCGGTAGAATAGGGTTATTGGAAATTTTAAAAAGGTTTGAAGCTTTGAGCGAGGAGCAAATCAAGCTTAGAGAAGACTTTAAAGAGCTTAGAGAAGACTTTAAAGAGCTTAGAGAAGAGCAAATCAAGCTTAGAGAGGACTTCAACAAGATGTTAACGGTAATTAAGAGTATGGATGAAAGATTGATAAGAGTTGAAAGAACATTAGAAAAGCTTACGCTTGATATAGAGGAGGAGGCTAGAGAGGTTATTGAAGATAGGTTAAGCAAAATGGGGATTAACTTAAAGCTTGGGAGAGTTGAGCTTCCAGGCTTGGAGCTTAACCTTTATGGAGCTGTTGAAGATATATGTGTGATTGGTGATGTAAGCGTAAGGCTAGGGACGAATGGTGTTAAAAAATTAGTTAAGGCAGTTAATAAACTTGTTGAAGAAAGATCTGATTTATTAAGGCCAAGAAAAATACTCGTTTTATATACTTCATTAGCAACCGAAGAAGCTTTAAGAGAAGCTGAGAAAAAGGGAGTATGGGTTTTAAAAGCTACGGGGGACCTTACAAAACCGCCGTTGTAAACAGTTTCAAAATAGATGGATTTGAATATAGGTTTATTCATTATCATTTGCTTGGTTATTAATATTGCTGCTAAAATCTGCTTTCTCCGTTCAAGAAGATTGGTTTTCTATGAGGGGAACTTATGAAACGCGAAAAATGCAATATAGTAATGGATGGAGGGCATTGTAGCCATATTAAACCTTTTAGATGCAGGGAGCAGAGGTTCCAAAAAAACCTCAATGAACTGATTAAGAGTTAAATTAAGGTAACGAGTTACTGCTTATCTCCATTTAACCCAGAGTTAAAGTAAATAAAAAATAAAATTATTCATGATGTTAAATCTATAAATGCTGCATTACGGAGGTGTTCTTTTCAAAAAACCATGGGTTAACCATGAGCATTGAAGAATTTTGAAATAAAGCTTTTACTTTCATAATTTAAACAGGTTTATCAATGTTTAAACTTGTTTTCACTATAACTATCTTGAGTAAAGGGTGTATGAAAAATTAAAAAAAGAATTTTTTAATAATTTTGTGAGTTTTATTTCTATCCTTTAAACTTTTTAAGGTTTAAACCAAAAAAGAAAAGCATAAAAAGCGTTAAAAAACTATAGCATTATTACATATGCTGAGCAGTTAAGAGATGAAATTTAATGAAAAGGATTTTAGCAATAGCGAGTTTAGTTTTTGCAATTAAAGTTTTTTTAGCAAGTTTAACAGCTTGGAGTTATGAGTTTATTTTTTTAGCTAAAGCAGCCTCGATTAAATTTGAAGAAACTAAATTGAATGCAGCTCCTTGGGTTAAACTGGAAAATATGCTTTATAAGCTTTGGTTAACTTTGCCAATTAATCATCCATCTTTAGATAAATGGTTAATTCGTTTAGAGGTTTTTCCAGAAGGCTTTGAGGGTTTTCTTTTAATTTTTCTTTTTAAATTTCCAATTTTAATTTTAGATGTTTTATGCGGGGTTTTAATTTATAAAATTGCTAAAGTTTTTGATGAATCAAAAGCTTTAACAGCTTTAATGGTTTGGTTGCTTAATCCTTATGTGCTTTTAACAGCTGAAATGATTGGCTCAAATGATTTAGTTTTAGTTTTTCTTGTTTTGCTTTCAATATGGCTTATTTTAAAGGGTAAAAATTTTTTAAGTTGTTTTCCTTTGATGGTTGGAATAGCATTTAAATTTTATTCAATTTTAGCAACGCCTATTTTAGCAATTTACATGTTTAAAAAAGGATTAAAAAAGGAGTTAATGGCTTTAACCTTGAGCGTTGCATTTGGAATTTTCCTTTATAGTTTTTGGTTGGAGAAAGCGGGTTTAAACTTTGCATATACATTGCTTAACTATAGTCCTTTAACATTTCAGGTTTCAGAAATGTTTCTTAGTCAATATACTGCAAGAGTTGGTTTAAGCGTTACCTCAGCTACAGCCTACGCTTTCTTAATTTTTAATTACTGGAAAAACGATAAAGCTGAAGCATTGATTATAAAGGGTTTGCTTGGCTTTCTTTTAGCTTACTTTGCTTTCTTTAACTGGTGGCCTCAATATTTGCTTATTCTCGCTTCATTTCTAGCTTTAGATTATGCTGAAAACAAAAAATATTTTTACGCGGTTTTAATTTTAGCTTTTTTTGTAGAGTTTGTTTATTTTGAGTTTACTACTGAGCAAAGCTTCTTTTTTATTTATAATTATGCTGATTGGATGCATAAAGCTTCTTTAGCTTTAATCAAGTTTAAATCAAATATTGCGTCAGAAGCGGTTTTAGGACCTTTATTAAGAAGCATATACGCGGTTTTAAGCTTAATTTACGCTTTAAAAATACTTTTTAAATTTTCATTAATTAAGCTTAAAAATATTTTTTGTGAAAGTTAAATATGAAAGATGGAACGGTAAAATTTATGTCTAGCATTAATGAAGTTAAGATTTTAAAAAAGAGAGCTAAAGCTTTTTATAATAGAGCCTTAGATAGCTTTAAAGCTGAAGATTACGATTTAGCATCTTTTCTTTCTGAGCAAGCGGTTCAACTTTGCCTTGAATCTATTTTACTAGAAGAGTTGGGTGATTATCCAAGAACGCATTCAATTTCATATCTTATTTCAATTCTCAGCAAGTTATCTAAATATAAGAATCTTATAAAGTTTTTAGAGGAAAATAAATTGATGGTTAGATTGATGGAAGACTCATATATATCTTCAAGATATTTAGTAAGGGAATTCACAAGGGAGGAGGCAGAAGCATTAATAAACATAGCGAAAGAGGTTTTAAAGCATGGAGAAATATATTGATATTTTAATTGAAAGGGCGAAGATTATTAAAGAGTGGCGTACATATATGCATAAAATAGTAGAGATTATAAAAACTTTGATGCCTGATGCTCAAATCTACATATTTGGAAGCATAGCTAAGGGGGAGGCTGTTGGCAGAAGCGATATAGATATGTTAATAGTTTCTAAAAGCATGCCAAAAAGCAATATTGAAAGAGCGAGGATAAAGATGAAAATAGAGGAGTTTTCCAAGCTTCCGCAGCATCATCCATTTGAAATTCATTTAGCGGATGAAGAAGAAGCGAAATGGTATTTTAAAATTAAGGAGCTGAAAAAGTATGAGTAAACGTTTATTTGAGCTGCTCCACAAGTTGAGAGCTTTTTTAAGCTTAAATTAAAAGGCGTTTAAAAATGGTTAGGCGGAAAACTTTATTTTTGATTGTTTTAGCTTTAATCGTTAAGGGTTTTTTAGCTTTAATAACGCCTAGAAGCTTTGATTTCATAAATATAGCTTATATGGGAAGCTTTGAAAAATTTAGGCTTCCAGCTTTAACACCTTATTTTTTTACAGCTTTATTGATGAATTTATTTTTTAGGTTTTGGCTTTTAATGCCTATTTCTCACCCGCCTGTAGGAAGCTTTTTAAGGCATGGTTTTTTCGCTGCTACATTTGAAGCCTTTATTTATATGGCTGTAATGAAGCTTCCTATGCTTATTTTTGATGGTTTAACAGGTTTAGCAGTTTATAAAATTGTTAAATTTAATGCTTCAAGAAATGAAGCTTTAACAGCTGCTTGGCTTTGGTTTTTTAACCCTTACTTAACGGTTGCTATAGAAATGGATGGAACAATAGATGTTGTAAGCGTTTTCTTCGCTATAACCAGCCTTTACTTTTTTATTAAGGAAAAGTTTAAGTTAAGCGGGTTTTTATTAACGATTGGAACAATCGCAAGGTTTTGGCCTTTAGCTTTAATTCCATTTTATTTGATTGTTTTAATTAATAAAAAAGCTTGGAGAAATTTTGTTAATTTTATTTTAGGTTTTTCATTAACGATTTTAATTTTTCTTTTGCTTATCGCTTTAATTAAAGGTTTAAATGTTTTTCAAGAGTTTTATGGCATGTTAATTTCTTATGCTGCTCAACATGAGTTTAAATGGTTTTTAGGCTTTAACATTTCAGGTTGGGGTTGGCGAATAACAATAGGTTTAGTAAGCTTAATTTATTTTGCTCAAGCCTTTTTAACATTCAAGTTTTGGAGAAAAGATTTAAAAGCTGCTTTAAATTGCGCTTTCCTGATTTTACTGGCTTTTACAGCTTTTGCTTATTGGAATAGGTATTACACTATTTGGGTAACACCTTTAGCCATTATAGATTACACATTAAACAAAAACAAATACGAGTTAAATTATAAGGTTTTGTTTATTTTGTTTTGGGTTGGTTTAAGTTTATTTAATTTTTCTTTATGGTGGATTCCACCGCTTTTCTTTATTTATCCTTATACTAAATGGCTTTTAAGCTTGGATGCTATAGTTAAAGCTTTTGAAGCTCAAGAGTCCTCAAGCCTTTTAATTCCAACTTTTGGAAGATCAATTTTAGCTGCTTCAGCATTAATTTATTTTTTAAAAGTTAACTTTAGAAGATTTAAAAGGGTGTATTAAATTTCATGTAAAATCTATAATTAAACTTTTTGATTCACGTGGGTTTTATCATAAGCGATTTATATTAATTCATGGGTAAGGTGTTTAAAGAAATTTCTCTACGCATCCTTCGAAAGCACATTTGATTAATATAAGTGATGAAACATAGAGCGTTTTACATGGTAACTTATGGTTTTAACTATAGTGGAGACGCTGATGAGATAAAAATTAATATATAATTGGTTTCACTTTTCCATTTCATCTTAAAAGCAGGAATTTACTTTAATTATGGAAAACATTAAATAGCGCATTTTCACTATTTGTGGCTTCTCATAAAAATTTATAAAATGTTTTCAGTTAAAAAGGGTTAAGTGAATGTTGTTGGCTTCGATTGTATTACCTAAGAGGATTGAGAAAAGGTTAAAAGAGGAATCTGAAAGAACTGGAGTTTTAGAGGAAGGAGCTAGTGTTGGAGACTTTATCAAAAATCCTTAATGAACCTCTTGATCCAGAAACAAAAGTTGAAACCCATTCAAAGCTATCGGAGAAATATTGAGGATGTAAAAAAAGTTTATAGACAAGTTTAAACATTTGCTTCATTATTAGAAAAGCCCCTTTTTAAGGAGATGAAGAAATCTTTAAAGGTAGTAAAAAACTATATGGAACTGAAGAAGGATTTGATACACCTGCTAGAGAAACTTTTAGGCTTTTCCACAGCATTCTTGCTTTTTTAGCATTATTGCACGGTTTTTCTCTTTCTTTTATTTTAATCTTTAAAAATCAAATAAAAAATCAAAAAAGCTATTAGCCTTTTATGCGATAGGAGATCCCCTCCCCCTTAAAATGTCATATTGGAACTTTTTGCTTTACTTCTTGAATTAATAGATTTAATTAAACAAATTAAAAGCCAGTTAAATTGCTTATAGGCTTTTAGTCATAAGTGGCTTTTTAATGGATTCCTATATGTTTTTCTATTTTTTCCATTCTTGCTTCTAATAGGGCCAATCTTTCTATAAGCGGAAGCCTTTTTTCTATTGAGTCGAATCTAGCAACCATTTCATTTCTTAAACTTGAGATTTTATCCTCTAAAGATTTAGCTTTTTCATTCATTTCATTTCTTAAAG
>CAZSNM010000028.1:0-9882 GCA_964608455.1 uncultured Candidatus Bathyarchaeia archaeon | reverse complement strand
CTAAATCCCTACATAATAGAAGACGTAAGAAAGGAAATGCGAATCATTTATGAGAAGAGATAAGGCATACCTAAAACATATCCTAGAGGCAATTTCAAACATAGAGAAGTTTGTAGAGGGCTTAACTAAAGAAGAATTTTTTAAGAATGTTGAGAAGCAGTATGCCGTCTTAAGAGGGCTTGAGATAATCGGTGAAGCAACCAAGAATTTAAGCAAGGGATTGAGGGCAAAGCATCATGAGATCCCCTGGAGGGATAAGTTAATTCACGAATACTTTGGCGTAAATTTGGAACTAGTTTGGGTAACTATCAAAAACAAACTTCCTGAGCTTGAAGATCAGATTCTCAAAATATTGAAAGAGGTAGAAGAAACTAAAGGATAAGCCAAAAACACAAGAAAAAGTCTAAGAACCTCTTTTTATTTTGCTCTTGACAATCATATTTGCCCGATATAAACTGGAGTGATAAAATCATAATTTTACGATAGATTATGAGGTCGGTAAAGAAGGTTTTCAACAAAATAAGAGACGAAAATTATATTGATCTAAATTTATATTGCTTGTTGAAACCATTTGTTGAAAGATTCGCAAGAAAGACTAAATCTGAAATTTCAATTTTCCTGTTGATTATGCAACTGAAAAGAAATTATTGAATATATTGAATACTGTAGGGGTTTTTAAAAGATAGCTGAAGAAAGCTAATTTTAGGGTGAATTACATTTTAGTAAGGTGAAGCTTTTTAAAGCGAAAATTATATGAAAACTTAGAGTTTAGACAGCATTTAAAGGAAAAAGTTGAATGAATGAAGAATTTGAAGTTTTTAAACTTAGGCTAAGTCTATATGAAAATTATCTTAAGAAATGAGAAGAGAACTAAAAACGAATTTTTAAAGACAAGGAATTTGTTTGTTTTGTTTAGCGGGCCCGCGGGGATTCGAACCCCGGACCTCCGGCTCTCCCCCATTAATTAATAGAGGGCCAGCGCTCTATCCAAACTGAGCTACGGGCCCATTTTTTTGGGTCCAAACCATTATTTATATATGGGTTTTTACATTATTTTATTATGGAAAGATTTAGTTATAAAGTTTTTTTATTTAAGCGGAGCTTAAGGCTTTATGAGGGTTATTTAGAGGTTAAAGTTTGGTATGATGAGCTTTCAGCTTTAAAAAGCTTTAGAACCACTCAAGATTTAATTTAAGCTTAAATTAGGAAAACATTAAAATTAATGAAGAAATTTGGTCTACGAAAAAGCTTTACTTCACCTGAAAAAACTACAAGCAGTATAGTATATAGTTAAAAAAAGTTTTCTTGATTTTCATGAAACCCAACTTAAAAGGGATTCCCCCAATAAAAAGCAAAAGTTTGAATGAAGTTGGAGCCTCCATAATGCTGCATTTTAAAATTCACCTTATCTTACAAATGCTAATAAATCTTATATTCAAAGGAGTTTTATAGCTTATTTTGCATCTTTTGCATCTTTTCCTATGCTTTTTGATTTTTCCAGAAAAATCAAAAAATCAAAAAATTAAATAGTTTTAATATGAAGGGACTCCCCCTCTAAAAACAAATGTACTAATAGAATTTAATATGTAATTGCAGCTAAGCAGCATTGAGCTGCAGTATCTTTTTTCCTATGTTATAAGGTTGCTTTTCCATTGGAGAAGGTGTAACAGCATTACTGAAGGATTGAAGGATACTTTCGTATTAAAGTGGTATTTTTCATCATTTTCTTGATTAGTTCGAATTAAAAATTCTTTCATATATAATTTTGTTTTTTAACCTCTTTTATAACAAAGCTATCTTTTAGAACCTTCACTCCTTCAAAATTATCAAGTTTTTCAGGTAAATAGATTCTCAAAAGTCTTGGAGCTAATTCATCATTCAAAATAGTTGAATAGTGAAAAATTAATATGTTAAAGCAGAAACTTTTCTTTTGACATTTCTGATATTCACATCTTTTTTGGGAAAGAGAATATTTATGAATAAAACTAGATGAATGTAACGAGCTTTTTGGTTATAATTAGAAGTCTTGAAAAAATATATATTAAAAAAAATAATAAAAATTTAGTTTAAACAATTTAATTATAAGGGTTAATTTTCAAGTTTTTCTCGTTTTCTTATTTCTTTAGCAGCAATGATTCCAGATATTGAAGCTTGAATTAATCCTCTTGTTACTCCTGCACCATCACCTATAGCAAATAAATTTTTTAAATTTACTGTTTCCAAACTTTTGTTTAATTCTAATCTTAAGGAATAGAATTTTACTTCAACACCATATAAAAGTGTATGTTTACTGTAAACTCCAGGACATATATGATTCATAGCTTTAAGCATTTCCTTTATATCAGCTAAATATCTATATGGAAGAGCAAAACTAAGATCGCCTGGTGTAGCGGATTTAAGCGTTGGAGTAATTAAGCTTCTTTTTATTCTTTCCTCTGTTGATCTTCTACCTAAAATTAAATCGCCAAGCCTTTGAATTATTATTCCCCCGCTTAATAAATTTGCTAATCTAGCTATATATTTTCCATAGGAAATAGGTTCCTTAAATGGTTCAGTAAATGATGTGCTTACAAGAACTGCAAAATTTGTATTTTCAGTTTTTCTTTCAGCATAGCTTTGACCATTAACTGTTATTACATCATCATAAGATTCTGTTATAACTTCCCCTTTAGGATTAAAACAAAATGTTCTAACTTGATCATCAAAAGATTTAGAGTAATAAATTAATTTTGGTTCATAAAGAGTATTCGTTAACTCTTCAAGAGTTGATGCAGCAACTTCTACTCTAACCCCAATATCAACAGGATTATTTAAAGTTTTTAAACCAAGATTTTGAGCTATAGAGGCAAGCCATTCAGCTCCAACTCTTCCAGGAGCAACAATAACATATTTTGATTCTAACCGTTCATTTTTAACTGTTAAAACTCCAGAAGCTTTTCCATTTTTAACAATTAAATCTTTAACTTGTGTGTTAAATCTAATTTCAACTTTTTTTTCTAAATCCTTTTTCATTTGAGCAAGAATTGATGTACATTTTTCAGTGCCTAAATGCCTGATTTTGCTTGGAATAAGCTTTAATCCAACTAGGAAGGCTTTTCTTGAAATTTCATCAACCTTATCTGTTTCTATACCATAAAGTTTTGTTGGCGCTCCATATTTAATATAAATTTTATCAACATAATTCATTAATTTTTCCAGTTCTAACTCATTTATATACTCGCTTAACCATCCACCAATTTTTGTTGATAACGTTAATTTTCCATCACTGAAGGCCCCTGCTCCACCCCAACCACTTAAAAGAAAGCAAGGTTCACATTTAATGCATCCAAGCCCTCTGTTAGCAGGGCATATGCGTTTATCAAGGTTTGGACCCATATCCATAAGTAAAACTTTTAATTCTGAATCTTTGGTAAGCTCTAAAGCAGCGAAAATTCCAGCCGGTCCAGCTCCAACAATAATTACATCATACAATTTATTTTTTCACCTTAAAAATTAAATTGGCGCTTGCAAAAAAACTTTTACATTAAAAGATAAAGTTTTTATTTATCAATAGCAAAATTAAATATATGTGATTTAATATGTTAGATTGGTGGATTATAGCTGGGCTTATAGCAGCTGGTGCAGCTGCAGGAGGAGCTGCGGGATATTTAGCTTCTAAAAAGCCTATATATGTATGGACTTTAGGTTATGATCCATATTGGCGCCGCTGGGTTTGGATACCTGTTAAATACTATTATTAAAGGTTGAATGGAATTTAAAATAGTTTTCCTAGCAATAAGCCATTAGTATTAAGGGTAAAATTTATATTTTAGAATTTAAATAAAATTAACGCTGTTAAATTTAATGGAGGGTAAAAATATTGCCTATAGATCCTGAATTTATGAATAAATTAAAAATAAGCGGGGAGCATGCGGGCCATAAGGTTTGGGGTGAAGTTAAACCCCCAGAAAAACTTGGAATTCATGGTACAAATGTAGCTGTAGATCAAGATATTTGTAATGGAGATGAAGTTTGCGTTAGCGTATGTCCAGTAAACGTTTTTGAAATGATTCCTTCTCCAGGACATCCAACTTCAAATAAAAAATCTGATCCTGTAAGAGAAAAGGACTGTATTCAATGCATGGCTTGCGAAATTCAATGCCCAACTCAAGCTATAAAAATTACACCACCATAAATAAATAATTTTTATAAAGGTAAAGCTTCAATCGGTATATTAAGCTTATCGATAAAAATAGTTTTATAAATGTTTAAAACATCTTTTTTTGAGTTTAATTTATTTAAATTTGGTGGAACCTGAATTATTGCAACACCTGTTTTAAGAATGCTTAATGTTATGCCATCTTTTCTAGAAAAAGTTGCTCCTAATTTACCAAATTTTTCAATTTTAAACTCTTTTAATTGGGTCGAGGCTTTTAATAAATCAATTGTTAACCATTTTTTTGGAGTAAAGATGAAAACTTTTTTTCCGCTTCTGGCGCAATGCTCTTCAATAAGCTCCTCTTTTAATTGAGGTTTAATTTGCTTGCTTCCGCATGAAGGACAGTTCTGGTTTCTGAATACTCTAACTTCATCAAAAGAGAGCTCGTTTAAATCTACATATAGAAGTTTATTTATTAATTTTGGTTTTTTCCCAGTTATTAATCGAATTGCTTCAAAAGTTTGAATGCTTGAAATTATGTTTAATATTGATGGGTGAACACCAATAATAGAGCATTTAGGCAATTCCTCATCAGTCAATCCTGGACTAAAACATTCTAGGCAAGCAGATTCATAAGGAATAATTGTAGAGGCAACGCCTTGATTTTCTATAGCAGCTCCATAAAGATATGGAATGTTCCTTTCTATGCAAGCTCTATTAATTATGTACCTTGCTTCAATACTATCCAAACCATCAATCACTAAATCAACATCTTTAATTAAATCATACACATTCCATTGTTTAATAGAGATGGGAATAGGGACTACAGTTATTCTTGGGTTTAAAGCTTTAAGTTTTTCAGTAGCAACTTCAACTTTAACTAAACCTATTGAATGAAAATCATATAAATGCTGTCTATGCAAATCTGAGGCTGAAACTATGTCTCTATCCACAAGCTTAATAAAGCCTACGCCCATAGCTGCTAATTTTAAAGCTGTTGAGCTTCCTAAACCGCCTATTCCTGCTATAAAAACTTTAGCATTTTTAATTTTTAATTGCCCTTCATAACCTATCTCATCCAGCACTATTTGTCTAGAATAAGCTTCAATTTCGTCGTTAGAAAGTTCATTAAAAATATTATTTTTTGATTGCAATGTTTTTCCCTTTTTATAATTATAAATTTGATTAATTTTAAATTTTTCTAACAAAAGATATATAAAATAGGATATTATATAAATCTTATTCATGATAGAGTTATTACTTATCGTAAATATTATTATAGCACTTTATATAGCTTTTGGAGTTGGAGCTAATGATGAAACTATGGCACCTTTAGCTGGAAGTGGATTAATCACTGTAGAACGAATAGTGATTTTAATTTCTATATGCAATTTTATTGGCGCAGTTTTATTAGGAGCGAGGGTTGAAAAAACTATTGGCACAGGTATAATTAACAATAAGGTTTTTCCAATAACATTGGAAATAACTTTAATTGTGATTTTAGCTGAAGCTATTTGGTTAACAATAGCTTCTACTTGGGGTTGGCCCGTTTCAACTACCCATAGCATGGTTGGGGCAGTTTTAGGTTTAGCTTTATTTTTTAAAGGTTTTGAAGCTATAAATTTAAAAACTGTCTCAATAGTATTGTTAAATTGGGTTATTTCCCCATTTATAGGATTGATAACAGCATTGATTTTATCTAAAGCCATAAGCAAATTTATTTTAAAAAGAGTGAAGGGTTTAAGAACTAGAGAAAACATAGAAAGGAGTTCCGCATTAATTTTAGCTTTTGCAGCCTTTACAAATTCTTTTTCAAGAGCTGGAAATGATGTTGCTAATGCTAGCGCTTTATTAAGCACTGTAACTGGTGAGCAATATTTAATTAGAGCTTTAGCTGCTTCAGGAATGGTTGCTGGATTGCTTGTTCTTGGAAGAAGAGTTATTAGATCTGTTGGTTTAAAAATAGTTGAGTTAACGCCTTCATCTGCTTTAGCTGCTCAAGCAACTGCAGCTATAATTGCTACAGTTTCTGTTTTGCTTGGTTTACCTTTATCTGGAACGCATGTTCTTGTAGCTGCTATTATTGGTTCAGCTTTAGCTAGAAAAACAAAAATAAGCTTATCAGCTGTTAAGCAAGTAATGTTTGGTTGGATAGTTACTTTTCCAGTAAGCGGATTTTTAGCTATACTACTTACTAAAATGGCACTTTATTTTAAATTGATTATGATTTAGAAAAAGATATTGAAGTAAATGTTTTATATATCTCTATATTTAAAAACAATTTAATGTGGTGAAAAATGAGTAAAATCCTTAAATGGTTTAGTAAAGGAAGAAGAATAGACGCTATAAAAATGCTTGAACCACATTTAAATTTAACTTTCAACTCTGTAAGAGAGTTGCATGAAGGAATAAAATTTAAGCTTAATGAAGAGGAGGAAGAATCAATTAAACATTTGAAAAAAGCAGGAGAATTAGAAGAAGAAGCTGATGCCAAAAGAAGAAGTGAAATGAGAGAACTTGCTAAGGGTGTATTGCCTCCTCTTAGCAGAGAAGATTTAATGAATTTAACTGATAGCCTAGATAGAATTGCTGATGGAGCTAAAATGACTGCAAAACTTGCTCTTTTAATATCATTCAATAATTTATCTAAAGAAATTAAGGATGAGTTGCTAAATCTATCTAATTTAGCTGTTGAATGCGCTAAAAAGCTTGTGGAAGCTCTTTCTTGGATGAATAAAGATTTTAATGTAACTCTTTCATTAATTGATGAAGTAGAGAGAATTGAGGAGGAATCTGATGAAAAATACGATTTAATAAGGAGGCTTCTTTATAATTCTGAAGTGAAACCATCTCAATTGGTTTTTATTAATGAGTTAGCTAGAGGATTAGAAACTATAACAGATTGGTGTGAAGATACAGGAGATTTGGCTAGAATAATTATCGTTACAGCTTCTGAAGCTTAGCAAAAATTTATTTTATTCTTTATTTAATTTACACAAATAGTGAAGAAACGATATGAAAGTAGAGGAGGCTCTAAAAGAAATTAAAAAAAGAAGCGGAGTTATTGGACGAGAGGAAGAATTAAAAAAAATATTAACAGCTGTTTCTATTGGAAAGCATGTACTGCTTGAAGGGGCTGTTGGAGTTGGAAAAACAAAATTGGCTAAAGCTGTAGCCGAATTTTTAAATAGACCTGTTTATAGAGTGGATGGGGATGAAAGATATACTGAAAATAAGCTTATTGGTTGGTTTGATCCACCAATTCTTGTTAGTAAAGGTTATGTAAAAGAGGCATTTATCCCTGGACCACTATATCTTGCAATGATTAATGGAGGGATACTTTTTATAAATGAGCTTAATAGAATGCCTGAATCAACTCAAAATGTTCTTCTTCCAGCAATGGATGAAAAAACAATAATTGTTCCTAAAGTAGGTGAAGTAAAAGCTAAAAATGGATTTGTTATTATAGCAACCCAAAATCCTGAAGAATATGTTGGAACAACTAGGTTAAGCGAAGCTTTAAAAGATAGATTTGTTTGGATTAAATTGGATTATCAACCTAAAAGAGAAGAGGAAGAAATAGTTAAGCAAGAAACAAAATGTTTTAATGAGCAACTTGTTAAGTTAGCTGTTGAAATTATTAATACAATTAGAAAGGATCCAAATGTTAAAAGAGGACCATCAATTAGAGGAGCAATAGATATGGTTGATTTATTAAAAAATAAAAAAGAGTTAACTAAGGATGAAATTGTTGAAGCTGCTGTGATGGCTTTAAATTGCAAAATAGAGCTCGCTTTAAGAAGTAAAGAAACAAAAGAAGATTTGATAAAAAGAATTGTTTTTTTAATATTAGATAAAATAGGTTTTTCCAGTAATTCCAACCAAAATTTTTTTCAATCAACAATAAAGAATAATGAAAATAATGAAGATATTAATTTACCATATATGTCGATAGTAAATAAAGAAAGTAAAATAAGCAAAATTTTCACTCAAGAATTAAGTTTTTTAAATCAAAACATTAAGTTTCTTAAAAATAAGAAGTCCAATGAAATATTTAAAATTTATATTGAAGATTTTGATGAAATTAAAAGTGATGAAGAAAAGAATATTGTAAAAAATTATGTTGCCCATTTAATAGTTAAAATCGCTTCTGAAATAAGCGAAAAAGGAAAGCGTAAAATAAAAAAAAGTTTTGGCCCATATAATTTTAGTGATGAAGAAATAGATGTGGATTTAACACTTGAAAATATTTTAGGAAAAAAGGTTTATAGCAATGAAGATTTAATAACTATTAAAAAGGAACCTAAAAAAATAGCTGTTGCATTAATTCTTGATGCAAGCAATTCAATGCAAAGATCTAAAATTGTTACTGCAGCATTAGCTGTTGGAGCTTTAGCTTATAAGTTTGAAAAAGACTATTACACCATAGTTATATTTAAAAATGAAGCTACTCCAATTAAATTAATTAATGAGAAAATTGAATTAAATGAAGTCATTGAGAAAATTTTGTCTCTTAATGTAGGTGGATTAACCAATATAAAGGCAGGATTAAATGAGGGAATAAATCAGTTTACCTCTTTAAATGACTTAACTTTAGAGAAAATAGGGGTTTTAGTTACTGATGGTTGGCTTACAGCAGGAGATGACCCTAAAACTATTGTTGAAAAATTTGATAAACTTCATGTTATTCAAACTGGAATTGGGGGAGGAAGTGAAGAAAGCATTAAATTATGTAAAGAATTAGCGAAAATAGGTCAAGGCAAATATATATTTATAGAGGATTTAGATGAATTACCAAATAAATTAATTGAATTATTTAGATGAAACCAGTTTAAATGGGTAATGAAGAGATGAAAAAGCTTGCTTTAATAATTTTATTAATTGCTTTAGTCACTGCTGTTCAATTTCCATACATTTATTTATTATGGTTTAAAGAAGCTAAAAAGAATGAAGCTAACATTATTTATATTAAGCCGACTCTTCAAAAAAGCATTGATATAGATTGGTTTAACCCTGAAAAAGTTAGAACTAGATGGTTTAGATTTGAGTTAAATAACAATGAATCTAAACCTGAATTAATTGTTATTAAATCTGGTGATAATTTAACTTTATGGCTAAGAATTACTCATTTTAATAGAGCAGAATTTAATTTAACGAAAATTCTTAATATTCAAATTTGGTTTTTTAACATTTGGTCTCCTAATAGTACTAATTGGGGAAGCTTATGGAAAATAAATATTTATTTAAATGGGCGATTTGATAAAAGCCAAATGCTAGGTGTTCCAAAAGAAGATTCTGGCACACAATTAATTCTTAATTGGGATGATGAAAGAATAAATAAAATTGGTGATATTTTAAGGTTTGACTTCAAATTTGAAAGCATAATCCCTGTAGATGCCATATTAATAATTAAAAGTTTAGAAATTTTTGTTATAGCGCAATCTAATCCATAAAGTTTTAAGTTAATTTTATTAGAGGTGAAAAATTTTGAGAATTGCAGTTTTATTTAGCGGTGGAAAAGATAGTAACTATGCGCTTTGGTGCTTAATGCAACAGGGATTTGAAATAACTAGTTTAATTACAGTTATTCCTAAGGCTTATTCATATATGTTTCATTACCCTAATGTTGAGTGGACTAAATTGCAAGCTGAAGCATTAAATTTACCAATAAATTTTATAAATGTTAGAGGAGGAAAAAATGAGGAATTAAAAGATTTGCTTTTTCAATTAAGGAGTTTAAAAGA
>CAZSNM010000027.1:0-10041 GCA_964608455.1 uncultured Candidatus Bathyarchaeia archaeon | reverse complement strand
TAAGCTAAACCACCACCAATATCTATTAACCCTGCATAATGTCCAATTTCAATTAATACTTGACCAAACTTTTCTTTTCTTAAGGAAAAAGTATCTTTAAGAAGTTCAGCTATAGCTTTATGGCTTTTTCTAACTTTTTCAATATCAACTCCAGCCTTAGCATAAGTCATTTCTTCATCCATTTATTTTTGCCTCAAAACTTTAATAACTTCCTCAACTATTTTTTCAGCTTCTCCAATATAATTTTTTGGGTTTAAACAATATTCTAATTCCTCTTCAGTTAGATAATTTAAAATTCCCTCCTCTAAAAGAACATCTTTTAATGGTTTATTTTCATTAAAAGCCTTCATAGCGCCTTTTCTAAGCAATTCATGAGCTTCCTGTCTTCCAACATTTTTTTCAACTAGTTTAATCATTAAATGCTCAGCCATAATTAATCCTTTAGTTAAATTCAAGTTTTTTTCAATATTTTTTGGGTAAAAAATTAAGGTTTTCAATATTGAATTCATTTGTTTCAGCATATAATCAATCAAAATAAATGCTTCAGGAAAAATTATTCTTTCTGGAGCTGAATTAGTTAAATCTCTTTCATGCTCTAATGGATTATTATCTAATGCTGGATAAACTAAAGCTTTAACTATTCTAGCTAAACCGCATATCCTTTCAGATTTATGAGGATTTCTTTTATGAGGCATCGTTGAGGAACCAACTTGTTTGATCGCAAAAAACTCTGAAACCTCAGCTATTTCTGTTCTTTGCAAATTTCTAATTTCTTTAGCTATTTTTTCTAATGTTGTAGCTATTAAGGCTAAATTAAAAATTAATTCTGCATGTCTATCTCTTTGAACAATTTGAGTTGAAGCTAACACAGGTTTTAATCCCAATTCATCCATAACAATTTTTTGAATTTCTAAAGCCTTTCCTTTAAAGCTTGCTCCTGTTCCAACAGCTCCATTCATTTTACCAACTAAAACTCTTTCTTTACATTGATTTAATCTATCTATATGCCTTTGAACTTCACATGCATAAACAGCGAATTTAAGACCATAAGTTGTTGGAACAGCATGCTGTCCATGAGTTCTTCCAATACAAACAGTTTCTTTATGATGCTCCGCTAGATTAAGCAATGTTTCTTTTAACTCAATTAAATCCCCCTCAATTATAGCAATTGATTCTTTAAAAAGTAAGGCTAAAGCTGTATCTTCAATATCATAGCTTGTAGCTCCTAAATGAACATATTTCCCAGCTTTTTCACTGCAAACTTCAGTTAAAGCTTTAACCATAGCCATTAAATCATGATTTATTTCAGCTTCAATCTCCTTTACTCTCTCTAACTTTACATAATTTAAATTTGCTTTTTCAGAAATTTCCTTATAAGCTTCAAAAGGGATATTTCCAAGTTTAGCATGGGCTTTAGCTAAAGCAGCTTCAACCTTAAGCCAAGCTTCAAGTTTATGTTCTTCACTCCAAATTTTTTTCATTTCTTCTGTGCCATATCTATATTCTATAGGATGAATAGGCATTTTATTTTCACCTAAATTTTTCTCCAGTTATTTTTTCAAAAGCTATAATATATCTGCGGCTAACTTCCTCTATTAAGCTTGCTGGTAAATGAGGTGGTTCAGGAATTGGCTTTCCCATTTTTCTAGCTTCATCAATAAGTTTTTTATAGCCTACTTCAATCAACCATCTTCTTATGGGTTCTTTATCAAAGCTTTCTTGAATACTTCCAGGTTTATATTTTTCTTTAACCCAAAGCCTAAATTCATCCGGTCCTATTGAATCAGCTAAAAGAATTTCTCCTTTCTCGTTTTTTCCAAATTCAAGTTTAAGATCTGCTAAAATAAACCCTGCTTTATCAGCTTTTTCAGCCATAAACTTGTAAATTTCAATAGCTTTATTTTTAATCCATTCATATTCACTTTCACTTAACCATCTTTTGCTTAAAATTTCTTCTTTAGTTATGGGCCTATCTTTTTCCTCAAATTTTGTTGTTGGATCAAAATATGGTTCAGGTAGTTTTTCAGCTAAAGTTTTAATATTCAAGTTTATTTGACCTGAGGAAACTCTTTCATAAAGGCTTCCATAAAGGTAACCTCGAACAACGCATTCAATAGGAATTAAATTTAATTTTTTAACAATCATTTTGTTTGGTTTAATCACGTCAATCATATGATTTGGCACATTTAAAGTTTTAAACCAAAATTCTGAAAATCTGCATAAAACCTCTCCTTTAAATGGTATTTCATCTAATAATGAAACATCAAAGGCTGAAACTCTATTTGAAAATTCAAAAAGAAGTTTTCCTCCACCTATTTCATAAATATCTTTAACTTTCCCCCTCTTTAAAAGCTTAAATTCTCCTTCTTTAAGTTTTAAAATTCTAAGGGCTAAAAAAGCTGCATTTTTCGCATTATCTATTCCAACTGTAGCTACAGGAACTCCTGAAGGCATTTGAACCATTGATAATAATGCATCTAACCCACAAAGCTTAGCTGAAACTGGAACACCTATAACAGGCTTATTTGTGTAAGCCGAAATAAACCCTGGTAAAGCTGCAGATAAACCTGCTATAGCAATAAAAACATCTGCATCAGAATTCAAAGCTAAAGCCCTAACTTTTTCAGGTTCTCTATGAGCTGAAGCCACTTCAATTTTGCATTCAACATTATTATCTTTTAAAATTTTTTCAGCTTCTTCAGCAATTTTTAAATCCGAATTGCTTCCACAAACAATTAAAACTTTCATACATAATTTCCTCAATGTTAAACATTAAAGATACTATTTAAAAATTTTTAAATTGACATAACATATGTATATATAAAAATATAATTCATGAAAGCTTACATTTTTAATTTTTTAAACAATGTAATATAATCAAATTGTTATTTTACTTAAAAACTTCTTCTATCCAATCTTTAATTTGATCTCTCACAACCCTAAATTTTGAAAGTACCTCTTCTTCACTTCCTTTAAATTGTGATGGATCATCAAAACTTTTATGAATATGCTTTTTTCCTCCCGAAAATATTGGACATGCCTCCCTCGCTTGATTGCAAACAGTAACCACATAATCAAATTCCATTCCATAAAACTCATTTATGCTTTTTGAGCGGTAACCTGAAATATCAATACCTAACTCCTTCATTACCTTAATTGCGTATGGATTTAAATTTGAAGGTTTTATTCCTGCACTATAAGCTTCATATTTATTGCCCTTTAAATGATTTAAGAATGCTTCAGCCATTTGAGATCGAGCAGAATTATGAATACAAATGAATAAAACCTTCTTTTTATCCATTCTTTTATCACGCGCTCGACTTTGTTAAATAAATAAAAGAAAAGGTTTTATCTATTAAAGCTATAACTTCAGGTTTTGCAATTTTATAAAAAACCCATTTTCCCTTTTTTTCGCTTTTAACTAAACCCGCCTCTTCAAGGATTTTAAGATGGTGAGAAACAGTAGGTTGAGTCATGCTTAAGGCAACCATCAATTCGCAAACGCACATTTTTTTAAAGCTTAAAAGCTTAACAATTTTTAATCGAGCAGGATCAGATAAGGCTTTAAAAATTCTGCTTTGAAAATTAATTAAATCTTCATCAATTTTTTCTTCTAGTAACCTTTTAAGTTTAACAGTATGTTTTAAAGCATTTTTTGAATCGCATAAACCTGAATCTATTAAACGTTTAACTCTTTCAATTAGCTTTTGCACATTATCCACCAAATATTTCTAAAAATATTATAGCAAAATAAAAATTTAAGTTTTTATTTTTACATGTGCCTTTGGGATTCCCAATTCATTAAATAAACGTTTTTTAGCCCAAAGAGAAACGTTAACTAAACTTATCATTACCGGAACCTCTATTAATGGTCCTATAACTGTCGCGAAAGCTTGACCTGAATTTATCCCAAAAACAGCAATTGCAGTGGCAATTGCTAATTCAAAATTGTTGCTTGCAGCTGTAAAAGAAAGCGTTGTTGTTTCAGAATATGAGAAACCTAAAGCCCAAGAAATTATAAATGAGGAGCTGAACATTATTAAAAAGTATAATATAAGTGGAATAGCAACTCTTACTACATCATATGGTAAAGCAATAATGTACTCGCCTTTCATAGAAAACATTATGACGATTGTAAATAAAAGACCAATTAAAGCTGTTGGACTAAGCCTTGGAATAAATTTTTCTTCATACAATTCTTTCCCTATCTTTTTTATTAAAGAAAATCTTGTTACTATACCAGCTATAAATGGTATTCCTAAAAATATAAAAACGCTTCTTGCAACATCCCAAACAGAAATATTTACTATGTTAACTTCAGATGGGTTTATCCATGATGAAAGTAAAGTAACAAAAAAGTATGTATATAAAGAGTAAAGCGCTATTTGAAATATAGAGTTGAGCGCCACAAGCACTGCGCAGTATTCGCTATCCCCTCCAGCAAGCAAGTTCCAAACTAAAACCATAGCTATGCAACGTGCTAAACCAACTATAATTATGCCCACTCTATACTCAGGTAAATCTGGAAGAAAAACCCAAGCAAGTGAAAACATTAGAAAGGGGCCTATAACCCAATTTAAAAATAGCGAAACACTAAACATTTTCCATGCTTTAGCAACTCTACCAAGCTCTTCGTACCTAACTTTTGCAAGCGGCGGATACATCATCCATATAAGCCCTATGGCTATTGGAAGAGACACAGTATCTATTCGCATTTTATCAAGAATAGTAGCTAAACTTGGAAATATTGCTCCTAACCCCACTCCAGTAATCATTGCCAGAAAAATCCATAAAGTTAAAAACCTGTCTAATAAAGAAAGTTTTACTTTTTTATCCATATATTTCTTCCCTCGATTATCACTTTAGCAGATTCAAATTTATTAATTAAAACTGTAATATAAACATATCGATAAATTTAAATATGAGATTAAGTATTTTTACACTGGTGAATTAAAATGACCATAATTATCGAAGTTATTGGAGTCGAACCTCCATGCAAGAGATGTGCCGCTGTAGAAAAAAATGTTAAACAAGCAATTGAAAAACTTAGGAATGAAGGAATGGATGATGTTACTGTTAAAAAACTAGACATAGCTTCAAAAGATGCTGTTTCAAAGTATGGTATACTTCTTTCTCCTGCTCTTGCAATTAATGGAAAAGTAAGGGTTGCAGGAAGAATTCCAACTATTGATGAAATAATAAAGCTTGTAAGGAGCGAAGTGCAGAAGTGAGTAATAAAATTAAAGTTTTAAAAACTGTTGCTCTTATAACCTTTATAATAGCTGTTTTTGCTGGATTAATTTACTCAAGGATTAAAGCCTACTCTCTTGCACCTACAATGACGCCTTCAGACTTCCATGGTTTACCAATATGGTATATTCCCATAGCCTATCTTATGGATTATTTTAGTCATGGTTGGATATGCCTTCTATTTGCTTTTGTAACAGCAGGTCTTATTTATGAGTTGATTCCAAAAGAGGCTATTACTAAATATATGGGTGGAAGCAAAGCTATTGGATATGGAGTGGCACTTGTAACGGCGCCGTTTCTTACGGTTTGCTCTTGCACAATGGTTCCATTATTTGCTGGGATTCTTTATAGCGGTGCTGGAATAGGCCCTGCCATAACATTTCTTTTAATGGCTCCATCATCTAATATTCTTGCAATTCTTCTTACAGGGGATATGCTTTACTGGGAGCTGGCTGAAGCTCGCATTTTAGCTTCAATAATAGTCTCGCTTACAGCTGGTTTAATAATATCTAAAACGCCTTGGGGTAAAGCTATTGAAAAAGAATATAGCGTAAACAACGCTTCTCAACAGGAAAAAACTATTGAAATAGTAAAATCTCCATTGGATGAAAGACTTTTATCAGCGCTTAAATTTGGAGGCTATCTAGCTAAGCAAATTCTTCCATTCTTCATTTTTGGTTTAATAGCTGTAAGCTACGTTGAAGCTTATTTACCAGAAGATATTGTAGGAGAATATTTAACAGGTGTTAAAGGTGTATTAATAGCTTCAGTTTTAGGCGGACCGCTTTATACCCCTACTCTTGTTGAAATAGTTATTGGAAGGGGATTATGGAGTTTAGGAATGTCTAAAGGGGCATTGTTAGCTTGGCTTATGGGTCAACCATACGATATAGCAAATGCTTTAGCAGTTTCAAGAATAGCTAAATGGAAAGTTGTTTTAACATATATGTTGATTGCGTGGATTGGAAGCGTTGCCTTTGGGTTAATTTATGGAATTATTAGCGGAAGCTTATAATATTCAATCATTTTTAGGGGAAAGTTGATGCTTCAATAGAGGAACTTTTAACAGAATTTTTATTCTTCTCCAATAAGTTTTATTATTGATCTTTTTACAGAATCTTTTTCGATTCCCCAAGGTTCATTGCTAAAACGGTAATCATGCTTTCTAATGAATTCTTTAAGCTCATGATTAAGATGCGTGAAGCTTTTCATTTCTAACGAAAGCAAATCTTTAAGCAATGATGAAAAATTACTTTTATGTCGAAGCTTTATAATCTTTAATAGCTTAATTAAATGTGGAAGGCATAACCCTTTACTTTCTTTAAATTCTTTTAAAAAGCTTGGATTTGAAGAAAGCATCATAGCTAACGTATCAACGTTAATTTCATCAAATTCTTTTAAATATTTACATGCGGGACATGTTTGTTCTCTTTCTTTAATAATGGATTCTATTCGGTAAAGCTCATCTAAAGCCTTCTTCTTTTTAAATGTTTTTATATTCAAAATATGAAATCCGTTAATCTTAGTTAAACTTTCATTATTAACGCTTATTTTTTTCAAAATCATTCGCTATGCTTTCTATAATGTCTTTTAACACTAATGCTAACCCAAGTTCTTCATAATCCTTAATAGCAAAATCTAATATTTTTGAAAATGCTGCTTACAGAAGCCGCGAGAATGTATAACAATCTTTCTATATTCAGGATTCATTATATGCTCGGAAAAGAAAGCTTCAATATAACGTTTTTCATCCCCTTTTAAAACTAAGCAAAGGAGGCATTCAGAAGCTTTTTTAATAGCTTCCTCAATCTTAATTGTAAGAATGTCTCTTTTATTGTTCACTTTTATTCATCCACTTTAAAATTGTTTGAAGCGAAAAAATAGCATAGTATGTATTTTCAAATGTTGATATTCCAAGAAATATGGATTTTCGAAAGCCCCCATTTCTATTCTGAAATTTACTTATTAAAGAAGCTGTTTGAAACGGATATTTGCAAGTTTCATTAAATATCTCTAAGCTTTTTACTCCATAATAAATACTATCGATTAAAATATAGTTATCAAGACTGTTTGGGTTTCTAACAAATCCTCCATTTGAAGCTTCGCAACCCCTAACCCATTTAAGCGTTTCATGAAGATGAAAAACATTGTATCCTAAAAGCTTTAATGTTGCTAATGCATGCCATTTAGATGCAAGTTTAGAATAACCACGCCCACCAAAGCTTCCATCTGAATTTTTAAGGCTCAAAATAAACTTGATAATTTTTTCTTTCGATTCTATAGGGCTATTTAACAGCTTTAAAATCTCAATTGAAAGGTAAGTAGCTTCAATTTCTGAAGAAGTTTCGACATCAACTTCTATACTGCCAAATCCTCCATAAGAGTTTTGAAGCGACATAATATACTGGTTAAGATCCTTCTTAGGTTTAGATCCTAAATTAATCAAGGCTTTAGTTACATAATAAGCCACTTTAACAGAATCGAAGCTTCCATCTGAATTTTGCAATCCTTTAAGAAATTGAATTGTGTGCTCTTTAAATTTAGGCTCAACATTTAAAGCTTTTAATATTTCAATTGCATAATAGGTATCTTCAGCTGAAGAATCGGTTCCTTGACAAAATGTGTATCCTCCATCGTTATTTCGTCCATCCATAATATAGCGAATAACACCTTTAACGTTAATCCATTTACTCATTATTTCTTGCATAACTTTTTGCAATTTAACTCACGCATTAAATTAATTGTTCGATCAAAAGAATATCTCAAAACCTTTTCACTATAGTTTTTTCATGCAATTTTATTGCAATAGTCACGAAAAATAACGTAAAAATTACAAGCATTAAAAAGTCTAGTGTTAATGAATAATAACCATTATTCAAAATGAGATGTCTCAATAAATCTGTAAAAAATGTAAGTGGTGAAAATGAAGCGATAACTTTTCCCAAAAAAGGCATTTGGTTAATTGGCATAAAGATGCCGCTAATAAAAACCAATGGAAACTTAATTAGTGAAGAAAGCATCATAACTGTTGCTGGAACATCGGTTGGAGGATAAGCTGAAAGAAGAATGCTTAAAGCTGAAAAGCAAAATGCTGCTAGAATCAAGCTGAAAAACAACATTGAGAAGCTTAAAACATCAATAATATTAACGGTTATAGTGAGAAATACTGGAATCATGGATATTACCACTCCAAATATAAATGAGGAAAACATATCGCCTAAAATGATAGCCCAAATGGAAATGGGACAACATAAAAGCCTTTCTAATGTTTTAGAGCGTGCCTTCCAAGGAGTTATTGATGGTCCAACCGATGTGGCTGTGAAAAATGTTGTCATACCAATAAGTCCTGGCAGCAACTCCTTTAAGGGCATACTTCTTCCTATGCTGTAAGCTAAAAATAGGAACGATGGAAAGATTAATCCAAAAACAATTACCGGCCCCTTTAAATAATAAATTTTAACGTTTTTCCTTGCTACAACAAGAGATTGCTTAAGCTGCATTAATATGTAACCCATTCTATATTTCACCATGCTGCTTTATCAATTTCATAAATATATCTTCAAGCGAAGGCAACATTATATTTAAACTAAGAATTTTTAACCCATTTTTCCTAGCAAAATCTACTATAAATTCGATAACAGTAGATACTTCCACCGTATAAATCTTAATTTTACTTCCAAAAAATGAAACTTTAGTTACCTCTGGTTTATTAACAAGTTTTATGTGAGTAACAGGTTTATCAAACATAACTTCAACATATTGAAGGTCTATGCTTTGAATTCTTAATTTTTCAGGAGAATCTGTCGCAGCTATCTTTCCATGATTTATTATCGCCACTCTATTGCATAATTGATTAGCTTCCTCCATGTTATGTGTTGAAAGAAAAATTGTTTTCCCATCCTTATTATATTGTTGAATTTTTTCTCGTAAAAGCCTTGCGCTTTCAACATCAAGACCTGAAGTAGGCTCGTCAAGAAATATTATTTCAGGATCATTAATTAATGCCATGCATAACAAAAGCCTTTGCTTCATTCCTTTTGAAAAACCTCTAACAAGTTTATTTCTTGCTTCATATAATCCAAACTCCTTTAAAAGCTTAATCGCATTTTTCTCACGTTCTTTTTTAGACATTCTATACAATTCACCAATTAACATTAGATTTTCCCATGCTGAAAGTTCTATATAGGCATTTGAAACTTCTGGAACTACCCCAATATATTGTTTAGCTTTAATAGAATCTTTAGAAACATCATAACCAGAAACAATTGCTGAACCCCCGTCAGGCTTTAAAATACCAGTTAAAATTCTTATTGTGGTTGTTTTTCCAGCGCCATTAGGACCTAAAAAGCCGAAGATCTCGCTCTTTTTAACTTCAAAGTTTACATGGTCTACTGCCAGAAGCTCACCATAGTATTTTGTTAAATTTATTGCTTCTATCGCATTCTCCATTTTTTCACCTTTTTAATGTTTTAATGTTTTAGGGTTTCTAACCGTTTGTTAATCTTCTCTAGCTCTTTTGTTAAGGCTTCTTTGTATTCTTCTAGCATTTTTACTTCCCCTTCTACATCCATTGTTGGCCATGGGAAACCCATGGGCCAGTATTCATATCTATACTCGTGATGTGGATGATGCTTTTCCATTTCGCAACAGCAGCATCTACACATTTCCTTTTTCACCTCTTTTTTTCAAGGGTTTTTCGAAATTTTCATAATAGAAGTTTAAAAGGTCTTCAAACAGCTTTTTGCGTTTGACTATTGATGTTAATCCCATTTTTAAGGCTTCGACGCCTTT
>CAZSNM010000026.1:0-10245 GCA_964608455.1 uncultured Candidatus Bathyarchaeia archaeon | reverse complement strand
TTGAGCTTAATATAAGCCTTATTTATAAATAAATGTAACTAGAAGAGCTTTTACATGGCTAAACAACATTACATCAAATTGATAATATTTATTAGCTAAATACCTTTTTTCTTCTCTAGAGAAAGATGCGAATCTTTCTAGTGGCTTGATGCTTAGAATCAGGAAATGATTTGCTTTATAAAAAAAGGAACTTTAATTTATAACCCTTTTAAACTCATTAAGCTAAATATTAAATCTTTGAGAGTATGTTTGAATATTTCTTTATGCGCATAGTTTTTCCTTCAGATTGTATAAGCCAAGTCATCCAGCAAACTTCTATTGGTTTATAGCCGCAAACTTTAGCGATTTCTTCAACCTTCTTAATAAATTCGATATCGTTATTTATAGGCTTTAAACCAGCTTTAACTAAAATTTCGTTTATTACTCTTTTAACGATTTTATCAGGCATTACTGTGTCTATGCCACCCATCATTCTAAGGTATTGGAAAGTAATTAAGCCCACCCCTTTAATTTTTCCAATAGGATCTTCTCTCCAATTTTCAAGACTTGAATTTTTAGCCCAAGTTCTAAGAGCTGTTTTATCGTCTTCATTTAAAGTTGATAAGTAAGAAGCAATTTCCTTGGCAATAATCCATGAACGTTTATTTTTCCACAACTCTCTTAACTCATTAATATCAGTTTTGGCAAGCTCTTTTAGATTTTTTATTTTTCCGTTTTCTACAAACTTTTTGTTAAATTTCTCAATTTTTGGAACAACAGTTGAGAAATAATTTAAACCTATTGAAGTGAAAGCGGCATCAACAACCATTAAAACAACACTGCCGTTCCATCTTTCAGTTTTAAGGCATCTTTCGCAATGCTTTTTTAATCCAGAAACCTTCTTCATATAATTATCAACTATTTTCTTTAGCATGAACATTTTATTTCAACTAAAATAACGTGTTAATAAAAATATTAATGAGCTTAATTTTGAATTTAAATCAAAATAGATTTACTATTTATAGTAAGCATGGTTTTCAGTAAATTTTTATTTTCATATGATTTTAAGCCATTGACCTATTTGCTCTCCAAGATAGGCTAAAACAATAAATACGATGAATCTTGGTATAAATGTTAAGATTAGAAAGATGCGCAATCGTATTTTAAGTAACCCGCATAAAAATGATAAAAGTTCTATCGGTAAGGCGGGGATGAAACCAAATATTAAATATATTAGCCAACCCCAATTCATCCAAATATTCAGGGTTTCCTCAAGTTTTTCTTTACCTATCTTTTTAATGACAAAAGCTTTTCCAAAGCTATAAGCTAATGCATAATTAATCGTCATGCCTATTGTAAAGCCTATAGCGCCAATTAAAGCTAAAGGAATAGGATGAAGCCCTAAAGAAGCTGCAATTACAATTAAGCTTGGGCTTCCAAGAGGCAATATTGTTCCAGCAAGAATCGTTGCAATAAAAATACCTAAAAAACCATAATTGTTAATCATGTTTTTTGCAGTTAAGAGAAAATGTAACTCACCAATATTTAGAGATTTTAAAATTAAAATTAATGCCATTCCTAGGATTAGGAAAATTATTCCTAAAATGATTGATGATTTAACCCATGAAACATTAAATGCATCTGTAACTTTTCTTTTATGCAATACTTTTAAGCTCCATATACTATTAATGAGTTTTATTCGAGTTTACTACTTTCTATTTTAAATATTTTTAATGTTTATATTGCTTTGCAGGTTTTTTCAGCTTCATCTAATAATTTAAACGTTATGAAAAACATAATAAATCAAACTTGCATAAGGCTTTTATGCAAGAAAAAGATATTTTAGAAATATGCCAATTGTTCATGTAAATGTATGGAAAGGATTTTCAAGTGAAGCTAAAAAGAAGGTAATAGAAGGTATAACTAAGGTTTTTGTTGAACTTGGAATCCCAAAAGAAGCTGTTGAAGTTGTGATTCATGAAATTCCGATGGAGAATTGGGGAATAAACGGTGAACAAGCTAGTGAAAAATTTAAGTATGTAAAAGCGCCATAAACTACTTTCTCAAAAAATATTGTATAATAATTTTAATTGTTTTAGGAGGGAAAGTTCTTGAAGGTTAATTCTAAAGTTGCTTATATTAGCATTTTTCTTCTTGGAATTGTAAGTTTAATGGGTGATATTATTTATGAGGGAGCGCGAGGTTTAGTTCCAGATTACCTTAAGTTTCTTGGGGTTTCAGCTTTTATTGTTGGGTTTGTTACAGGGTTTGGAGAGTTTTTGGGGTATGGCGTAAGATTGATTAGCGGAGTTTTAGCTGATGCAACTAAAGCCTACTGGTTTTTTATATTTTTGGGTTATGGTTTAATTATTTCGATTCCAATTTTAGGTTTTACAAATGCTTGGGAAATAGCTGTCATGCTTGTTTTGCTTGAAAGGCTTGGAAAAGCTTTTAGATCGCCTTCTAGAGACGCTATATTATCTATTGTAAGCAAAGGTGTAGGAGCCGGCAAAGCTTTTGGAATTCATGAAGTTTTAGATCAAATAGGTGCTGTTGCTGGACCTATAATTGTAGCGGCTTTAATGTTTTATACAAGCAACAATTATCATTTAACATTTAGTTTTCTTATTTTACCTTTTTTAATGCTTTTAGCAGCTTTAATTTATGCTTATAAAAAAATTAAAGCAAAAGCTGCATTTGAATTAAAAGTTTCCGCAAGCGATAAAACAGTAAAACTTGAAAAAACATTTTATATTTATACTTTGGCTGTTGCATTAAATACTGTTGGGCTTATTCCAGCTTCGCTTATACTTTATAAATCTTCAATTATTCTTCAACCTTTAAATCAGCAATGGATTATTCCATTAATTTATTTATTGATTCAGGGAGTTGATGCTTCAATAGCTTTATTTGCAGGTTATGCATATGATAAGTTTGGAGTTAAAATTTTAATTTTGCCGTTTATCCTTTCAGTTTTTCCATCGATTTTGGCGATGGTTAATTCTGATTTAAAAATGCTTATGGTTGCAGCTGTATTTTTTGGTATTGTTCTTGGAATGCAAGAATCAATTTATCGAGCAGCGGTTGTAAATTTCGCATCTATTTCAAATAGGGGTAAAGCATATGGAATTTTTAATACAGCTTATGGAGTGGGTTTTGTTTTAAGCGGAGTAATATATGGCGCGATGATTGATTTAAAGGCGTCTTTAATTTTAATAATGTTTTTCGCGGTTTTAACTCAAGCTTTAGCTGTAGCCGCTTTAAGGAAAAGCTATTAAAAGGGAAGTTTTAAGGTTTTTCTTTTAATAAAGAAAAAGGCTGAAGCAATAGAGATTGCTAAAACATTTAGTTTAACTGGATAACTAAATTCAGGAATGTTGATTTCACCTGGTTTTAATAGAAAATCGCAGCTAACCTCCGCTCCTTCAGAAACATTTATATTTAAAGTTTCAGTTTTTAACTCTTCCCCTTCCACGGTAACAGTGTAAAAACCTGCTGGAAGATACATTTCGTATCTTCCATCCCAACTATATATCGCGTAGATATTTTTTTCTGTTTTTGCTATTATAGAGGTCCAGCTTGCAACTCTAGCTTCATTATAAACGTTGAGAAACATTACTAAACCGTTTAAGTAACCTCTTTGATCCAGCCCTAAAACAATTGATTTTTCTTCACCAAGCATAGCGTTTGGTATTATTAAAGGCTCTTTTAACTCAAATGGGCCTAAGTGATTGTATGGAAGAAGAAATGTTAAGTTGGTTAAGTGGGTTTCACCTTGAAGCAAAGCTGGTGGAGGAGGATAAAAGGTTGAAGAACAATACCAGTTTACAAGCTCAACAATAATTTTCCAATTTCCATTATAAGCGCCATCTAAAACGTTAATTGAGCTGCCCCAAACACCATGATCCATTGAAAAGCGGGTTAAACGCCTTAAAGCTTCAGTTAAGCTTGGATCGGAATAACTAAATAATCCAGCTAAACGTTTATATTCAACTATTCGGGTGCCTGCTGGAATAGGCGGTACAGCTCCTCCAGATAAACCGATTTTTTTACCATCCGCAAAAAATCCCGCGTCATTACTCTGTAAAGCTGCTCCAGCATCAAGTGATGTTGAGGCAGCAGCTACAAGCATATCATTTTCATCATATATTCTAATTCGCATAGACATGTTATAAGGTAAAGTTGTTAAAACTCCCTCTTTCCTAAAGATTATTGTGATATTAAATTCTACGCCTTTAATTAATTTTATGTTAAGATCGGAGAGGCTGCCCATTTTTACATAAACTATTTCTTTACCTAAATCTCCAAGCGAGCGAACGCCTTCCTGCACATAACCATAAGACCAGCATGTTACAGCATAAAAACCTGGATAAAATGCAATTGTAGATTTAAAATTCAAATCTCTATAGGTTAATGAGCTATATAAAAATCCAATATGAGCTAATTGTTGAAGAAAAACATTAGTTATTAAAGTTTTATCTGGTGAGATGGAAAACCTTAAAGGTAAATCTGGACCGATTCTTTCAAGGATTGTTGAACCATTTGTTACAAGCATGCTAGCTTTAGAGCCAAAAACGGATCGCCAATCAGGCCATGGAACAGTTGAAAACATCGAATTCGTTATTGGAATGCGCCATGCATAACTAATTGAGTCCCAAAAGTATATAGCATCTGAAAAAGTTTTTGATGCTAAATCATAAACTAAAATTGTTAAAGGTGCTTTATCCCAAGCCCATTGACGAATTATAGATGGTTTTTGCCAATCTATTGATGTTACTGTAACATTTAAGCCGCCTCCCCTAAACATATGAGCGCTTAAATAATAATTTCCACCTAACGATATTGAAAATCTTAAAGGTTGATCTAAATCCTCAAGGTTTAAGGCTGGTGGATTGGCTTGAATATAACCTCGCATATAAAGCCTAATAATATAAGAACCTGGATGCAAACCATAATCTCTTAATCCACGATATTTAAATAAAGAGTATTTAATGCCTGCTCTAGGATCAAAAAAGGGCATAACACCAACCATTCCTAAACCATTAAGAAGAATTGATGCTTGAGAACATGAAGATAAAATATATGTAAAATTGAAAGCTGCTAAAGAACCATCTTCACTTAAAACTTCAGCTATAAGAAATCTTCCAGGGTCAGACCCGCCAATAGCCTCATCAATAATGGTTCCAGGAGAAGAATGAAAATGAACAGTAACGTTTACAAGGCTTGAAGCATAAACATCTATTTGAATAAAAACGTCGTTTGAGGCGTCGTTAATATAGAAGTAAACATCCTTAAATATGCCTGAAGCATCAGATTGAATATAACCATTTATAAAAGCTCTAATAAAGTATGTTCCAGGTTTTAATCCATCAATCCAAGTTGCAAAAACTTGAGGGATCATTCCGCTAAGCTTTGCTGGAGCGCCATAAAAACCTTTTTGACCAAATTGAAATTTGAAAAAATCGCTTCCAGAACCTAAATTTGTAACTGGATCTAAATTTCCTTTTGGATCAACCCACCATACTTGCGCAGGTCCAACACCATTAAAAACTCCAAAAGGATCATTAAATGGATAAGAAGAAGTATAACTATAATAGCTTATTGGGCCTTCCCATGGAAAAGCAACTAATTTAGGTTTATTTGGTGAAGCTAATAAACCAGTTGTTGAATCAAAAACTACGTTGCCTACAACATAACTTGTATAAGGTGCATGGGTAAGATTTAATGGTGAAGAACATTCCACATTTAATTCTGAATAATTATCGCTATTATATATAGCTATGCTTATGGGAAGTTGAGTACGCCAAGGTGTTAAACCTGAAGGCGTTTTAGAAAATATTATTCCTGAGATTTGACTACCAGGATTTAAATAAATATCTAATCTTAATGATTGAGCTTCTCTAACTTTTATCCCTTCAGCTACTTTTTGTTCTGGATAGCCTGCTGCGCTTGCGTAAATAGTGTATGTACCTGGGGCTACACCTTCAACTTCAAAGTGGCCTTTAGCTGAAGCGTTGAAGTATCCTCTAGCTTCAACATGCCTTCCTTCAGGTGTAACGCCTACAGCCCTAACAACACCAGGCAATTGAATTGGTAGGCCGTAAAGGTTTGGATTGCATTTATCTCCATATTTTACTGTACCATATATTATGGCTGGATTTTGAGCTGCTTTAACAAGCAGTACAGGCCAATTTTCAATTGGCATAGCATTGCTTATTAATGCACTGTTGCTTTGACTTTTTAAAGGATAAGAGTCTCCAAGAAAAATTTTAAAAAAGTATTTTCCAGCTATATATGGAGCTTTAATTTGGTTTATTCTAACATAATACCATTCGCTCCATTCGCGTTCAGGAGTAAACTCTAAACCTTTCCCTGAAGCTTCTATTCTTATAAGCCACCATCCTGGAGCAAAGGGATCATTCATGTCAGCTTTAGTAACTAATATGCGACCATAATCATCTGTTAAAGTGGTTACTATATTTGAGCTGTCGCCAGCTAACCAATTTATTCTACCATAAGGTTCAAAACCATCTTGAAGGAGATTGCCATGCTTATCAACTATTGGAGCAGGAATATAAATGGAGATGTTTTTAAATATAAAATTAGGTTTTGGATTTTCTGATGTAATAAAAGCTTTAGGTTGAGAAAAGTTTATGGCTATTATGAAGTCTCCAACACTATCTCTGGTTTGAGTTGAAGTTAAAATAGCGCCTTCAGGCGAATAAGAGTTGCTAGCTAGCTGAAGTGGAGATTCAAAGGTTTCAAAAGGAGATTGATAACCAGGTGGAAGATTTAAATTGTTTAAATATATTTTAAGTCCGCTTCCAGGCCAAACATAAGCTAAGGGACCTGGAACATGAGCGTTTCCAAAAGAATTGCTCGGATTTAATTCATGATCATTAATTTTAAAAAATGGAGGTCCACCTGAAATTTTACCTAAAGTTGTATGAGCTGAAATTTGAGGAATTTGAAAGAGCAAAAATAAAAAAATGAGGGGAATTAAAGAAAATTTTTTATTCAATGCTTGTTTATGAGCCTCCTTAAGTTATTAAATTTAAAAGTTTTAAATTGGTTTTTTAGAATAAATCCCCTTTCGCTTTAAAATGAAAAGGAAAATGGCAACAGCTATAACTGCTAGAATAGCTGCTATAATAAATATTGAATATCGCCATGTAACATTTATGGTGATTGGTAAAGTATCGTTAAGATTATAACCTTCATCTTGAATCCATTCTATTCTTAAGTCTACTGTATAGCTGTTTGGCGGTGTTTTTCCATCAACATCAACCAAAAAGAAGGCTGTTTTAGATTCACCTGGATTGATTGTTCCTAGAAAATCTGTTAAAGTTCCTGAAAAATAGTTTCCAGCTAAAAGTTTTACTCTAACTGATTTAGCTTTAACGCTTCCATTATTTTTCAATGTTATTTTAAAGGTTACACCTAAATCTCCAGCTTGAAAAGATGTGGGTTTAGCTTCAATTATTATAAAATTAGCTTTTTCAGCAATTGTAAAGCTTATTAAACCTATTGAATATTTGTTTGAACCTTCAAAAGCATAAAGGTTTATTGGGTAGGTTCCAGGTTTAGCTTTTTCATCTACATCTATTAAAAAGCGGGTTTGTGCAACTTGAGTTGGTTTAATGGTTCCTATAAAAGCTTCATTAGAGCCTGTTGAAGATTGCTTAAAGGGATAGGTAAGCTCAAGAAAAACTTTAAGGTTATTAACTGAGCCTAACCCTGAATTAACTATGAAGACTGTTAAAGCAATTTGTGCATCTCCTGGATAGACTTTTGGAGGATTTGTAACCACGCTTTGAATATGAAGTTCTCCTTTCCAAATTGGTACATCTATATAAAATGTATCTGTTGTTTCACTTAACATTCTAGCGCTTCTATAGGCTAATTTAAAGGAAAGTTTATAAATGCCTTCGCTAGCGTTTTGAGCAATGTTAAGTGTATATTGAAATGTGAAGCTTCTACCTGCAGCTATATCGCCTGCAGCTTTAGTTACAGAGTTTAATGAATAGTTTTCGCTGTTAGAACGATATTCATAAAGAAATGGATGTTGAAGCATTAATGTTCCTTTAACATCTCTTGCAAAATCATCACCTGCATTAATTACAACTATTGAAAGTGTGACTCCTTTATCTCCTGGACTGGCAGTTAATGGTACGGCAGGATTTACACCCCAATACACGCTTGAAACAACAAGTTTTGGAGTGCCAACTTGAGCCTTAACCATCAATCCATTTGAGGCAAAAAGAGTTAAAGCAACAATTAAAATTAGGCTGCTACTTAAAAATTTAAATTTTAATTTTTTAAACATTTATTTTTCACCTCGTTAAAGCTTTTCTAAAAAGCGGAATTGCAACACTTAAAGTTATAATAGAGTATAATAAAAGAACAGTTATGTCTTCGATTATTTGATTAAAACTAGCATTTAAAACTATTACTTTTCTTAATCCATCAGCTGCATAATAAAGCGGCATCATTTTACCTATTATTTGAAGCCATTTTGGAAGTTGCTCTATAGGAAATAAAATATTGCAAATAAACATTGATGGAATTTGAAAGAGCATAATTAAAGTCATTGCTGTTTCTTGTTCAGGGGCAAGAGTTGTTGCTATTATTCCAATGCCTATAAAGCTTGAAACCCCAAGAAACATTATAAGCAACATTAAAAGGAAGCTTCCATAAATTCTAACACCGAAAAAAGCTATTGAAATACCTAAAACTATAAAGGCTTGAATCATCCCTCTAATTGTTTGAGCTAGAACTTTACCGGTTATTATAGCGTAGCTGGAGATTGGAGCAACAAGTATTCCATCCATTGTTCCTTGCTCTTTTTCCCGTGCAATAGCAGCAGCTAAACCTGAAAGTGTACCCATAACTATGTTTAAAGCCATAAATCCTGGTGCTAAAAATTCAAATGTGCTTGTTGTTCCAGCTATTAAATTTTTTCTTTCAACAACTATTGGTTCAGCAACAAAACTTGGATCAATTGAGACATCAATATTTTTAATCATGGAAGCTGATATGCTGCTTGAAATCATTTTAAAAAGCATTGATATTTGAGAAAACACAACTGATGAAAGTTGAGAGCTTGTATCATCCATTGTAACATGAATTACAGCTTGACGATTAGATTTTAAAGCTTCTGTAAAACCATTTGGTATAACAATAACACCTTTTAATTCTCCAGCTACAATTTTTTCTTTTGCTACTTCAAAGCTTGAGAAATCTTTAACTTTTAAAAGTCTGGTTGAAGAAGCCAACTGCTTGAATTGATTAGCAACATTATATGCAATTTCCCCTCCATCCTCAATAACTATTCCAACTGGAATATTATAGTATGGAGAAACTATTTTACCTGAATAAATATTGCTTGTTCCAACAGTTGGAAACATAAAACCAAATAAAAACATTAAAATAACTGGAAGCATTAAAAAAGTTATAAAAAGCATTTTCATTCTCCAAAAATATAAAAGATCTTTAAAGGCTATATCTAATGAAGCTTTAAAATTATTTGAAAAACTCATTTTAAAATCCCCTTATAACACCTATGCGCATGTTATTTGAAGCGGAATCTCTTAAAGTTCTTCCAGTAAGCTCAAGAAAAACCTCATGAAGGGATGCGCAGCTATATTTTCTTTTAAGGTTTTCAGGTGAATCTAAAGCTATTATTTTTCCATGATCAATTATGCCAACTTTATCTGAAAGAAGCTCAGCCTCCTCCATTATATGAGTTGTTAAAACTATTGTTTTCCCATTTTTCTTAAGATTTTTTATTAAATCCCTAATGAATTGAACACTTTGAGGATCAAGCATAGCGGTTGGTTCATCCAAAAATATTATTTCAGGATCATGAATTAACCCTCTAACAATATTTAATCTTTGACGCATACCGCTTGAATAACCACCTACAGGAAAATCTTTGAATCTAGTTAAAAGAACCATATCAAGTAATTCTTTAATTCTTTCTTCAAGCTGCTTTCCTCTTAACCCATATAGTTTACCGAAGAACTTAAGATTTTCAACAGCTGTTAACTGCGGGTATAAAATAAGTTTTTCAGCTACAAGCCCTATAACTTTTCTAACTTGTTCAGGTTGTTTAATTATATCATAACCTCCAACGACAGCTGTTCCTTCAGTTGGTTTAGTAAGTGTGCAAAGCATTCTTATAGTTGTGCTTTTTCCTGCACCGTTTGGACCTAAAAAACCGAATATTTCTCCTTTTTCAACTTTAAAGCTTATATGGTCAACAGC
>CAZSNM010000025.1:2225-11234 GCA_964608455.1 uncultured Candidatus Bathyarchaeia archaeon | reverse complement strand
ATCCTAATTTACCAGCCGCCTATATATGCGCTAGATGCGGAAGAGCAATATGCAAGGATTGTGCTAAATTCTATAATGGATTAGTGCTTTGTCCTCAATGCTATGCGCTTGTAGCTGGACCTGAATATGTGCCTCCGCCAGCTGCTCCTGCTCCTCCACCACCAACCTATCCTGCGCCACCACCACCGCCACCAACTTATCCACCTGCTAGAGCATTATGGGGTTTTATAATATCGCTTATTGCAGGTATATTAATTATAATTAATGCTGCAGCTTTACTTTCAGCAGGGTTCTACGCTACTTTAGTTGGAATATTCCCATGGATAACTTGGTTTGGGCCATTCCCACCATGGCTTTTAGTTGTTATAGGGTTAATTTTAGGTATAATCGCTTGTATAGGCGCATTGCTAATGATACTTGGATATGGAACTATAGGAAGTGTAGTGGTGTTTCCAGCAGCTATAATTTCCTTAGTGCTTGGCGGAGGATTCGTAGCTGGCTTTGTGTTAGGCATAGTTGGCGGAATCATGGGAATGCTTGGCAGATAAATAAACTCCCCAAAATTTCAAAATTTTTATTTTTATTTTTTTAAGGTAAGGTTTCGAGGCTTGAAATAAAAGTGGTTTCTCTTAAAGTTTCAAAAAATATTTTTGAAAAAATAATGAAGCAGGTTAATGAAAGCCCAGATAAAAAAGCTATAGGAGTTTTAATTGGTAAAATGAATAAAGAACATTTAGTTATAGATGATGTTGCAAGCGGGGAAACTAGGAGAAATGATTCAACAATTTCTTTAACACCTAATGCTATAGCTAAAATAGCGGAGAAAATATTAAAGGGGGAAATAAAAGGAAATATTGTTGGATGGTATCATACGCATCCAGGTTATGGTATTTTCATGTCTGAAATAGATGAAAAAACTCAAAATATGTTAACTCAATTTTATCCTGAAGCAACTGCTTTAGTTTTAGATCCCATCTCTAAAGAATATAGATTTTATGTTTTAAATGATAAAAAAAGCTTAAAGCCTATTGAAGAAAATAAAATAGAATTTTTTGGTTCAGAAAATATTTCAGAATGGAAAACTCCTTCAATTGAAAAAAGCGAGAAAACTTTTTTATCTATTCAACCTTCTCCCCCTTCAGTTAAAAAACCCTTAAGTAAAAAACAGGTTTGCGCTTTAATTTTAACTTTAATTTTAATTGCTGCTTTAGTTTCAGGTTTTTTAATTTGGGGTTATGGTCGATTTGGAGGAGGATTACCTTTAATTAAGCATATCCCTGTTACAAATGCTACTGTTGGCTCAAGCATTACTCTTAAAGCTGAAGTTACAGGCGGTGTAGGAGGAATAGCAAACGTTACAGTTTATTATGAATGGTCTAAATTTGTTAAAGCCAATAATGAAATTTCAAGCATTCAAATGCCTTGGAAATCTGCTTTAATGCTTCTTGTAGCAGCTGGAGGAAACGAATATGCTTATACAATACCAAGCTCTGAAGTTTTAGGCGATATAGATTATTTTATTGTGGCGATTGATAAAGCTGGAAATAAAGCCAGCACATCAATTCAAACAATTAAAGTAGCAGATTTTGATGTTTCTTCCTCAACAAATTCAATTACAGTTTATGTAGGTGGATCTGCTTCAGCTAAAATTTTAGTTAAATCAATAAATGGTTTTTCTTCTAAAGTGAAATTTTCAACAGCAACTCCTCCATACGGAATTTCAGTTATTATTAATCCATCTGAAGTTTCACTTTCATCAAGCGGAACCGCAACAGCTATAGTAACTGTTTCAGCTCAATCAGCTCCAGGAACTTTTAGAGGAACTTTCAATTTAGAAATTTATGGGGAATCAGGTGAAGCTAAACACTCAACTATTTTAACTGTGATCGTTCCAAATTTAGATTTCTCCATTGAACCTAAAACTAAAACTATTTCTAAAGGTGAATCAGCTTTATACACGATTATGCTTAAATCATCTTTTAATTTTACTGCAGATATAACTTTTAGCTTAACTGGTTTACCTGAAGGAGCTTCATGGGAAATTGTTTTACCGCAAAATAAACTTAATTTAGGAAACTCAGTAAATTTAATTTTGAAAATTGATACAACTTCTAAAGTTCAATCTGGAACATATAATTTAACAATTACCGCTATTGGAGGTGGATTAAAACTTCAAGAAACAATAACATTAATTATAAAATGAAAAGTTAATATTTATTTTTGTAGAGTTATCCATTTTTATAGAGGTAAAGAGTATAAAAACAAAAATAAATAAAAAAGGAGGTTTAAAAATAAATGAGATTATTTATTCAAGCTCCAATTGGACCGCAAACAGGTTTAGCTGAAATAGAAGTTATTCCAGATCATACAATAGGTGAAATTAAACAGCAAGTTTGCGCATCTTTCGGTGTTGATCCATCAACAGTAGCCTTAATGTATGGCGGTGTAATTTTAGATGATAACACTACAGTTGCTAAAGCTGGAATTCCTGAAAATGCTCAATTAGCTTTAATGCCCTTTAATATTGTAGGCGGTTAATAGGCGGTTTAAAAAATTTGGATGTTGAACTTTTATATAAAGAAAAAAAAGTTGTTAATCATCAATTTCCCATGGTAACCGCTTTAAATGATCCCCCTTCAATTTATGAAGGGCTTATTAGATGCGAAAAAGGCGAAGTTAAAAAACTTGCTGAAGAAAAAATTTGGCCTTTTACAGAATATGTTAATTGGCATAGATTTAGACTTGAGTTACCTAGCGAATACCCTATTAAACCACCTATTGTAACATGGCTTACTGAAATTTCCCATCCAAATATTGTTCCTAACATTCCTGGAGCTGTTTGCGTATCTATTTTAGGGGAAAGCTGGAAACCAAATTTAAGATTAGCCTCTGTAATAAATGCTTTATATTATCTTCTTTCAGATCCAAACCCTACTAATGTTTTTGACCATCCAAACTGTTTAAAAGCAGCTGAAGTATGCCGAAAATATGGTTTCCCAAAAATGGGTGGAAAAAAAATTGAAAAGGAATCTGCCAGCTTCAACGTTATTCCTGTACCATTATTATGCTCATCAAGAAAACAAGATGAAATCCTTCATTTTAGAATAGTTGAGTAGCAAAGCATGCAGATTAAAGCTGAAATACCTTTATTTAAAGAAATTTATGTTGAAGTTGGTGAAAAGGAAAAGGTTAAAGATTTAAAAAGAAAAATTTGCAGTAAACTTAATTTACCTGAAAACTTAACTTTTCTTATTTTAAATGGTGAAATTCTTCCTGAAAACTCTTTAATTAAAGAATTCGATTTTAAATCTAAAACTGTAATAGTTGATTATTTATGGGCTAGATTTCTACCTCTTTGGGGTGAAAAAGCTCAAAAAGCTTTAGAGGAATCCTCAATTCTTTTGGTTGGAGCTGGAGCTTTAGGAAATGAAATAGCTAAAAACCTTGCAATGCTAGGAATTGGAGAAATAACTATAGTAGATTATGATAAAATAGAATTATCAAATTTAGCTAGAGATATATTTTTTGATAAAAGCGACATAGGCGAATTTAAATCTTTAGTTTTAGCTAAAAAATTGAAAAATAAAAATCCCCATTTAAAAATTGAAGCTTACAATTGCAGAGTTGAAGATTTACCTCTTGAAGTTTTTTTAAAATCTAACTTGATTATTTCAGGTTTAGATAATTTAGCTTCAAGAGTTTTTTTATCAGTAATTGCAAGCAAATATAAAATTCCTTTAATTGATGGTGGCATGAATGGTTATCAAGGAAGAGTTCAAGTTTTTATTCCACCAAATTCACCATGCCCTATATGCGCTATTCCATTAAATAATTATGGTAAATTAATTGGGCTTAGAAATCCCTGCAGCGCTCCAACTACTGAAGGAACAATACCTTCTCTTCCAACAGTTGCATCTTTAATTTCAGCCATTCAAGCTCAAGAAGCTGTTAAATTAATTTTTAACCAAAAAATAAATGAAAAAATTGAAAAACCTTTAAATGGACTTTTAATTTTAGATTTAAGATTTAACCGCTATAATATTCTGGAGCTTAAAAAAAATCCTGAATGCATTGTTTGCGGAAAAAATGGTTTAGGAAAAAGCGAAACTGAAATAATTGAGATTCCAATTGAAAAATGCTTGAATTCCATAGCTGAAATGATTAAAATCGCTTCTATAAAGGTAAATGTTAAAGATCCTCATGAAATAACAGTTTTTAAAGAAAAATTTAAAGGTGAATTAATAAAAATTCCAAGCTTCAGCAAATTAAACGAATATGAATTAAAAAAAGGTGGTTTAATAAGAGTTATATTTAAAAACTTAAAGCAAGAAGATTATAAGGAAGTTTTAATTAAATTAATTTAAGGTCTAGAATTTAAAATGGAGAGTTAAATTAATGGTTATATGCAGTTTTTGCGGTAAAAACAACAGAGATGAAAGTAAATTTTGTTATAATTGCGGTAAACCTTTACAAAGAGAACCTGTAAAAACTAAGGTTCTTCTTCCAATTTTAAAGGCTTCAAGCAGCTTTATGGTTAAGCCTCCACCAAGAATTATACCAGCTGTTGGAATGTGCTATTATCATCCTAATTTACCAGCCGCCTATATATGCGCTAGATGCGGAAGAGCAATATGCAAATATTGCGCTAAATTCTATGGGGTACTTGTTTTCTGTCCTGAATGCTTTTCAAAAATAAGCTTTATTCAACCAGCTACTCAATTTGCTCCAGCTTACCCATTTTCTTCAACCTTTCAATCGACTCCATCAAGCTTTCTCTAGTTAACCCTAAATCTTCAATAGCTTTACTTACAGAAATGCTTCCTCCATGAGAAACAATATAATCCAAAACTTTTTTATCTAAATCTGTTAAGGTTAAGCTTTGCTGGATTGAAGCATAAGGAAATTGATTAGCACCGCATTTATTACAGTATAAAGCGCCTTTAGGAATTTCTGAACCACATTTAATACATTTATTTTTAGCAACTTCACCCTTTATAATTGAAGGAAACCTATTTTTAATAATGCCTTCAATTTTTTTAAGAAAATGAATTTTTTTAGCGTAAATAAGCATTGTAGCAGCAGCTGCTGCTGAAATTAAACCTGCAATAAATAAAATTGCGGTTGAAGGATAAATTGAAGTTGAAGCTTCACTTTCAGAAAATTTTTCTGAACCTAAAAATTCAACTTTAACCTTTATTAAACCTGTTGATGAAATTTTGCATTTTGAAAAAGCCTCTCCTAAATTATTTGTTAAAACAGTTTCTTTATAAACTGGTTTTTCATTAACAAAAAAAGTGAATATTAAAGAAGCGTTTGAAACAGGATTTTTAAATTCATCTTTTAAAACAGCTTTAACTTTAATTTCGTTTCCTTGAAGAAAAGGTTGCGTAATTAAATTTAAGCTTGTTTTTATGGGATTAACCGTAACGATGCTTAATGCATAAGAGCTTGAGTAATTTTCACTTCCTTCATATAAAATTTTAACTTGAATTTTTCCTTTAGTTAATGGTTTATAAATAAATTCAGCTTCACCAAAATTATTTGTTAAACCTGTTAAAACTTGAGAATCTGCATAAAGTTTAACAATAGCTTTACCTATAGAATCATTATATTCATCTATAAGCCTAACTTTAATTGAGGTTTCTTCATTTACTTTTCCAGCTTCAGGTGCATTAACAATAATTTTAGTTAAAGCTTTATCGATAGTTAAATTAAATGAAGCAGTTGAAGCTTCAAAAATGCTTGATCCAGAGTATTCAACTTGAATTTTATAGCTTCCAGCTTTAAAATTCGCATTAAAAATTAAGTTTGCTTCCCCTAAATTATTTGTTGAATTTGCACCTAAAAAACTTGAGTTTAAATAAAATTTTATAGGTACATTAATAACAGGATTATTATTTTCATCTTTAAGTTTAACAATTAAATTTGTTGATTCCTTATATTTAATGGTTGAAGGGGCATAAATTTCAATTTTAACCTTTAATTTAATAACTTTCACTTGCACATTAAAATCTTCAGCATAAAAAATCCCTCTATAATCAAAATATGAAATTTGAAAAGTTAATTGATGAATTCCAAGCTCGATTCCTAAAGGTGCTGAAACAAGAAAAATTTCTTCCCGTGTTTCTTCAGGTTTTAAATTGCCTAAAACCTTAAAGTTAGGTGTAACAATTAAATTTGCTGAATCAGAAATTTTTATTGAAGCATTAAGCATATCATCGTTTCCACCATTTTTAAAGCTTATTTTTAATTCTTCAGCTTTTTCAGCTCCAGCTTGAACCTCAATACTTGAAAAACCCCAATCTTTAATAAACAATTTAACAATGGTAACTTTAAATTGATAAACATCCTCTTGAATAGCTATGCTTTCATTAAGCCAATAAAGCTCAATTCGCATCAAATATTCTTTAGGTCCCTTAAGATTTGAAACAACTATTTTTTTCGAATATTCATTATTTAAAGGGCAAATCCAAGGTTGAGAGGCTTCATCATACACTAAATTGTTATCTGCAAAAACTGTTAAGAAAAATTTTGGTTCTCCAAAAATTGATGTTACAGCTTGATTTTTTACAATAACATTGATTAAGATAGGTTCGCCATCATAAACTTTAGGGGTAAATTGAACATTTTTAAAGAAAGCTTCTTTAAAGCCTTCAGCTTGATTAAAAAAGTTTAAACCGATTGTTAAAGTTAAAAGAAGAATCAAAAAAATTATTTTTTTAATCCTCAATTTTCTCTTCCTTAAACTATATTTGCTTAAATCCCTGAATAAAACTTTTAATCAAAAACACTTTAAATTAAATAATTAAATTTATTCTATTATAAAAGCTTGATTAAATTAAAATTTGAGGTTTAAAAATGGGGATTTCAAGCTACTATAAAGGGAGAAACCGAGAATATTATGCTATGCGCCTTTTAAAAAAGAAAGGTTGGATTTGCATTCGAAGCGCAGCCAGCCATTCACCTGCAGATATTTTAGCTGCTAAAAATGGAGTTGTAAAATTAATTCAAGTTAAAAGCGGAAAAATAAATTTAAAAGAAAAAAAAGAATTAAAACGTTGGGCTAAAGCCTTTAATGCAAAAGCTGAAGTTTGGCATTTTAAAAACGGTAGAATAATAAAAGAAACTATTAAATAAAAGAAGGGTGAAAATTGAAGCTTAAAATTTTAAAAGCATGCTTTCTTATAATGCTTGCATTTACAATTACTTTTTTAATTCTTAAACCTTCATATTCTATAAATGGCGAATTAATTATTGATGGAAACCAAATCTTTATTATTGAATCAAGAAGTTTAATTCAAACCGGAAATATAACAATTAAGGATAATGGAACACTTTTAATTAAAAATGGAAATCTTCAACTTTCAATTAGAGGAGAAAAAGCCTATAATATAACTGTAAAAGATAAAGGAAAACTTTTAATTTTTAATGGAAATCTCACAGCTTTAAATGAATTTTCAAAGATAACTTTAATGAATAATGGTAACTTAACTTTATTAAATGCTTTTATAACAGGTTTTGGAGCAATCAATTTTTATGGAAATGCATCCTTCACAGCTGAATCATTAAAGTTAAATGTTAAAACTATCTTGGGAAATTGCTCAATAGTTAAAATCATGAATAGCGAAGCAGCAAATTCAAAAATAAGCTTAAATTGCTCTAAAGCTTTCATAGAAAACTTTAATGGTGAAACCTTAAATTTAAATTCAACAGAGCTTTTTATTTCAAATTTTCAAGGAGTAAACTTTAAAACCGCAGCCTTAAAAACAGATGTAAAAAATGTTTTAATCGATAACGCTTTAATTGAAAGCTTAAATGCTTCAATTAAAGATTCAAGCTTTAAAAGCTTAACTGTTAAAGGTTTTGGGAAAATTTATAATGTTACAACTATAAAAGGCCCTTTAACTAAGGCTGGAGGCATAATATATGCTTTACCAAATTCATCTTTTCAAAGATATTGGTATTTAACCTTAACCATAACAGATTTAACTAATATGGGCATACCCGCTAATGTTACAATATATAGCCTAAATAACTCAATTGTTTTAAGGGGGCAAGCTTCAATAAATGGAGTATTTAAAACAGCTGTTTTAGCTGAAGAAATAAATGAAACAAAAACTTTTTTCGTAGGAAACTATTTTATTCAAGCCGAATATAAAAATTATTCAACATTTAAAGTTCCCTTAACCATAGATAGCAATAAAAATTATTCAATAAAGTTTTATTATATAATTCCTATTGAAAGCGCTGTTTCAATTCAAATTTTAAAGGAAAAAGTTAAAGTTGGTGAGTTTATAGAGGTTAAAGGAAAAATCAATCCACCTATAGAAAAAGCTTTAGTTGAAATCCATTATATTAAACCAGATCAATCAGAATCAATTAAAGCAGTATTAACAAGTATAGATGGAAGCTTTACAAGCAAATTTAACCCTGATATGCCTGGAAAATGGAGTGTTTACGCAATTTGGATTGGAGGAGAAAACTATACTGGAAACAAAGCGGTTTTCACCCAAAAATTAATATTTTATGTTGAGGAAAAGCCATCCCCAATCAAAGCCATTTTAACAATAGCACCAATCGCCATAATAATTTTAGCGTTAATTTTAGCTTTTGCCTTCATTTCGCTTCAAAAAAGAAAGCCTAAATAAATTATTGACATTAAAGCTAATGAATTTTAAGCTTTTTATGAAGTCATCATATGGAAAGGATAACTCCTTCTAGAAGGGATCCCCTAGCTTAGAATCCAAATCGATTTTTAAGCTCATTTTTAGTTTTCTTTGAGTTTTCCATTTATTTTTTATTTTTTTCTTTTGAATTTATAAAATAAAGGGTTCTTAGTGTTTTCTTAAGCCTATTAACTGTGAATGCTATGGTTTAAATGAAAGGAACCAATGCCCCTCATGGATAATAAAGATTTTAATATATACTCATTGCTTTTGTTTTACCTTTAATGTTAGTTAAACTTATAAGTATAGTTTAACCATTATTTTTTGGTGAAATTTATGAGTA
>CAZSNM010000025.1:0-2125 GCA_964608455.1 uncultured Candidatus Bathyarchaeia archaeon | reverse complement strand
CTATAATAGAAAACTCACCATATAGAGGCTCCGTTACTAGATTGCTTGATAATACATTGAGAAAGACTATTGAGCTTTATGTAACGCCTCTAACAATATCTGAGCTTCTTTATGCAGCTTCTAAGGTGTATGAAGCAGCTGTCGTGAAGGATTGCAATGCTGAAGCATTAAACTTTCTTGAATGGCTTCTTGCAAGAGCAAAGATAACTGAGGTAACTCCTGAGATATCATTTAAAGCTGGAGAAATCAGAAAAATGCTTAAAATAGCTTTACCAGACTGTTATGTGATAGCTACAGCAATAAAGCTTCAAGCAAAAGCGCTCTTCCTAAAACCGGAAAAAGAAATGCTTATGAAACTTGAAGATTTAAAGAAATTACCAATTATATTCCTTACGGAAACAGAGATTTCTTAATCTCTTTATGCATGCGGCTTCAGCTCTTCAAATTTTTGAAATAGGAAAAATAGTTTTAACTGCATCCTTGCTTGGTTTTGCTTCAGCATCAATTATGCTTTCCACATTTAAAAGAAGGCGCCTTCTAAAAGCATTACAAAATATAAGAGAGAAATAACCATTAAAAACCCGTTAGCTAAACAGTAATTATGGATTAATTTTTTCTTTTGATTTTCCTGAGAGAAAAAATCTGTAAAGCCATTTGTACACTATCTATTTTCAAATGCGCCTTTTTAATGAATAAGTTTTATATCTGTTTTATATGGAACTAATATCGTTTAGTTTTAAGGCTTTAATATATGGTTTAGCCCTATTTATTATTTTTTCATCCTCCGTTATTAATGTTAAGTCCATTTTTTTAGCGTAAAAAACATAAGAAGCATCGTAAAAAGTTAACTGTAATTTTTCAGCTGTAATAATCACTTCTTCCTCACAGCACTCAATGCTAAAGATTTTCATAAGGCTAAGCGCATTTTTAACAAGTTCCATCAACTTTTTAGCTTCGTTACAGTTAATTCTTCTATGAAGAGCGCACTCTTTCCATAGAATGTTGCATAACTCGTATCTAGCCAACTCTATCGTGTAATTTTTAGATAAAACTTCAACAGCATTATTCATTATTGCCTTAAATATTGCTGAGGAATCAAAAAGATAACTCATCGTTTTTCTCTATCCTCTCTAATAGACTTTATAACATCTTCCATTGGAATCTTGGCTAGTATAGGTTTTAAGGCTTCTATATTTTCTTTTAATCTTTTAATTTCTTCCTCCACAATAGCATTTTCAATCGCTTTTCTCAAAATTTTTGATGGTTTTAAACCAAGCTTCTTAAGCTTCTCCTTAACCTCTAAAGGAACTTTAGTGGATATAGTAACATAACCACTCAATATAGCCACCATTAAAGTTTACTAATAATGGCGTAATATAAAGTTTACCAAACTTTATTATTAACGACACTAAAAATCCTTGCTGAAATTTATTCATCACCGTTACATTTAAAATACTAAATGATTTAATTATTATGATAGGCGCCTAGAAAACCTAGAACTTTACCTCTAGGACGAATGGGCAAAACTTAAATATGCTCTTAATATGGCTTAGGTTATGGATGCTTCCTTACAGAAGGATATTCAAGTATGCGTGATTGGAAAGATTTTCAAGCCTAATAGGCTAGGTTTTAGCCTTAAACAGAATCCTTAATGAGTATTTTAGGTTTGTGAAATGGTATATTGGCTTCAATTCTAACTCAAAGAAAGATTTCAGATATCCAAAATGCGGGATAATCTATAACAGGGACCTGAACATCTCCATTAATATAGCCCATGCCTTAACGAGAGGTATAAGATAGGGAAGCTGTGAGCCCCTGAACCAGCAGATGAAGAGAATAAGCGTGCCATCTTTAAACGCTGAAAGCTCCAGACTTTGGTCGTGGAGTTAGCCCATTTAACAAGTTAGAGATGCTTCCACTTTTAAAACCTTTTTCAATAGGTTTTTCGCATTTAAATAATGCTTTTACAAACTTTTAAATAATAAAGTTTATATAATTATTTCTATTTACTACTTTTTAAACAGGAATTTAGAGGGTTTTTGAAAAATGAAAGTTTTAGGTCGTAAATTAAATAGGAAGGCTATAAGCCCTGTTATAGCTACATTATTGATGATTGCTATTGCTG
>CAZSNM010000024.1:0-12176 GCA_964608455.1 uncultured Candidatus Bathyarchaeia archaeon | reverse complement strand
GCTTTAAGAAGACCTGGAAGATTCGATAGAGAAATAGAAATAGGAGTTCCAGATAAAAAGGGTAGACTAGAAATTCTTCAAATTCATACACGAAATATGCCTTTAGCTGAAGATGTAAATTTAAAAAAGCTGGCTGAGGTAACGCATGGTTATACAGGTGCTGATATAGCAGCTTTATGCAGAGAAGCAGCTATGAAGGCTTTAAGAAGATATCTTCCGGAAATAAATTTAGATGAGGAAAGAATCCCACCTCAAATTTTGGAGAAAATGGTTGTTAAAATGGAGGATTTCATGAATGCCTATAAAGAAATAACTCCCACAGCTATGAGAGAAATTTATGTTGAAGTTCCAACAGTTAAATGGAAAGATGTTGGAGGATTAGAAAAAGTTAAGGCTGAATTAACAGAAGCTATTGAATGGCCATTAAAAAGACCTAATGCTTTTAAAAGGCTTGGTATTAAACCACCTAAAGGAATACTTCTTTATGGTCCACCTGGATGTGGAAAAACATTATTGGCTAAAGCTGTAGCAAATGAAAGTGAAGCAAACTTTATTTCAATTAAGGGTCCAGAAATATTTAGTAAATGGGTTGGAGAATCAGAAAAAGCTATTAGAGAAGTATTTAGAAAGGGTAGAACGGCTGCACCTTCAATAATATTCTTTGATGAAATAGATGCTATAGCACCTAGAAGAGGTTTAGGATACGCTGATTCAGGGGTTACAGAAAGAGTAATAAGTCAACTTTTAACAGAACTTGATGGAATAGAATCCTTAGAAAATGTTGTAGTTATGGGTGCTACTAACAGGCCTGATATGCTTGATCCAGCAATTTTAAGACCTGGAAGATTTGATAAGTTAATTTATGTTCCAGCTCCAGATGAACATACTTTACTTCAAATATATAAGATTCATACAAGGGATATGCCTTTAGCTAAAGATGTTGATTTAGCTCAGTTAGCTAAAATTTCAATAGGTTACTCAGGTGCTGATGTAGCAGCTTTATGCAGAGAAGCAGCTATGAATGCTTTAAGAAGAAACCCAAATGCTAAAGAAGTTACTTTAGAAGATTTTAAAGCTGCTATGAATGAAATTAAACCAAGTATAACGCCAGATATGGAGAATTGGTATCAAAACTTTGTTAAAAGATTAAGGAGAGAAAAAACAACGACTCCAGTTGCCATAACTTGAGGTTGAATTTTATGAGTAAAGTTTGGTCTTCAACTCCATTAAGTTTATTTATAGTTGAAACTTTAGAAAGGAAAAAATCCATGATAGATAAAGATGAGCTTTTAAAAGAAATTAAAGAAAAATATGGTGAAATAAGCTTCAGAGAATTAAATAATATCTTATTAAAGCTTGAAGTTTTAGGAATAATAAGAGTTTCAAGATTAACGAAGGGAAAACGAATAATTGAATTAGCTAAACATTCTTAAACTAATTATTTTTTAAGGCTGGAAAATATTGAATGAAACAATTGATTTGCTTATTGTTGGAGCTGGACCTTGCGGTTCATTCACAGCCTTAACAGCTTCAAAACTAGGTTTTAAAGTTAAGGTTTATGAAGAACATTTAAAGCCTGGAGACCCAGAGCATTGTCCAGGTTATATAAGCATTAATGGATTAAAAAGCTTAGGTTTAAACCCTCCAAAAAAAATAATTGAAAATGAAGTTAAAGGAATAAAATTTTATTCACCAAATGGTTTAAACTTAACTTTTGAAAGCAATAAACCGGAGATTTATGTTATCAATAGAAAATTGTTTGATGAATGGCTTTATGAACAAGCTAAAAAAACTAATGTAACATATGCTTTTAATTCTATAATAAGAGAGATAAAATTTAATAAAGATAAAATAGTTGCAAAAGCTTTTTCAAAAAATGGGGGAAGTGAAAGGGTTCAATGCCGATTTCTTATAGATGCTGAAGGGTGCAGCGGATTTTTAGCTAAAAAAGCAGGTTTAATTAATAATAAAAGAAGATTTGTAAATGGTGTTCATGCAATTATTGAAAACATTAAAGATTTAGATGGAGAATTTGCTGAAGTTTATTTAGGAAGAAAATTTTCACCAGGATTTTTCGCTTGGATAATTCCTAAAAATGATAGAGAAGCAAAAATAGGTTTAGCAGCTGAAAAAAACAATCCAATTCATTTATTAAAGCTTTTTCTTAAAAAGCATCCATTGGTTTCTAAAAAAGCTAGAAACATTAAAATTTTAAGTTTGATTGCACATCCAATACCAATTAATGGTCCAATCAAAAAATTTTTTTATAAAAACTTTTTTGTAGTTGGAGATGCGGCATCACAAGTTAAACCAACTACTGGTGGAGGAATAATTACAGGTTTTATAAGCAGCAAAATTGCTATTCAAGCAATTTATAAAAATAGCGATAATGCAGGCGAAGAGTATCAAGCTGAATGGAATAAAAAATTAGGTTTAAATTTTATTTTCATGCGTCAAGCAAGACGTTTTCTTAATATTATTCCAGATGAAAAAATAAATAAAATATTTGAAATTGCTAAAAAAATCGATATTGAAAGTATGCCTTTAATAACTCATTTGGATTTTCAATTAAATTTATTTAAATTTTTGTTGAAAAAAGATTTTTTAACAAAAATTCTTCGATTTTTCCCCTTTTTTCTTTAAGCTTTTTCAAACTCTATTCTTAAACTCATTCCCTTAATTTCTTTAGCTATTTTTTTTACTTCCTCAAAATCTATAGGAAGCCTTTTAGGTTTTCTACCTGGTAAAATAACTTTAGTTTCTGTTGAGCCATCAGGCAACCAAACTGTATTAACGGTTAATATTGAAAATGGACTTAAAAGTTCCTCTAAAAATTCTCTTTCACTGCTTCCATAACTTAAAAGTTTAATTCTTTTTTTCCCCATTTTTTCAGCTAAAGCCTTGATTATTTTTCCTCCTTGACTTAGAATTTGAATCATATCTTTTTTATCAACCAAAATAGCTAATGTATTTCCAGCTTCAATAGATTTATGAAAGAAAACTTTTTTTAAAACTGGATACTCCTTTTCTAGTTCTGTTAAAACTTTTATTACTTTAAAATCGAGTTGAGAAACTTGACCTTTTCTTAATTTTTCCTCGCATTTAACGCATAATACCCCGCTTTTAACACAAAACTCATCTAAAATTGTTTTAACCATAAATTATCCTCATTAACAACTTCATTAATTACTTTAAAGCAATTTTAAATCTTAGATTAAAAAAGAAATAGTTAAGCCTTAAAAAGTTTGCTTTTTAAAAAAGGGGAAAAATAAAAATGATTGAGGAATTGGGTGATTGGCGAAGAACTCATTACTCAAAAGATATTTCATCAAAACTTGATGGGAAAGAAGCAATAGTTTTTGGATGGATTGAAGACATTAGAGATTTAGGAAAAATAACCTTTTATACTTTAAGGGATAAAGAAGGAATTATTCAAATTACAGTACATAAAAAAAATGTTTCAAAAAAACTTTTGGAGAAGCTAAGCCTTATTAAAAGACAATATGCTATAGGCGTTAAGGGAATTATAAAAGCTAATCCTGAAGCACCTAAAGGTGTAGAATTAATTCCTTTAGAAATTAAAATTCTTGGAGAAGCTATTCATCCTCTTCCCTTAGATCCGACTGGAAGGACCCCTGCAGAACTTGATACCAGATTAAAAGCTAGGATTTTAGATTTACGCAGACCTGAATCTAGAGCCATATTTTTAATTAGGCACGAAGTAACAAATGCTATAAGAAGTTTTCTTATAAAAAAAGGCTATATTGAAGTTCATACACCTAGAATTATTTCAGCTGCAGCTGAAGGTGGAGCAGCCTTATTTAAAATAAATTATTTTGATTCTCAAGCTTATCTAGCTCAAAGCCCTGAGCTTTATAAAGAGCAGTTAATCACAATTTTTGAAAAAGTTTTTGAAATTGGAACATTTTTTAGAGCTGAAGAAACGCATACACGCCGTCATTTAAACGAGTTTATTTCAGTGGATCTTGAAGAAGCTTTTGTAACAATGAATGATGTAATGAAGGTTCAAGAAGAAATGATTGTTTATGCTATTTCTAAAGTAAAGGAAGAACGTAAAGAGGAATTGGAAATTTTAGGTGTAAACCTTGAAATACCTAAAATACCTTTTAAAAGATACACTTATGATGAAATTTTAAAAGAATTAGAAAAAGCAGGAGAAAAAATAGAATGGGGAAATGATATTTCTACCCCAGCCTATAGAAAACTAGGAAGCCTACATTCAAATGAGTTTTATTTTATAATTGATTGGCCATCAAAAACTAGACCTTTTTATATAAAACCTAAAGAAGATAATCCTGAGTTGAGTTATGCTTTTGATTTAATGTATGAATGGATTGAAATAGCTTCAGGCGGCTCTAGAGTTGATAAAAAAACAGTTTTTTTAGAAAGGTTAAAAGAACAAAATTTGAATCCTAACTCATTTAAGTTTTACTTAGATGTTTTTGATTATGGAATGCCTCCTCATGCAGGTTGGGGGTTGGGCTTAGATAGATTAATTATGGCGCTTTTAAAAAGAGAAAATATTAGAGAAGTGGTTTTATTCCCTAGAGATAGATTTTTGCTTGTTCCATAAAGCTTTATAAAACATTTTTGCTTAAAAAACGAGTTTTAGCTTTGAAGTGAATAAGCAAACAAAACTTTATCTATTTTTGGATTACTTCCTATAGAGAAATGCTTGTATTAATATAGTTCATTTCTTAATAAGAGATTATAGAAGGGGGAAGGTTGTAATTTCTTCATTCTAACAAAGATTGAAAGCATAAAATCTGAAGTTTAACGCTGAAAGCTTTAAACTTTAATCAGGAAATAGGCTTATTTAGCACCTAACTCTCTCTTTTTCCATCTTAAATTTTTGCTTCTGCATTTTCTGCATTTTTCAGCTGAAGAGGCATTTTTTGCTCCGCAATTTCTGCAAATTTTATAATATAACCTATGTTTTTGAGCTAATTGCTTTTTAAATACATCTGTAATAGGCATTTTTCATTCCTCTTTCTTTATTAAAATATTTTAATCTTAAAAAAGCTTTGCTCCAATTTAATTTTTCGTTTTTATTTCGCTATAAAAGCAAGAATGAAAGCTAAGGAATCATTAAGTGAATGAGCTGTAGCAACTGAAATAATAGTTTTATGTTTATGGTAAACCCAACCATATAAAGCTCCAATTATAAAAGTTGATACGCTTCTAATCCAAAATCTAAAATCTAAATGCGCTAAACTGAAAAGTGAGGCGCTAACTAAAACTCCCATAAAAGGGCCTTTCCACTTAATAAAAGCCCCCTGGATTAAACCTCTAAAGAAAAGCTCTTCAAAGGGTCCAATAAAAACCCAAGATAAAATTATCACTATAATGAGATCCCATAAACTTTTAGGGGTTAAAATTTCAATAAGCTCTTTAGGCGCTTCAAAACGATAAAAATAATTAATGAAACTTAAGAAAATTACAATAGTAAACCATCCAATAAATCCATAAATAAAACCAATTTTAAAATTATTTCGTAAATTAACTAATGTTAAACCAAATTCTTTTTTAATGTTTCTACCGAAAATTAAGGTTCCGAAAACAATTGAAAGAAGACCGAAAATGCTTTCATTAACAATTATTACTGTGAAAAGGAAAATTGAATAATTATAAATATTAATGTTTAAAATCTCTGAATAAAAAACCAGTAATTTTTTATCTAAATAGGCTATTAAAATAAAAGCTATTATAAATGCTAGAATGCTTAATAATGCTTTAGTAAAACCTTTATTTATCATTGTTCACTTTTAAACAAACTTTCATTAATTTAAATTTAAACATTCCTTACCAACTTTATTTAACAAAAAATGTAACTGTAAAATTAAAGCTTTTTTTAGATTAATGAAAAACATTTTTATTCAATTTAAGAATTTATTTAATGAGATTATAATGGGCCGGTCGTCCAGCCTGGTTAGTGACGCCGCCCTCACACGGCGGAGATCCCCGGTTCAAATCCGGGCCGGCCCACTAAACTTTTAAATAATCAATTTTTAAATGAGAAATTTAAATTTAGTTTAGTATAAAATAAACAGTTTTTGTTGATTGGAGGGAAGAAAAATTAGACGTTTAAACCTTATATATTTGCGAAGTAGGAATTCTAGAAAAGCTATTTCTCCTGTTATTGCTGTACTCTTAATGGTAGCGATTTCAGTTGCAGCTTCAATTCTTGTTTACGCTTGGCATATGGGATTAATTGGTTCCCTTGAAGGTTCCGGAGGAATGCAATTAAAACAGCAGCTTATAATGGAAGCTTATAGCTTTTATGATGCTGGTGATTATCCAAACTTAAATATTTATGTTAGAAATGTTGGTTCAACCCCTCTTCAGATAACTCAAATATATTTTGATGGAAAACCTTTAAATAAGCATACATCAAATTATCCTGTTTTAAATCCTGGGGAAAGCCATATAATATATTTAAATCGAACTGGTGGTTCAGGAGATTGGGTTTGGCATGGGCTTCCTCCTAATCCTACACCAGGTTCAAGCCACATACTTAAAATAGTAACCAGCGATGGAGCTGTATTCACTTTTAGCGTAATTGCAGGTTACAATGGATGATCCTCTAAAAAATTTTAAATGAATCGTATGGGATAGTAATTTATTAAAACAATACTCCCTAAAAGATTAAAGCCTCCATATACTCATAATAATTATGGAATAATTTTTCGAAACATTTTATCTTAAAGACTAATACTTGCAAGCTTCAAGTGGGATAGAATAATACATTACATATTATCTTTTAACAAGCTAAAGCTATGCTTACCATGCTTAATAAAGGATGAGCTCTAAAATGTTCTAAATTTTTAAATTCATTGCGAAAACATGATTTATGAAGGGGAGCTAATCGTAATTAAATCTTTCTTTCCCTCTATAGAAAGAAGGCAAAACTTGAAGGGGGAAGAGACCTCTCCATATTAAAACTCTTCTGATTTTTTGATTTTCTTTGATTTCTTCTAGAAGATCAGAATGATAAAAAATAAGACCATATTTAAATATTTTGGTGGGCCGGGTGGGATTTGAACCCATGACCTCACGGTTTCTAAGTTTTCTTATCAGCCGTGCGCTCTATGGCGTTTTGATACTTAACCAAGCTGAGCTACCGGCCCACTAAATTTTCTTCTATTAACTTTTCTTTTTTAATAGGTAATTTATAAATTTGGCGGATTGATGATTGTAAAGAAAATAAAAATGAGGTTGAATAAAACTGTTTTATTTTATTATTAAAGTTTAAATTAACTATTTCAGGTAAAACTTTGCTAATTAAATAGCTTGTGGGTTTGCCAATTTTCACTTCAGGACAACGAATATCAACATAAATATAAACAATTTCATTTTTATAATAGAATAAAGCTTCATCATTTTTTTGTTTGGGTTTAGTTAATATTATGAAGGGCCAAAGCTTGCAAGCCATAGGTTTTATTTCTTGAATTCCACAAATCCATTTTCCATTTTTAAATTTTTGAAAAATGCATCTTTTGGTTAAAGGATTGCTTTTTAAATATGCTTTGCCTAAATCTAGCTCCACTATGTTTTTTCCAAATTTGCTTGTAAACTCAATATATTCAAACATTGTTAATGGAACCTTAAATTTTTTGCAGCATTCTCCACAAGCTGAACAATGCCAAAAACTAACTTTTTTCCAGGGAATTAAGTTTTGAAGTTTCATTTCTAAAATTAAAAATGAAAAAATTAATTGCTTATATAGTTTAAGCCTTTAAAGCTAATTAGTTTATTTTTAAAGCATTATAATGTTTTAAAATTTCCTGAGCTTTAATTTTAACTTCTTCAGGTTTAATAATTCCTTCTTCAGTTATTAAAGCTGTAATTAAATTTGGTTTTGTAATATCAAAATATAAATTTTCAACCTTTATTTTTTTAGGCAATTTCTTAGCAATTTCTTTTCCGCTTAATGTTTCAAGTTTTATTTCATTAATGTTTTTTGGAATAATTTTAGAGGTTTCAGAAACAACATAAAATGGTATATTATTATCTTTAGCTGCTAAAGCTAGAAGATATGTTCCAACCTTATTTACTATTGAACCATCAATTAAAATACTATCACATCCAACTAATGCTGCTTCAGATTTAGAAATAAAAAAGCCTAAGGCGGCATCTGTTATTAAAATAGTTGGAATATTAAATTTAGATAGTTGAATGGCTGTTTTTCTACCTTCAAATAAAGGTCTTCCCTCTGAAACTATAACTTTTTTTACTGAAGATTTTTTAATTGCTTCAATTACTGTTGAGCTGAAGCTATGCGTAATAATCGTTTTTTCTTTAATAAATTTTGATGTTAATTCAGCTATTTTATTTACAGCATTTTCAGATTCAAAAATTACTTCATTAATTTTTAATATTGCAAATTTTTTTAATTCTTTTAGGGAAAGTGCATTTGACCTCTCCCTAATTAAATAAATAGTTTTGCTTATAAGATTCATTAAGGAAGCCATGCTTGGTCTTGCATTAGCAAGCTTAAATCCAGCTTCTTCAACATTAATTAAAAATTCTGTTAAATTTTTGCTTTTATCCATTTCAATAATTAACTTTAATGCTTTAAGAGCTTCTTTAGCTAATTGAGTTGCTCCATGCTCTCTATCTAAACTAATTCTTTTCACAGCTTCATTAATTAATGATTTCTTCATGAACAAAGCTTTTTTATTTAGTATTTAATAAAAATATTTTTTTATGAAGGTTTATTTGGGTCCTGCTGGAATTCCAGGTTCAGCTGAGCAAAAAACAACTTTAGGCGGTTTAATAAAGGTTTCAGAATTAGAATTAAACGCTATGGAAGTGGAATTTGTAAAAAGCATATATTTAACTAGAGAAGCAGCTGAAGAAGTGGGTGAATTAGCTAAAAAATTAAAGATTCAGTTAACGGTGCATGCACCTTACTTTATTAATCTTCTTTCAGAAAAAAAGAGTGTTGTTGAAGCTTCAAAAAAACGGGTTTTAGATTCGCTTGATAAAGCTGAAGCCATGAATGCTGAAGCTGTTGTTGTGCATGCAGCTTATTACGGTAAATTAAGTGAAGAAGAAGCCTTTAATAAAATGCATGAAATAACTTTAGATATTTTGGATAAAGGGTTTAAACCTAAACTCGCTTATGAAACAATGGCTAAAACAAGTCAATTTGCTGATTTAAATACACTTTTAAAATTAATTAAAAAAGTAAACTCAGCTAAATTAACAATTTGCGTTGATTTCGCTCATTTATTTGTTAGAAACAATGGTAAAATAAATTATAGTGAAATTTTAGATAAACTTAAAGATTTTACGCATATTTACTCTCATTTTTCAAATGTTAAATATAATGTAAAAACAAAAAGGTTTATGGATGTTCATGAACCTATAAATGCTCATCCACCTTTTAAACCTTTAGCTGAAGAAATATTAAAAAGAAAGGTTAATATAACTATTATAAGCGAAAGCCCAATTCTAGAGCTTGATTCGCTTAAAATGAAAAAAACCTTTCAAGATTTGGGTTTAAAAATATAAAAAAGTGAAGTAAAAATGAGTTTTAGAGTTGGCATTAACCCAGCTCAATTAAATAGGCTTGTTAAAACTTATTTAAAAGGTGTGAGATGTAAAGTTTGCGGTTCAAAATTTGTGGCTTATTGGCCAATCTATGAATATTGGTTTTGCTATACCTGCGGATGCTGGTTTAGAAAATAATAAAGTATTTTATGGCGAAACTTCTTCTTTTTGAAGAGAGGAGAACTTTATTATAGGTGTTCCATTAATATAAGCGCATCTAATACCATATTTTAATGCGCATTTTAAGCAAAGAGTTGGATTGCAAAGCGTTGTTGATAAATATTTTTCTCCACCATCAGGAGCGATAGCCACTATAACGCCCTTCTCAATTTCCTCAGCTTTCTTTAATGCTATTTTAAATATTGCACCTGAGCTAGGTCCAACAAATATTCCTTCCTGCAAAGTTAAAAGTCTAGCAGCTTCTTCAGCTTCATCAGGATCAATCTCATATATTTCATCCACCAATTCCCTTCTCCAAATTTCTGGAACATAACTTGTTTGAAGATTTTTTAACCCTTGTATAGTTGTTCCTGCTTTTGGTTGAACAGCAATAATTTGAATATCAGGATTATATTCTTTAAGTCTTTTAGAAACACCCATAAGCGTTCCGCTTGTACCTATTCCAGCAACGAAATGCGTTATTTTACCTTTAGTATCTCTCCATATTTCTTCAGCTGTAGTTTCATAATGAGCTAAAACATTAGCTGGATTAGCAAACTGATTAGGCATAAAATATTTATCAGGATTTTTACTGATAATTTCTCTAGCTAAATCTTCAGCTCCATTCATTCCTTTGCTGCCTTCGCTTAAAATAATTTTTGCTCCTAAAGCTATAAGAATCTGTCTTCTTTCTAAACTCATTGTTTCAGGCATAACAAGAGTAAGATTATAACCTTTTACTCTGCAAACTAAAGCTAAACCAATCCCTGTGTTACCGCTTGTAGGCTCTATAACTATTTTATCCCTAGTAAGTTTACCTGTTTTTTCAGCTTGCTCAATCATATATTTAGCTATACGATCTTTAACTGATCCTCCAGGATTAAACTTTTCAAGTTTTAAATAAAGTTCAACTTTAGGGTTTGGATTTAAATAATTTATTTTCACCATTGGTGTATTTCCAATAAGCTCTAGAATATTATTTGCAATCATGCTCTTTCCCTTCTAATATTAATTTTTTATATTGCTATAACATAGTTATATTCCATTTAATAAACTTTTCTTACATAATATACAATATTTATTTATTCAATAAGATGGAAAGGTGAATTTTGGAATAAGAATTTTTAGTTTATGGAATTATTTCACAACTATTAAATTTTTGATAATTAAAATCTTTTATGCTTATATTTCCTTTTAAAATAAGTTTTTTAATTTTTGGCAAGGCTTTTTTTAATAGATTTATAAGATTCTCAACTGTTAGGCATACTTGTTTAAAGCCTTCTTCACCCCAAAGCTTTGTAACATTAGCATATAAACATCTTCCACCACATAAATATAGGATTGAACATTCACTACATGGTTTATTATAGTTGATTATAGCATTTTTAAGTTTTTTAGGTTTTGTGTTATAAATGCTTCCTAAATAAAAGTTTTTTATTCCAGCCATAACTGGGCATGGAGTTATGATTCCATCTGTTTGAATATTAAATGTTGTCCAACCTGCCCCGCATCTAAGCTTGCTTTTCCTTTTTAAAAGCATAGATTCAACTAAACCTATGAATGGATAAATTTTAATAACTGTATTATATTTTTTCATATAGTTAACCCAAAAATTTATAAGCTTTTCAATTTGAGGATTATATTTTTTTAAAACCCACTCAAGAAAATTTCTTTTTTCAAAATCTTTTTTCCAAAAAAGCGCATCAAGCTGCCAATGAATTGATTTAAATTTATAGTCTGGATTAAAAAGAAGCCAAAGCACCTGCTTATAAATGTTTTCAGTTGCATCTGAAACAGTCATTCTAGCAATTAATTCTCCTTTAAAACCTTTCTTATTAATTAATTTAATGTTTTCAATAATTTTTCTGTAAACTCCTTTCCCTCTATAATAATCTGTTAATTTTTCATCACCATCAATAGAAACCAAAATTGTATGAAGCTTTTTAATATATTTTTCTTTAAGGTTATTTAAAAGTAAACCATTTGTTTGAAGAATAAATCTTTTTGCTGGAATCTCATCCATAATCAATTCCATTTCATCAATTTGAAGCAAAGGTTCCCCACCATAAAAAATGATTGTTAAATCATCATCTTCACTAAAAAATTTTTTAAGTTGAGAAATATCATAACTTATTTTTGTTGGTAATGATTCATCTATTTCTAAACCTTCAAGTTTAACTCCAAAATCTTCACAGCATTTACCATAACAATAATAACATTTTAAATTGCAATTTAAAGTTAATGTAACGTAAAACTGCATATTAAATGATAAGAAACTTAGTTATTATTTAAATTTTTTCGTATTTTGTTAAATTTATACGCGTTATTTATTAAACCTTTTAATTATCAAAAATTTTAAAAATGAGTGGGGAAACTTTTGAGTAGATAATGTAATTAAATGGTTTGCGCTGTTATGCTTAGAAGGTTTTTTTTTTTAGTGT
>CAZSNM010000023.1:4412-18972 GCA_964608455.1 uncultured Candidatus Bathyarchaeia archaeon | reverse complement strand
AAATTTTAATAAGTGGTGGCTTATGAGTTATGAAGTTGATTTGCTTGAAAAACTTATATCTATAGATACTGATGTGAACAAGAAAACTGGTTACGTTGAAATGGCTGAGTTTTTAGAAAGAGAATGCGAAGCTCTTGGGCTAAATGTTAAAATTTATGATGGTGTTAATATAGTGAAGGATGGTTATTCAAGACCTAATGTAGCAGCTTCATTAAATATGAATGTAGAAAAAACTTTAATGTTGATTTCTCATTATGATGTTGTGCCGCCTGGGGAAGGATGGAGCTTTAACCCCTTTAAACCAATTAGAAAAAACGATTTAATATTTGGTAGGGGAGCTTCAGATGATAAAAGCGCTATTGCAGCAGCTTTAGGTATAGCTAAAAAAATTCAGGAGGAAGCTGAAGAGGCTAAAAGAAACCTTCTTTTTTTATTTACTTGCGATGAAGAAGTAGGTGGAGATGCAGGTTTAGGTTATTTAATGAATGAAGTTGGGTTAAAAGCTGATGAAGCGCTTATAATGGATGCTGGATATGAAGCTGTTTACATAGGTGCAAGCGGAATTTTAACTGGAGAAATAAAAGTTAAAGGTGTTCAAGGCCATGCAGGTTATCCATTTAAGGCTATAAACCCAATTTATTCGCTTGCTAAAATAGTTTTAAAACTGGAGGAGTTTTCTATCTTAAGAGAAAAAAAGATTTCTAAATTTCCAGCTCCACCAGATGCTCCAAAACCTTATGTATGGGGAAGATTTAGCGTAACAATGTTAAGGGCTGGAGAAAAATCCAATATTATTCCTGGAGAAGCATCAGCTATTTTCGATCTTAGGCTTATTCCAGAGGAAAATGTTGAGGAAGCAAAAAAAGAGTTTATTGAATATTTAAAAAAGGTTAATAATGAGTTAAATGTAAAATCGGAGTTAACAAAATTTAATGGTGGGGGAAACTATTATACTGATGTTAACCACCCCTTTGTTAAAAACTTTAAGAAAGCCGTGGAGAAAACTATTGGTAAACAGATTCCTTTAGCAGCTGAACTTGGAGGAAACGATGGTCGATATACAAGCGCTAAAAATATTCCAACTGTTTGTTTTGGTCCAATAGCTAAAGATAGCAGATTTCATGGAGTTGATGAATTTGTTAGAATAAAAGATTTGTTAATGGTTAGGGATGCTGTATTAAACTATATTCTTAAGGAAGCTGAATAAAAATGATTAAGGACAAACCTATAATAATTGCTGAAAATTTAACTAAAAAATTTAATGGTTTTACAGCTGTTGACCATATAAGCTTTAAAGTTGAAAAAGGAGAAATATTCGGTTTTTTAGATCCAAACGGTGCAGGAAGAACAACAACTATGAGGATGATTCGATGCGTTTCCCAAAAACATCAGGAATTTTAAAAGTTAAGGCAATGGAAGTTGAAAAGCATCCTAGAGAAATAAAAAGAGTTCTTGGGGTTTTACCTCAAGAAAACAATCTTGATCCAGACTTCAATGTATTTAAAAACTTGATTGTTTATGCTAGATATTATGATGTTTCTAAAAAGGAGGCTGAGAAAGAAGCTTTAGATTTATTAAGGTTTGTTCATCTTGAAGAAAAGAAAGATTATTCAATTAAAAAGCTTTCAGGAGGAATGAAAAGAAGGTTACTGTTGGCTAGAGCTTTAATAAACGATCCTGAAATATTAATTTTAGATGAGCCTACAACAGGTTTAGATCCTCAAGCAAGACATTTAATTTGGGATAAAATTAAAAGTTTAAAGCATGATGGTGTTACAATTGTGTTAACTACACATTATATGAAGGAGGACTCACAATTATGCGATAAATTGGTTATAATGGATTTTGGAAGGATAATTGTTGAGGGTAAACCTGAAGAGTTAATTAAAAAATATGTTGGAATTAAAGTTTTAGAAGTTGATGCTAAACTAGAAGTGTTAAATTATGTTTTAAAAAAGGGAGAAAGATTCGAGCAGTTTAGCGATAGAATATGCATATTTACAAATGAACCGGAAAAGTTAATTGATGAATTTACTCGAAAATTTAAACTTGAAAAAACCGTTATTAGAGAGGCTTCTCTAGAAGATGTTTTTCTTAAGCTTACAGGTAGAGGCTTAAGAAATTGAATTTAATGCATTTAAAAGTTTATTTAAAAAACCCGATGTTTCATATAGGGTTTGGAAAGTATGGCTTAGAAATAAAGATGCGTTTATGAAAACTATTAAAGTTAACTTTCCTATTCCATTTTTGGAACCTATTTTTTATCTTTTAGCATTAGGGTTTGGTTTAGGATTTTATATAGGGGAAATTAATTGTGTTTCTTATCCAGCTTTTATAGCACCAGCTTTAATTTGCATTTCAATGATGTATTCAGCATTTTTCGAATGTATATATGGATCTTTTGTAAGAATGTATTATCAAAAAACTTTTGATGCCATAGTAGGCACACCTTTAAATGTTGATGAAGTAATTTTTGGAGAAATTTTATGGGGTTCCACTAAAAGCGTTATAAATGCATCCATAATGCTTTTAGTTGTATCAGCTTTTAAGTTAGTTAAGCTTCCAGATTCAATATTTATAATTCCCTTAGCCTTTATAGTTGGGTTTGTATTTTCATCAATTGCCATGTGCTTTACAGCTGTTTCCCCTACAATAGACTCCTTTAATTATCCAATTTTCTTGTTTTATTACTTCAATGTTTCTTTTCAGCGGAACCTTTTTCCCTTTATCGCTTCTTCCCAAACCAATTCAAATTTTATCTTTTACTTTTTTTCCTTTAACGCATGCATTTTATATTTCAAGAGAGTTAACTACAGGATTTTTAGAGTGGAAAAGCATATTAAGCTTAATATGGCTTGCTGCTGTTGGAGCAACATTAACTATTCTTTTAATAAACTTAATGAAGAAGAAGCTTATAATCTAAAATTTTCCATTAAAACCATGCATAATTTTTATTAAAGGAGATGCTAAAAACTTATAATAAAGCTGCAACGAATTTTAATTTAATACTAAAGGAATAAATAATAAGGATGCAAAAGTTGAGCGAAATAAAAGAAGAGGAGCTTAAAGAAGTTTTTTTAAAAATTTTAAAAGAAGATGAAAAATTTAGATATGCTATATTAGGCAGCGCTGGATTAGAAGAAATTTTAAAAAGGTTAGATAGACATGAAGAAATTTTAATTAAGCTTAGAGAAGATTTTAAAACAGTTAGCGAAGAGCAAGCAAGGCTTAGAGAAGACTTTAAAGCACTTAGTGAGGAGCAAGCAAGGCTTAGGGAGGATTTTAATGAAATGAGAAAAGAGCAAATAAGGATTGCTGAAGAACAAATTAAGCTTAGAGAAGATTTTAAAACAGTTAGCGAAGAGCAAGCAAGGCTTAGAGAAGACTTTAAAGCACTTAGTGAGGAGCAAGCAAGGCTTAGGGAGGATTTTAATGAAATGCTTAAAACTGTAAAAGGGCTTCAAGAAAGCTATATTAGAATAGACCAAAGAATTGACTCTCTTTATGGAGCAATGATTTATGGTTTTTGGCAAATGAGTAAATTTGCTGGAGTAACATTTGAAGAGTTTATAAGAAACTTTTTAACGGAACGTTTAAGAAAAGCAGGTGAAATACCTAAAAATGCAAAATTAAAGAAAGCAATTATAAATGGTGAGGAAATAAACATTTTTCTTAAATCTCCCCTTATAGTTGGCGAAGTTACTGCACATGCTGAAACAATTGAAGAAATTGATAAATTAATGAAGAAAACTAAAATTGTAGAAAGAAAATATAAAGGGAAGGCAAGGAAAATTCTGATAGTGCTTACTGCTACTAAAGAGGCAGCAAAGGAAATAATGGAGAAAGCTAAAAAGGAAGGGATAGAAGCAATAATTGGAAAAACTATTGCAGAATAACTACTAAAATTTACAGTTTATTTTTTAGTTTAAAAATTGAAGAGGCTATTTAAAAGATGAGAAAGCTCCAGTTTTAATGTTTAATCCCTCTTCGGGGGGAGGGGGGTCCCCTCCATATAAAACTCTAATTTTTTGATTTTTTTAAGGCTTTTTATGCGTAAAATTTTGATTTTTTTTTTGACTTCTTCCTTTTAAAGATTTCTCTATAGAGTAAAAGGATTTGGGGGCTACATAATAAAAAGATTTAAAGTTTAAAGCATTGTAAAAGCAAATGATGGATTTAATTTTTAGGGTTGATTTTAGTGCCGGGGGCGGGATTTGAACCCGCGACCTTTGGATTATGAGTCCAACGCTTTAACCTTTAAAAAGGGTTTTCTGGCCACGGCTGAGCTACCCCGGCTTAATTTAAAATAATGCTTAAACAGTTTTATAAGGATTTTTCTATTTTAAAAATTTGCAAAGTTTATTTATTTCTTTAATGCATTATAATAGCTTTAGGAAAGAGTATTTTTAAAGGGGGAAGCTTAAAAATGAGCTTGAAAATTGTTCCAGATACTTCAATTATTATAGATGGAAGAATATCGAAAATGCTTGAAAAGGAAGAGTTAAAGGATGTTGAAATTATTATTCCAGTAGCAGTTTTAGATGAGCTTCAAGCTCAAGCTTCTAAAGGTAAAGAAACAGGTTTCATAGGGCTTACTGAACTTAAAAAAATTAGGGAAGTTTGCGAAAAGAAAAATATTGCAATAAGATTTGCAGGTGAAAGACCAAGCTTAGAAGATATTAAATTGGCTAGATCTGGACGGCTTGATGCTTTAATAAGGGATGTAGCTAAAAAAGAAAATGCTATTCTCTATACAGCAGATTATGTTCAAGCTTTAGTAGCGGAAGCTGAAGGAGTTAAAGCTAAACATTTTCCTGCGGAAGTTAAAACCGTTAATCTTAGCTTTGAAAAGTTTTTTACACCAGATACTTTAAGCCTTCATTTAAAAGAGAATGTTCCACCTTTAGCTAAAAGAGGTGTTCCAGGAAAATTTACTTTAACTACTGTTAGGGATAAACCTTGCAGTAAAGAAGAGATTGAGCAAATAATAAAGGAGATTTCTGAGGTTGCTAGAGCTGATAAAGAATCTTCAATTGAAATTAATAGAGCTGGAGCTTTAGTTATTCAATTAAGAAATTATAGAATTGCTATAGCTAGACCACCCTTTTCTGATGGTTTAGAAGTAACAATTGTAAGACCTGTTGTTAAACTTACCTTAGAGGATTATAAACTTTCAAATAGGCTTATTCAAAGGTTAAAGGAAAAAGCTGAAGGAATTTTAATTGCTGGTCCACCAGGTTCAGGAAAAACAACTTTAGCTTCCTCCCTAGCTGAATTCTATGAAAAACAAGGTAAAATAGTTAAAACTTTAGAGTCTCCTAGAGATCTTCAAGTTGGCCCGGAAATAACGCAGTATGGACCTTTAGAAGGAAGCTTTGAAAAAACAGCTGAAATTCTTCTTTTAGTTAGACCAGACTATTCAATTTTTGATGAAGTAAGAAGAACAGTAGATTTTAAAGTTTTTGTTGATATGCGTTTAGCTGGAGTGGGCATGGTAGGAGTTGTTCATGCTAGCGATGCTATAGATGCTATTCAAAGATTTATGACTAGAGTAGAGTTGGGAATGATTCCTCATATAATAGATACAGTAATATTTGTAAAGGATGGTGAAGTAAAAAAGGTTTATGAATTAAATTTAACAGTTAAGGTTCCAACAGGAATGGTTGAAGAAGATTTAGCTAGACCAGTTGTTGAAGTAAGAGATTTTGAAACTGGAAAATTAGAATATGAAATTTACACTTTTGGTGAGGAAAATGTTGTTGTTCCAGCAGTTTCAACTAAAGAATCCTCAATTAAAAGATTGGCTGAAGAAAGAATTCTTCAAGAAATCTCTAGATTTGATGAAAATGCTGAAGTTGAAGCTGTTTCAGAAAACAAAGTGATAGTTAAAGTCGATAATAAGGTTATTCCTAAGCTTATTGGTAAAAATGGCTCTGTTATATCTTCAATAGAGAAAAAACTTGGGATTCATATTGATGTTCAACCTAAAATTCCATCTTTAGGCGAAGAAATAAATTATAAATTAAGGGAAATAGGAAATGCTTTAGAGTTTCAATTTAATAAAAATGTTAAAGGAAAAATTGCAAGCTTTTATATAAATAATAAATTTTTGTTTTCAGCAACTATAGGGAAAAAAGGAAATATTAAAATAGCTAAAGAAACAGAAGTAGGAAAAGAATTGCTTAAAGCTCTTTTAGAAAATAAAGAAATTAAAGTGTTTATTTAATTGATTAAAAATTAAGGAGGGAATAAAATAAATTGATAATTGTTTTTTTAGGTCCTCCAGGTTCAGGAAAAGGAACATACGCTTCTATATTAACTAAAAAACTTGGAATTCCACATATTTCAACTGGAGATTTAGTTAGAGATGAAATTAAAGCTGGAACAAAACTTGGAAAGGAAGCTGCTGAATATGTTAATCGAGGAGAGCTTATTCCAGATGAAAAAATTCTTGAAATTTTAAAAAATAGAGTTTCAAAACCAGATTGTGCTAAAGGCTTTATTTTAGATGGCTACCCAAGAACTGTTAATCAAGCTGAAGATTTAAATAAAATAGCGAAGGTTGATATTGTTGTAAACTTAAATGTACCAGATGAAGTTATTATTGAAAGATTAGCTTATAGGCTTATATGCAGAAATTGCGGAGCAATATATAATGAAAAAACTTTAAAACCTAAAAAGCCTGGAGTTTGCGATATATGCGGAGGCCCATTATATAAAAGAGAAGATGATGAACCTGAAGTAATAAAGGAAAGATTAAATGTTTATAGAGAGAAAACCCAGCCTTTAATAGATTTTTATAAAAAGAGGGGTTTGCTTGTTGAGGTTAAAACTGAAAAGTTTAATGCACCTCCAGAAGAAGTAGCTAATGAAATTTTAAATCTTATCAATAAAAAATAAATAGTTAAATTTTTTAAATTTTAAACTCTATCAAAATAAATGTTTTTTCCTTTAGCCGAAATTGGAATACCCATTATTACCGAAGAATTAGACATAAGGTTAAGTCTAGCTGCAGCTGCACCTATTCTATACATTATTCTATTATCAATATTGAGGAGGCTTGCTGTTTTAACAGCTGAACCTAAAGCTATTCCTAAATCTAAAGCTTTAAAAATGCATGTTGGACCTATAAAATCTAAACCTTTGCTTTTTACAGCTTTTTCAAATTCATTGCATGTTTTAAAACCGCATGCACCACAATTTAATCCAAACTTTTTTGTTCCTTCAACCCCTATTAAAATAACAGCTGAAGAATCTTTAACGTTTTTAGCATCCCTTAAAAACCCTTGAATTTTTCTTTCTTCACCAATTTTAATCATTTCTTCAGCCAGTTTATCTTTTTCTTCACCATAAACAATTAAAATATGAATATCATCTTTTCCACCTGATTTAGGAGCTGTTCTAGCTGAAACAGCCATAAGCTTAGCTGCTTGAATTAAACTTTCAAATTCAGCATCAAAACTTTTAATTATAGGCAAGGAAAATTCACCTTTTAAATAGATTTATAAAAAGCTTGCTTTTTAAGTTTTTATAATAAAAGGCAATGCCTATATAAGGGGAAGGTTATTTTCGATTTAAAATTGCAATTGGTAAAATTAAAGTTGAAATTGCAATGGATGCTATCGAAGCTAAAATTAAACCTAAAAATGTTAAATGCATAAATGAAATTATTGAGGCTAAAGTTAAAATCCCAATTGTTATTAATGCTGTATACTTAAAATTCAATGTTTTTCGAGTTTTCTTTTTAATTAAATAAAGCGTTAAAAAGGTTATTGGCATAAAGTATATTAAGCCTATTAAAAAGTTGAATATAATTGTTGAAATTAAATTTGCTAAGTTAAAATTGAAAAGCAGATTTTTCGCTGTAAAACCAGCTGTTAACCTTGATAATTTAAATGGATAAAGAAAAATTTCATAAAGAGAATTTATTGAAAAAGTTTTTGAAGAGCTTAATGAAAATTTTAATGGATTGCCTAAGTTTATTTCAGGGAATTTAGCCTCCAAAGAAGCTTCATTTCTTTTATAAACACCTATGATAAAATCTGCTTCTTCAATTTTTAATGGTGAAGAAACATTTCCTTTTATATTGCTTTTCCAAAACTTAAATTCATAAAGGTTTAATCCTTCAAAAAAGATTTTTGGTGAAACATCAAATTCAACAATAGAATTTTCATCAAACCATTCTGAATGAATAAATGGCACAGTATAATTATAAATTTTATTGTTAATTATTAATTCAATTTTAGTTCCATTTAGTAAACCTTCAATTGTAAAGAAAAGCTTTTTTTGAGTTTTCCATCCAGCTTTAATAATTTTAGGGGAATCCATTAAAACTTCAATTGATGTTTCAGAACTGTTTATTGAACCTATCCAATGCATAAATAAAATTCTAGTTCCATTTTCATATTCTACAATTGGATTTATTGAAATTTGCACTTTAGAATTTTCATCATACCATCCTGAAGGATTAAAAACTATTTGGGGAGATTCAACTTTAAGAAAATATTGCATTTTATATAAAATTGTTAAATTAATATTTTCATTTAAATAAAATGTTTTAGGATTATTTTTATCGCCATCGCTCCAACCAATAAAAACAGCTTTAATGCTTGAAGTTAAATATATTTCTTTAGGAGCTTCAATTGTATGGTTTCCAATTTTAAGAGTAACATTAATTAAACCTTTTTCATTTGATAAAAATGTTTTATCATCTATTTTAACGGTTGCATTAGGATATTTTGCATTAATTGTTAAATTAGCGTAAATTGATTTTCCAGATTTATCAATTTTAATAGTATAAGTAAAGTTGGAATAAGATAAAACATCAATTATAAGTTTAGAGGCTTGATAAAATTCTCCAGGTTTAAAAGCAGCATCATTTAAGGTTGAAGTTTCAGGATGAGCATCAACTACTTTAATAATGCCTTTACCATCGCTTTTAGATTCATCAACATAAAAGATTAATATGCCTTCTTCAGGTAAATATTTATCAAATCCTATTTTAGCTCTAGCCTCAATTAAATAATAGGTTTTATTTGTTAATGGAATTTTAATTGCATGAAAATTAATTGAAGAAAGTTTTTCATGAGGTGAAAGCTTAAAAATATTTTCAGTTTCATTTTTAACTTCAACAATTTTATTTTTAGGCATCCAACCCAATTGAAGCTTACTCCAAACAGATGGATGAACTGGAGTTGAACCATTGTTAGCCCATAATCCATGCGCCATTAAATCCCATTCACCTACATAATCATCATAGCTTCCTGAAGAAACCTTTGCAACATTATAAAGCCTTGGTAAACCAAAGGCTCTAGCTAAATAATGCGCGTAAGGCCCTATAGGATCAAGCTCGGCTAAACATAAAATTCCAAAACTTAATCGACCCTCCATAGTTGTTATAGGATATTTATATCCTTTAGAGCTAAAGGAAGTTATGTCATCTGGGTTTCCAGATCTATCTTGATTATCCCCTGCATGAACAATCATTATATATTGATAATTTCTAAAGTCAACATCTTTATCAGCGGCTTTAACAGCATCTAAAACTAATGCTTCAGGTTTTTCTTTTCCTGAGCCATAATATTTAACGCTTTTTAAGGTATACCAAACTGGTGTAACATCACCTATTAAACTTATATTTCCATATGAAACCTCTTTAAAATATTCATTAAGTTGATTAAAAACAAGATTTTTAATTTCCTCTCTAGTTTTAACATTTTCTAAATCCCTAAATTTAACTAAAATAACAATTATAGATTGGGGACCAACTATTTTTGAGGAAGAAAAAGAGTTGCTTAAGCTTGCTGAATTTAATGCATTTGCATTAATTAAAATTGTGGAAAAGCATGCTGAAGCTAAAAGAGTTAAAAGCAAGATTGAAAATAGTTTCTTCATTATTTTATCGCCTTTAAAATATTTTAAAATTGTTTGCTTCAAATTTAAAATAGAGAAAAGGGTAATAAACCGTTTTAAAAAGGATAAGCTAACTTAAAGGGTTTAAAGCCTAAAGCATTTAAAGCTTTAATGAAAATTAACCTTTCTTTTTTTAATAATTAAAAGGGCTATCAAAATTGTTAAAGCTAAAATAATAAGCGGGTAATTATTAAATTCTGGAATGGGTTCTCCACTTTGCTCTAAAACAAAATCTAAAGAAATATCTGCACCATTAGAAACAGTTATTGTAACATTTTTTTGTTTATATCCTGGATGCTCAATAATTAAAGTGAATGAACCTTCTGGAAGATACATTTCATAAAATCCATCTCTGCTATAGGCTATCTCAACAATTTCTCCATTTTCTAAAGCTGTGATTGAAGCCCAGCTTAATGGAACAAGCGTATTATCTATTGTAAAACCATAAATGTAACCGCTGATTCTTCCACCGCCAACGCTATTTAATTCTTTAACAGTTAAACCTATTGAAAGAATTAAAAAAAATGAAATTAAAAAAAGTTTTTTAAGCAATTTTTAAACCCTTCACGTTGCTTTCAACAATATTAATATGATTTATTTTTAAAATTTAAGTTTTTTGCAAATTTAATTATAAATGCATAAAGCAATAAAGGAGTGAGGGCTAATGTTGATAAAACTAAAAGGCTGGAGGAAAACTTTATAATTAAAGAATTTTGAATTGCTTCAGCTAAACCTATTAATGTAAAGCTTAAAGCCCATAATATTAAACTTAAAAGCTTTAATAGTTTTGTTAATTTGTGTTTAACTATAATTAAGCTTAAGGGGAAAGCTAATGGAGTTAAATATGCTAAACCTATTAATGAGCTGGCTAAAACTCCTGAAGCTACAATAGCTAATTCAGAATTAAAACTTAAAATTGAATAAAGTATTTGGGTTAAATGAAGAATAAGCAGTAATGGATAAAGAATAAATTTAAATGCTTCTTTAAGTTTAGGATTTAAATCTATGGCTTCAGCAATTTTAGGGCTAAAGCTATAATACCAAACGTTAAAAACCTCCATAAAGTTTTTTCCAGCGAAAGTTGCCATAACTTTTTTATCTCTAAAGCTTCTTAGAAAGTTTACTTCTGGAGAAAGCTCTGAACCATATGTTGCTGTGGCGATTAAGCAGCCGAAGACTTCCCTATAAACGATTGTTATGGTTTTAGGAGAATCCAAAATAAAGATGTTGCTGATTTTATTTCCTTTTTCATCCCTCCAATAATCTAAAATATATTTTGTTAATGGTGTTGCTACAATTTTTGTAGCATTTAAACTTATTTCAGAGTTTGAATCAAACCAATAGCTGTAAACGAATGGGGTTGTCGCATTAAACTCTTGATCGTTTAAAATAATTGTTATTGTTGTTCCGTTTGGTAAACCTGAGGATGATAATGTAAGCTTAAATTGAGTTTTCCATTTAGCTTTAATGATTTTAGGGGAATCCATTTTTATTGAACCTGAAGGTTCTGTTGAATTTATATCGCCAATCCAACCTTCAAAAATTCTTTTTGTTCCATTTGTAAACTCTAAATATTTTTGAATGGAAAAGTTTGCAATACTATTATGTGTATACCAGCCTTCACCTTCAGGTGTTCCATATAAAGATTTAATTTTTAAATAATGCTCTATCCTCCAAGATGCTTCTATAGATTTAGGTTTATCCATTAAAATTGAAGCATTTAAGGAGTTAGCGTTAAAGTCCCCGCTCCAACCTAAAAATGTTATTCTAGTTCCATTTTCAACAATTAAAGGTTTATCAATAAATATATGGGCTAATTCATTTTCGTTATACCAGCCTCCGCCTGAAACAACATCTAAAGATGATTTAACTTCAAGATAATATTGCTTTAACCATTTAACTGAAAGCTTATATGGACGCGTTATATTCAAGGTTAACTCTGGAAGATTAGAAGTTATATCGCCAATCCAACCATTAAATATTAATCTGGTTTTTCCATCAGGTAAAGTAAAGGGAGTGTTAACTTTAATTATGGCTTGGGAACCTTCATCATACCAGCCTCCGCCTGAAACTGAACCCTCACCAGCATCAATTGAAACCTTAAATTGCCTTTTATAATTTGCCATTAAAAAATAGTTTCCATTTATTTTTAATGTTTTAGGATTATTTTTATCGCTGTCGTTCCAATCAACAAAAACTATTCTTTCATTATCATTTAAATTAAATGTTTTTTCAACTTCAATTATTAAAGTAGAATTTAAAACGCTTAATTTAACTTCTCCAAGCTTATTAGGTGTATAGCTTGTTCCATTAATTTTTACAGTTAAATTTTCAGGAACCTTAATTATGCATATAAAGCCTACAATTATTTCTTTTAAAGCATAATTGTTGCTCCAATCCATATCAACCCCTGAAGCTCCAAAGTCAACTTCAACCTTTATGTTATGTTGACCGCTTTCAGCTTTCCATTGAAGCGAAACCTGCTTGGATTCTCCTCTAGCTAAAGAGTTTACCTTAACTTTTCCATATAAAACATTATCTATGAAAAAATTTATGTAAAAATTGTAGGCTGTTTTAAAACCTTTATTTACAATTGTAGCTTCTATTACAACTGTTTCATTTATTTCTGGAGCTTCAGGATTTATTGTTAATTTTTGAATTGCTATATCAGGTGCTGGAGCTGAACTTCCAATCATAATTGTATAAGAAAAATTTTCTTTTGAAAGAATTTTTATTGAAAACTCATTTTTAGAATCAATAAATGTTTCTCCAACTTGAAAAGCAGCATCATTTAAGGTTGAAGTTTCAGGATGAGCATCTTGAACTTTAACTATCCCTTCGCCTGAACCAGCATAATCATTAATATATGTTATTAAAACACCTGAGCTTGGTAAAGCTGAATCAAAACCTAATTGAGCTCTAACCTCAATTAAATAATATCTGCTTGTTGAAATTGGAATTTTTACAGCTTGATAATTTTTGGATGGAACTTCAATTGGGTCAAGTGTTACATTAACTTTGGATCCTATGGGTACAGTTAAAACTTGAGATTCATTAATCCATTTAAGTTTTATTTTTCCCCAGGCTGTATAATGGGCTGGGCTGGAGCCTGGTGGATTTCCATTCCAGCATCCTCTATCCATTAAATCCCAGTTTCCAACAGGTCTAGATTGGCTACCATAAACATATAAATCTGGTAAACCTAATAAATGAGAGAATTCATGACAGTAAACACCTAATGGAACAGCGCCTTGAGCTTCAGTTTCTGGAGCTATAGCTGCAGAGCTAAAGCTCCAATTATCATTGGTTCTAAAGGTTATACCCATGATATAAGTTATTGACCATATATCGCTTGGGACACTGCTTGTTTCTTGACCATTTCCAGCATGAACAACCATTAAATATTTAAAGCCTGAAAAATCCACTTGCTTATCAATAGCCATAATAGCATCTTGAATTAAAAGCCATGTATCTGGAAAACCATCGTTGTTTCCATCATCAGGTTTTAAACCATCCCTACCATAATAAAGCATTGTTTTATTTAATTTGATCCAACCAAAGATTTCTACTTCAATCCAAACTTTTCCAAATGAAGCTTCCTTAAAATAATTATTCATTTGAATAAAGTCATTTTTTAATTCTTCAATTGATCTTGTGTGATTATAATCTGAAAATTCTACAGCTATAACAGCTAATTTTAATGGTCCAAATTCAGGTGCATTAAAAAAGCTTGCACTTTGAGTAAAACTATAGTCTTTAATTGTTGTTAAGGAAGGTGCAGGATAATATGCATATTTAATTTCATTTTGATTAAATTTTAAAGCGTTTAATTGAATTGAAAAGAAAGAGTTAATATTAAATAAAATTAGAGAAAATAAAAATATGGTTAAAATTGTTTTAGGTTTTAAATTCACTTTTTCATCTCCTTTATTTAAATATCTTTAAGGTTTATAAGTTTAAAATTAAAAAGATAAAATGCTTAAAACACATGAAATAAAAAATTTAGGCAGTTTTACATGCGTGAAAATTTACATAAACAATAACAATTGAATAAAATTAATGAAATAGGGGAAATTTAATGAAGTTTATAGAGAAAAAAGCTTTTTTAATCTTGATTGCTTTAGTTTTAAAGGTTTTTTAGCAAGTTTAACAGCTTGGAGCTATGAATTTATTTATTTAATTAAAGCTTCTTCATTAAAGAAGCTAAATTAAGCTTTTCACCTTCTTCAAAAACCTTATTTAACTTTATATTGACTAAAATATAATTTAACTTTAAGTTTGAATTAAGATTTCGAAGCTTTGTAAACCGATAAATATATAAAACTTTAAGAAACACTAAATAAGTGAATAAAATTTTAATAGGTTAAAGGAAAGTTGATGGTAAGCGAATTAAAAAAAGCTTTTCTTAAGCTTCTTGAGGAAGATTTAGAGTTTAGATATGCTATTGCTGGTTTAATTGGTTTACGCGAGATTTTGAATAGGCTTGATAGGGTTGAAGAAGAGATTAAAAAGCTTTGGGAGAATCAAAACAAGTTGTGGGAGAGCCAAATTAAGCTTTGGGAAGAGGTTAAGGCTTTAAGAGAAGGGCAAAACAAGCTTTGGGAAGAGGTTAAGGCTTTAAGAGAAGGGCAAAACAAGCTTTGGGAAG
>CAZSNM010000023.1:2820-4312 GCA_964608455.1 uncultured Candidatus Bathyarchaeia archaeon | reverse complement strand
AAGCTTTGGGAAGAGGTTAAGGCTTTAAGAGAAGGGCAAAACAAGCTTTGGGAAGAGGTTAAGGCTTTAAGAGAAGGGCAAAATAAACTGTGGGCGAATCAAAATAGGTTATGGGAGGAGGTTAAAGCGGTTAAAGAGGAGCAGACAAAGATTTGGAGGGAAATTAAGGGTTTAAAGGCTGAGGTTACAAGTTTTGGAAGAGCTGTTGGAAGAACGCTTGAAGATTATACTATGGCTTTTATTGAAATAATGTTGGAGGAGAAGGGTTATTCTAGAGCGGAAATAAACGTTAGAAAGGGCATTTTTGTTTATGATGGTGAAATTTTTGAGATTGATGTTTTTAATGAGAAGCCTTTAATTGTTGGGGAGGTAACAACTTATTTAAGGGATGAAGAGGAAGCTGAAAAAGAGGTTGAGAAACTTTTAAGGCATATTGAGGCTGCTCAAAAAAAGTTTAATAGAAAAGTTGAGTTTAAGTTTCTTTCTGTTGGCAATGCACCGGAGAAAGTTATAGAGTTTCTTAAGGAAAATACGAAGAAACATGAAATAAAACTTATTTATGGAAAAGAAATTGTGGAGGAAAGCTAAAAGTTATAAGCAATAAAACAAGAATTCCTAAAATAACTGTTAACATTTTTATTTTTGAAACAGTTTTAAACTAGATTTAATCGCGTTTATTAATAATAATTTATTTAATGAGTATGGGAAGTTAAATTGCGTAGAACAGTTGATTGGATGGAGCAAGCTAAAGGAGAGTTTAAGGCTGCTGAAGATCTTTATGCAACAAGAAATTATGCTTGGTGTTGTTTTACATACCATCAAGCAGCTGAAAAAGCTTTAAAGGCTGTTTTAGAAAATTTTGGTTCACCAACTGTTGGCTATAACCTTATGGCTTTAATTTTAGAGGTTTCCAAGTTTATTCAAGTTTCTAAAGAAATTGAAGGTGCCTGCAGAATTCTTAACCGTTACTATATTCCAACAAGGTATCCTAATGCTTTTCCAAGCGGAGCACCTATACATATGTTTAATGAAGATGATGCAAAAGAGGCTCTTTGCCATGCGAGGAAGGTGATTGATTTTGCTAAAAAAATTACGGGAGTTACCTAGATTTAACTCTTTAAGAAAGGTTGTGAAAGCGTTATTAAAGGAGAAAAGCGAAAAAATAGTTTCAATAATTCTTTTTGGTTCAATGGCTAAAGGAAACTATACAATTTATAGCGATTACGACCTTCTTTTAATAGTTTCCTATGAAAGCTTGGACTTTAAAAATAGGCTTTATGAATATTCTAAATTTTCGAATGGTTGGGTTGAAATATTCCCTTATACAATGGATGAAGCGAACTTTATGTTTAAAAATTTTAATCCATTAATTTTAGATGCCTTAAAAGATGGAATAATCATTTATGATAAAGGTTTTTGGAAAAAACTAAAAAAAGAATTTAAAAAATTAATAAAACAAAAAACGTTGATTTCTAAGGAGAATGGATGGATT
>CAZSNM010000023.1:0-2720 GCA_964608455.1 uncultured Candidatus Bathyarchaeia archaeon | reverse complement strand
AGTGATGTTGCTTAAAGAAGATTTTAAAACAAAATGAATGTTTAACGTTAAAACCGTTAAAATCAAATTTAAAAGCGGTTTAAAAAATTTTGAATCTGTAAACAAAATTTCTGAAAAAATAAGAAAAAAGGGGTTTAAGTAAAAGGGGGTTTAAAAACCCTTTTTTCTCGGCTTTACTTTTTGATCCGCCTTAAAATGTATAGTGAAGCTGCTATGGTTGAGATTAAGGCTATGGCTGCAACTGGAAATTCTGGAATTGGTATGTGGCTTAATTCAAGACCTTCAAAGCTGTAGCTTGCTTCTCCACCGTCAGGCACTGTAACCGAGGCTGTTACGCTGTTGTAGCCTATATCGCCTTCATAAGCAACAACTGTTAAAGTGTATGTTCCGCTTGGCATAAAGCCTTCATAGAAGCCATCAATGCTGTAAAGCGTAAATTCGCCTGATTCTCCTACCGCCATTACTTTAGCCCAGCTTATTGGACGCATCTCATGGCTCCATGTAAAGCCATATATTTGACCGCTTAAGTATCCTCTTCTATCAAGCTCGAATGCAACGCTGGCTTCACCGCTTAAATGCACGTTAGGCACATAAATCTTTGTTCTTTGCTCGTATGGACCTAAGTGGTTGAAGGCGTATGCATCGCCTTGGAATCCTGGATCAGTGCCTATTAAGTGGTAGTCTTTACCCATCAATAAGCCTATAACAGGCGGGTAGTAGAAACCGTTTGTAACATCCCGGTAGACTGCCCAGGTATCAACTTCAATCCAGTAGCCTTTATCATAGTTTGGATAGCCATCAATACCCCAGATCGTGAATTCAACTTTTGATGTGCCTTTTTTAACGTACTTTGTCCAGCTACTTAGGAACTTTCCATCTTCCTTGTATACTTCAACTTCAATGAATATATCGTATGGTGTTTTCTCCATTACGCGTTCCTTCTTGAATATTATTTCTCCAGTGATTTTTCCGCCTATAACAACTTCAAGCTTTGTATCCGCTTGATGGCCTTTAGCCGCATAAACAATATACTTGTCAGCTTCTTTGAATACGTAGCCGCTGGTTGAAACCTTGAATTTATAGCTGCCAGTTTCTAAGCCAAGAACAGTCTTCCAGTCTTTATCGGCTCCAAGCCTATAGTAGCTTGGATCAACCACAAAGCCAGCCATACCCCAGAACCCAGCCCTTTCATCGTTAGCATCAGGCGTGGAGACTTCGGTATTGCTGTCTGGTCCATCCTCTTCGCAAGCTGTTGAACCATTAAACTTCAATTTGCTCCAGTCTGGATTCCAACCCGCATGAGGTACGCTTACATAATTCTCATCTTGCTTTGGCTTCGTCCACCCATCGCCATCCCAGTATTTAATGGTGCCAACTGTTTCTCCAGTTTCTACGCTTATAACTTTGATTGTAATGCTTTTACCGGGCTTTATCCATGGCCTGTAGATTGTTGGATATTGCCAATCCTTGCTGAATACTGTAACGTTTATTCCAGCTCCACGATACATATGGTTGCTTATATATGTTGTTCCTCCAGTTAAGCTTACGCTTGCCCATTCAAACTCTTGCTGGACATAGCCTCGCATGTAAACGTAAACCTTGTATGTGCCTGGCATGATGCCATAATCCCTTATATGCCTATACCTGTATAGGAAGTAACGCATGCCATCGTCTGGTCCAGCTAAACCGAAGCCCCAAAGCAATATCCAAGCGCTATCCTTATTTTTATCAACCCATTTGAAGTTGAAGGCTACTAGGTTGCCTTCGCTGTCTCTAGCCTCCGCAATTAACCATCTGCCCTCATCTGGACCTCCAATAGGCCTATCAATCAATTCGCCTGCTAAATCGTGGAAGTGAACTGTTTTGTTTATTTTGCCGCTTAATTGAAGGTCTATTGGTACATAAATGTCGCCAGCCCATTCTTCAGCAGCAACTGTAAAGCTGTAATCCACATAGTTGCCGAATACATCTGTTTGCACATATCCAGGTGTCCAAACGCGGATATAGTAGGTTCCAGGCTTTAAGCCATTAATCCATGTTGCAAAAACCTGCGGAACATGCCCATCAAACTCTGTTGGAGTACCGTAAAGACCCGGCGCACTAGAATCAGATGTTAATTCTTTATTTCCAAACTTGAATTCAAAGCTTTTCTCGCCCTGTTTCGTCCACCAAACTGTTGAGGGACCTACACCATTGAATATACCGTCTGGATCAGCTGGGCCTACTGGACCTTCCCATGGGAAGGCAACTGGACTTGGCTTATCCCAAGCATGCCTACCATATGAAGTGTAGGGTGCATCAGTTAAGTTGATTGGTGAAAAGCTCATTAAGTGGCCTGGTGTGCGTGGTTTATAGCCTTCATCAGTCCAAACCAAATCGGTTGGGGTTCCACGCTCAAATAGGATTGAGTTACTTAAAACGCCTTCATTAACATCGCCCCAAGCATAACCTGGTTTAGGTGATGGCCATTCATTGCTATCATAGATTTCAACCATTATAGGCGCAATATAAGTTTTACCGTCGTCGCCAGTAAAGGTTACATCGGCTGGGTTAGTCCATTTTGCATCAGCCATTCCATGCTTTGAAAATACTTTACCGTGAACTATAGCTCCTGGCTCCAAGTAAATATCTAAATGAACGGATTTGCCTGGATAAACAGTTATGCCTTCAGCCACCTTCCTCTCCGGATAGCCTGCTGCGCTTGCGTAAATAGTGTATGT
>CAZSNM010000022.1:18235-19617 GCA_964608455.1 uncultured Candidatus Bathyarchaeia archaeon | reverse complement strand
TAGGCGCCGCTCCATTATTAGAGTTTCTTTTAGATGAAAGAGCTGAAAGAGAAGATTTAAGCGTAAGAGTTGTTGGTTCAGGAGCAAAAATGAATGTTGAAGAAGCTGCTGAAATAGCTGAAAAACTTCTTGAATTTAAACCTGATTTAGCAATTGTAGTTAGTCCAAATGCTTCTTTACCTGGACCTGAAAAAGCTAGGGAAATTTTAAGTAAAGCAGGAATTCCAGTTTTAGTTATTTCAGATGCTCCAGCTAAAAAGGCTGTTAAAAAACTTGAGGAGGGGAGTTTTGGGTATTTAATAATTGAAGGCGATCCCATGATTGGTGCTAGAAGAGAATTTTTAGATCCAATTGAAATGGCTTTATTTAATGCTGAAGTTATTAAAGTTTTAGCTGGTTCAGGAGCTTTTAATATCCTATTTAATGAAATAGATAAAGTTATTGAAGCTTTAAAAAAAGGTGAAAAACCACAGCTTCCAAAAAAAATTATTGATAGTGAAGCTGCCGTTGAAGCTGCTGAATTTCAAAATCCTTATGCTAAAGCTAAAGCTCAAGCAGCATATGAAATGGCTAAAAAAGTTGCTGAAATGAATGTTCAAGCATGCTTCGTAATTAAAGATTGGCAAAAGTATACGGTGTTGGCTGCTGCTGCTCATGAATTAATTAGAGAAGCAGCTAAATTAATTGATGAAGCTAGAGAAATGGAGAAAAACAGCGATTCTGTAGCTAGGCATCCACATTATGATGATGGAAAAATTTTATCTAAAAGGCGTTTAATAGAGAAGCCTAGGTGAATTTTCAGCAATGAAAGTTAAACTTATAACTGGAAGAAGCCTACAGCAAGGGGCAAGTAAAGAAGTTGGAAAACTTTCTGAAGAATATTTTAATAATGTAGCTATATGCGAGCTTGATCCAAGTGATATGGAAGCTTTAAATATATCTCCTGGACAAAATATTGTTTTAAAAACAAAATTTGGCGAAGTTGTTTTAAAAGCTGTTAAATCTGCTCAAGCACCTCATAAAGGCATAGTTTTTATTCCTTATGGACCTTGGGCTAATTTAGTTGTGGATCCTGAAACTCATGGAAGTGGAATGCCAAGTTTTAAAGGGATTGAGGCTGAAGTTTTTCCAGCAAAAAAGGAGGATAAAATCTTAACTTTAAAAGAGGTTTTAGAAAAGATTTCTGGAGGAAAATAATTTAATGGAAAAAATAATTAATAATGTTGTTTGTACAGTTTGCGGATGCTGCTGCGATGATTTAGAAGTTAAAGTCAAAGATGGAAAAATAGTTGAAGTTAAAAATGCTTGCGCCGTTTCATTAAGTAAATTTCAAAATTATAATGGTAAAGAAAGAATTGTTAAACCATTAATTAAGGAGAATG
>CAZSNM010000022.1:0-18225 GCA_964608455.1 uncultured Candidatus Bathyarchaeia archaeon | reverse complement strand
ATTTAAAGAATGCGATCTTAAAGAAGCTATTGAAAAAGCTTCAAAAATTCTTGCTGAAGCTAAATATCCTTTAATATATGGATTAAGCTTAACAAGCACAGAAGCTATAGGTAAAGCTGTAGAATTAGCTGAAGCTTTAGGAGGCGTTATAGATAATACAACATCTGTTTGTCATGGTCCAAGCTTAATAGGAGTCCATGATGTAGGTTTAGTAACATGTACTTTAGGAGAAGTTAAAAATAGAGCTGATTTGATTATTTATTGGGGTTCAAACCCTATTTTTAGTCATCCAAGGCATTTGACTAGATATACAGTTTTTAGCAGAGGAAAATTTAGAAGAGAAAGAGGAGAAAGAAAGCTTGTAGTGGTGGATGTTCGAAAAACAGCTACAGCTAAATTAGCTGATATATTTATTCAGGTTACTCCAAACCAAGATTATGAATTGATTTCAGCTTTAAGAATGGCTGTTAAAGGAGAAGAAATTTACTTAAATGAAGTAGCTGGAGTTCCAACAAGCAAGATTGAGGAATTAGCTGATTTAATGATAAGCTGCGAATTTGGAATACTTTTCTTTGGTTTAGGGTTAACAATGTCTCTTGGAAAAAGCAGAAATATAGATGCAGCTTTATCTTTAGTTAGAGATTTAAATGAGAGAACAAAATTTTTGATAATGCCTATGAGAGGACATTATAATGTAACAGGGGCAAACGAAGTGATAGCTTGGCAAACAGGTTATCCATTTGCAGTAGATTTTAGCCAAGGTTATCCAAGATATAATCCTGGAGAAACAACAACAATAGAACTTTTAACTAGAGGGGAATGCGATGCAGCTTTGATAGTAGGTTCTGATCCAATAGCTCATTTTCCAGTTTCAGCAGTAAAACATTTAATGAAGATTCCAGTAATAACAATAGATCCCCATAGAAGTGCCACTACATTGATTTCAACTGTTGTTATTCCAACAGTTATAACAGGAATTGAGGCTGAAGGAACAGTTTATAGAATGGATGGTGTACCATTAGAGTGTAAAAAACTTGTTGAACCTCCTTTAGGCTTAAAATCTGATGAAGAAATCATAAATGAAATTTTAGTAAATGTTAAAAAACTTAAAGAGTGAAAAATGGGGGCTGTAATATGAGTGAAATTTTAATTAAAAATGGTTTTGTTTTTGATCCATTGAACAATATAAATGGAGAAAAAATGGATGTATTTATTAAGGATGGAAAAATAGTTGAGAAGGTAAGCTCTAAAGCAAAGGTTATTGATGCTTCTAACATGGTTGTTATGCCAGGTGGTGTAGATATTCATTCACATATAGCTGGATCAAAGGTTAATGCTGGAAGAGTATTAAGGCCGGAGGATCATGTTAAAGATTTTGAAGTTAAAACAAAAGTTACTAGATCAGGGGTTGGATATTCGGTTCCTTCAACATTTACTACAGGTTATAGATATGCAAAAATGGGTTATACTACCGTTTTTGAACCTGCAACTCCACCCTTAAAAACTAGGCATACACATGAGGAATTAAGAGATATACCAATTATTGATAAGGGTTGTTTTGCTCTTTTAGGAAATAACTGGTTTATAATGGAATATTTAAAGGAGGATAAGCTTGAGGAGTGCGCGGCTTATGTAAGCTGGCTTCTTAATGCGATTAAAGGTTATGCAATAAAAATTGTTAATCCAGGTGGAACTGAAGCTTGGGGTTGGGGAAAAGGAATATCTCATTTAGATGAGGAAGTTCCATATTTTAATGTAACGCCTAAGGAAATTGTGAGATGGCTTTGTAAAATAAACAATATTTTAAATTTACCGCATCCAATTCATGTTCATACAAATAACCTTGGGAAGCCTGGAAACTATGTTACTACTATAGAAACAATGGATGCTGTTAAGGATTTATCCAAAAATGGAGAAGCTTCAATCCATGTTACCCATGTTCAATTTAATGGGTTCGCTGGAACATCATGGTTGAATCTTGCTTCAGGAGCCCCTGAAATAGCAGATTACATAAACAAGAATGCTCATGTTGAAATCGATATTGGTCAAGTCACATTTTCTGATACTACAACGATGACTGCTGATGGCCCATTTCAATACATTCTTTACCTTTTATCAAGAGAGAAGTGGGTTAATGCTGATGTTGAAGCTGAAACTGGAGCGGGAGTTGTCCCATTTAGATATAAAAAATCTAATTATGTAAATGCTATTCAATGGGGCATTGGGTTAGAGCTGGCTTTGTTAGTAAAGGATCCTTGGAAAATTCATATGACTACTGATCATCCAAAAGGTGGTCCATTTACGCATTATCCAAAAGTTATAGCTTGGTTGATGAGTAAGAAGGCAAGAGAAAAAACATTAAATAAAATTAATAAAAATGCTAAAAGAAGACTTGATTTACCCGGAATAGATAGAGAATATACGCTTTATGAAATAGCAATAATAACTAGAGCTGCCACAGCTAAATCTTTAGGTTTAAAAAATAAAGGACATTTAGGAGTGGGTGCAGACGCAGATGTGGCAATTTACAATTTAAATTATAAAAGTTTAGATCCTTCAAAAGATTATAAATTAATTAAAAAAGCCTTCAAGCAAACAGCATATACAATTAAGGATGGAGAAATAGTAGCGAAAAATGGGGAAATAATAGCTTCTTCAAAAGGGAAAATTTACTGGGTTAACTCTAAAGTTGCTGAAGACATTCAAGAATCAATGTTAAACAATTTAAAAATGAAGTTTGAAGAATACTATACTGTGAAAATGGAGAATTATATTATTAATGAAAGTTACTTACATAAATCATTCATGTTAAATGTGCAATCGGAGGTTTAACAATTGAGTGGGTTAATTTTAACCTTAAAAAAAGAATTAAAAGTTCCACTTGATGCTTCAATTATTTCACCAACAAACTTAGCTGGAAAAACAATGGATGAAGTAAAAAATCTTGAGTTATGGGAAGGAAATAAAAAAGTTAAGATAAATGAAATTTTTCATGTTGAAGGTGAAAATAAAGAAGAAGATTTAACGATAAAACTTGTTGGAGATTTTTCTAAAGCTCGAGGTCTAGGATTTAAAATGAGTGGGGGAAAGTTGGTTATTGAGGGAAATGCAGGTTTACGGTTAGGTGAAAAAATGAAGGGGGGTTTAATTAAAGTTAGTGGTAATGCTGGATCTTGGGTTGGTTCTGAAATGACTGGGGGAATCATAGAAATTGAGGGGGATGCAGGAGATTTTATTGGAGCAGGTTATAGAGGAGGAAGAAGAGGAATGAGGGGGGGCAAAATAATAGTTAAGGGGGATTGCGGAGTTGAAGCTGGAGCATGGATGATTAATGGAATTATAAAGGTTTATGGAAACGCTGGAATTTTCCCAGGAATTCACATGAAGGGAGGAACAATATTTATAAAAGGAAATTGTGAGGGGAGGGCGGGTGCAGAAATGAAGGATGGTAAAATAGTTATTTTAGGATTTTTACCATCTGTTTTACCAAGCTTTGACATAGATGATATTAAAGATTCGGTGAAAGTTGAAGAAGAAAAAATTTCTGGACCATTTTACTTGTTTACAGGTGATTTAAATGAAGATGGTATTGGAAAACTTTATGTTTCAATTAATTCTAATCCTCAACTTAAGTTTTGGGAGGAATTTTTGGAGAGAGTGATTTAAATGGAAAGCGTTAATGAAAAAGCTGTTAAACTTGTTCAAAAACTTATAGATGAAAAAAAAGATTTTAAAGTTGAAGTTTACGAGGGAGCCGGGGGAAGCATAATAATTGATGCTGGTGTGAAAGTTGATGGAAGTATTTCAGCAGGATTAATAATAACAGAAATATGTATGGGAGGGTTAGGAAAAGCCAAGCTAACTCATCAAAGCTTTGGGAAAATAGTTTTGCCAGCAGTTTTTGTTGAAACAGATTATCCGGCAATATCAACTTTAGCAGCTCAATATGCAGGATGGAGAATTAAAGTTGGAGATTATTTTGCTATGGGTTCTGGACCAGCTAGAGCTTTATCTCTAAAACCCAAGGAAATTTATGAACGAATAAATTATAAGGATGAAGCTAAGCATGCAGTCATAGTTTTAGAATCGGATAAGCTTCCAACAACTGAAGCGCTTAATTATATTGCAGAAAAATGTAAAGTTGAATTAAAAAACCTTTATGTTATTGTGACACCTACATCAAGCCTTGCTGGTTCAACTCAAATTTCAGGAAGGATAGTCGAAACTGGAATTCATAAATTAAATGAATTAGGTTTTGATCCAAAAATGATTCTTCACGGTTCAGGTTATGCACCTATAGCTCCTATTCATCCAGAATCAATGAAAGCTATGGGTAGAACGAATGATGCACTTTATTATGGCGGTGTAACATTTTATATAGTGAATTTTGATGATGAAGAAAAATTAAAAAAAATAGTTAAGCAAACTCCTTCATCAACTGCTAAAGATTATGGAAAACCATTCTATAAAATATTAAAAGATGCAAACTTTGATTTTTACCAGATTGATCCCAACCTTTTTGCACCAGCTAAAGTCATAATAAACAATATTAAATCCGGATTTACTTATACAGCTGGAGAAGTTAATGAAAAGGTTCTATTAGAAACAATGGGTATTATGAATCTTTAGTCTTTCAATTCTTTCTTTTTTAAGAATTCTAATAAACTTGATTAAAACTTTTCTATCTGTTTTTGAAGCTTTAAACTCTTTATTAAAAGGGCATAATTTATCAATTGTTAATCCTTTACTTTCATCATAAATTAAAGGATAAAGTCGACAACCTAAAGGTCTAAAATTATATATAATGCATTTTCCATTTTTTAAAAAAATGCATTTTCCATGCTTATTTTTAAGCTTTAACCAGCCATTTCTTTTGATTAAAAAATAATCTTCTTTAAAACCTAAACTTTTAATTTTTTCAACATCATTTATGCTTAATAGCATTTCAGTTTTAATGCAACATTTATAACATTTATTTTTTAAACAAACTTTTCCATTTTTCAAACTTTAACTCAATTAAAAATAAAAGTAAAAAATTAATAAAAGTTTTACTTAAATTTAAAACAAAAGTGAATAAAAATTGATTAAAGCAGTAGCCTTCGATTTAATTGGAACATTAGTTAAAATTGAGGAAAAAGAGGGGGAAGCATTAAAAAATCTTTATGAAGTATTAAAAAAGCATGGATTTAAAAAAGATTTCTCCACATTTAAAATGTTTTATGAAGAAACCGCTTTAAATTATTTAAAAATTAGAAAAGAAACAGAGAGAGAAATTCATAACAAGGTTTGGTTAAAAGAAGCTTTAATAAAGCTAGGTTTTGATAAAGCATCTGAGGAACAAATTTTAGAGGAAAGCATTAAAGCTTATTTTAAGCCTTATATAGAATCTGCAAAAATTCCAAAAGAAGTTTATGATACTTTATCTCTTTTAAAACAAAATTATAAACTTGGGTTAATTTCAAACTTTACAAATCCAGCAACAGTTTATGAAATTTTGAAAAAAGGAGATTTACTTAAATTTTTTAATTCAATAGTGATTTCGGGAGAAATTGGTTGGAGAAAACCAAATCCAATTTTATTTTTGAAACTTGCAGCTTCTTTAAACTTAAGTGTTAAGGAAATCGTTTTTGTAGGAGATGATCCAAACTATGATGTAAAGGGCGCTAAAGCAGCTGGAATGATTGCAATTTTAATTACAAGTGGAGAAGCAAAGTTAAACAATAAATATTATGAAGTTAATGATAATATTAAAGCAGATTATGAAGTAAAAACCATTAGTGAATTAATAAATTTGCTTAAAGTTATTGCTTAAGATTTTTAATTAACTCCTTTAATGTTTCTACATTTTCTTTTCTTAAGCTGCTTCTTCGCTTATCAATTGCTATATTAAGTTTTTTAGCTAAATCTATTGTTAATCCTGCTTCTTTAAGCTCCTTTAAGCTAAATCCTCTACCTTCACGCGTTACGCCTTTATGCTTAACTATAGGCCTTATTAAAGGTTTTTTCATAAGCTTTAAAAATTAAAAAACTTTCTTTTGAGTTTTTCGCCATTTCAAATTAACAATTTTTATCTTTCGATTTCTCCAGCAATATATTTTTCCATTAATATTTTAGCTTCAGCATCACTATATTGAATTGGAGGGTGCTTCATTAAATAAGCTGATGGTGAAATAAGAGGGCCACCTATCCCTCTATCAAGAGCTAATTTGAGGCATCTTATTGCATCTACAGCTACACCAGCAGAATTTGCTTTATCATCCACAGTTAATTTACATTCTATTTCAAATGGTCTATCTGCAAACATTCTTCCCTTAATATTAATATAGCATATTTTTGTATTTCCTAAGAATGGAAGAAAATCGGATGGCCCTACATATATTTTATCATCGCTTAATCTTTGAGTTAATTGGCTTTGAACAGCCTCTGTTTTAGAAATTTTCTTTGAAATAAGCCTTGATCTTTCAAGCATATTTGCAAAATCTGTGTTTCCACCAACATTTATTTGATACATTTGATCTATGATTGTTCCTCTATCATCGCATAATTTAGCTAGAACACGATTTAAAATTGTAGCGCCAACCTGACCTTTAATATCATCACCTATTATAGGAAGCTTTTTTCTTTCAAATTTTTCAGCCCAATTTTTATCTGAAGCAATAAAAACAGGCATGCAATTTATCATTCCAACTCCAGCTTCTAAAGCTATAGTGCTCCAATATCTAACAGCTTTTTCACTTCCTACTGGAAGATAATTAAGAAGCATTTCTGTTCCAGTATCTTTTAACTCTTTAATTATTTCCCGTTTTAACTCTTCATCACTTTTTGTTTGCTTAATTGGTTTAATCATTTTCTCTACATAAACGCCAACACCATCTAGAATGGGAGCTTCCTTAACAATAGTTTCTATTTTTGGAACTTTAGGTAACCAATCAACACAGTTTGGAGGTTGATAAATAGCTTCATCAAGAGTTTTTCCAATTTTGTTTTCAGCCACGTCAAAAGCTGAAACAAATTTTATATCAAAAATTTTGTAACCTCCTATATCTTCATGCATGATTCCAATAACTGTTTTATCTGGATTTCTTCTATAATATTCTATTCCTTGCACAAGCCCAGCAAAGCAGTTTCCTACGCCTATAACTCCTACTCTAATTTCTTTCATGGGCTTCTCCTCAACAGAGACTATTTCATAACTATAAAATAGTTTCATAAAGCCTTAAATATAAATTTAACTGTTAACTTAAAAAGCATAGGAAAGTTGGTTGAGTAAAAAATGGCTTACGAAAGATTAGTGAAGAAAATGACTGTAGAAAACCTATGGTTATATATTCTAAGTTTGCTTAAGGATAAACCTAAATACGGATATGAAATAAGAAAGCTTATTCAAGAAAAATATGGATTTAAACCAGGTGCTGTTACAGCTTACGTAGTTCTTTATAAACTTGTTAAAGGAGGATACATTTCTTTAAAGGAAGAAAAAAAAGAGGGAAAGGGGCCAACCAGAAAATATTATGAAATAACTGATGAAGGACGAAAACTTCTTTTAAAAGGAGAAAAATTTTTAGAAGAAACATTAAAAAAAATAAGTTCTTAATAATTTAAAATGATTCCCAAGCATTTATTAAGTTTTTTTCCCAATCTTCTAAAAGCTCCTTATGCAAGTTTAAAACTTTTTTTATAATATCTGCTATAGTAATTATGCCTACTGGTTTATTTTCATCAATTACAATTAACCTTTTCAGTTTAAAAAGAACCATTAATTCACAAGCTTCCTTTATTGTTTTTTTAGAATTTATATAGTGAATTGGAGATGACATAATATCTTTTGCTTTAGTTAAATCTAAACTTTGATTTTCTTCTATTACCCTTTGAAGAATGTCACGTTCAGTTATTACGCCAACGGGTTTCCCATTGTTATCAACAACTAGTATTGATGCAATTTTATGCTTATTCATTTCTTTAACTACTGTTCGCACATTAGCTTCAATATTAACGCTTTTAACAGGTTTGCTCATGCATTCCTCTACTAAAATTTGATTCAAAACAAAAACCTCTAAAATTCATTTTATGAAGATGAAAAATATAAACTTATTTAAATTTTTCAATCCAGTTTAAATAAGTGTGCCATGAAGGTTTAGGTGTTCCATCAGCTTCTATAAGCCCAAAATGGTTTTCATGCTCTGGAAAAGAACGCCATTCACTATCGGATAACCTCCATATAAAAACGCATTTAATTAAATCTTCATTAGTTAGAGTTTCCTCAAGCTTTTTAATATAAACAGCTTGAAGTGTTTTATTATATCCGAGCCAAGATGGCCCAGATGGATAGCCAGTTTCGCAAACAATTGTTTCTTTTCCAGTTTCCTCAAAAATTTTTTTAGCTTTAGGAATTAAAGTTGAAACATCTATAGGTTTAGCATGAGAATAATTTGGGTAATAATCTAAACCTATAATATCGCAGTATTGCGCATAAAAAGATAAATCTTTAATTTTTCTATCAACCTCTAAATTAATTACTATTTGAGCACTTTCATCTTCATTTTTTACAGCTTCTTTAAGAGATGAAAGAAGCATTTGCTTAAATTTTAAACCTTTAACAGGATCTATCCAAATTAAGCCTTTACGCCAACCAGCTGCATAATGAGCAAACCACCAGTTAGGCTCATTTTCAATTTGCCAAATTTTAATTAAATTCCTATATCTATGAACAATTTCTCTAGTAGATTCATAAATAGCCTTTATATATTCATTTGGATTTTTAGTTGGATCTATACTTTCAGGAAGCATTCTTTGATATCCGCAACCAACAACTGGTAAAAGCCCTATACCAGCTTGCTTTAATGTATTAATAAAGTGATCTAATGCATTCCAATTATATTGAAAATCGTTAATACTTAATAATTTAGGTTGAATAAAGTTCCATTGAAGCCAAAATCTAACATAATCTATTTTAACTTTGGTTAAGGTTTCAGCTAAGGAGTTAACCGAATTTAATTTAACTTTCTTATAGAGAAAACTAGGTTTTAAGGTCTTAATTTTTTTAGATAGAAAAGATGAAAGAAAAATATGAGGGATTACTATTGATGGAGGGGGCTTTAAACCCATATATCGCCAAGCATCATCAATACAAATACCAAATTTAATCAAGCTCATCAAAACAAAATAAAAATGCTTTTATATATAGTTATATATGGTCTTATAGGCTTAGATTATGTAATGAATTTATCCCTTGAGGGTTAAAGCAGCTTGAAAACCGCTATAATTTTAGCTGGTGGAAAAAGTTCAAGATTAGGTAAAGATAAGGCCTTACTGAATTTGAGAGGTAAACCTTTGATAATCTACGTAATAAATGTGGCTTTAGAAGTTGTAGATAAAGTTATTGTAGTGGTTAAGGATAAAGAAGAATTTTATAAAAATTTGCTTCCAAAAAACATTATTATAGTGAAGGATATTTTTAATATTCAAAGTCCTTTAGTTGGAATGTTAACTGGAATGAAAATAGCAAGTATAGATTATAGTCTCGTATTACCATGCGATTCACCATTTATAAACACAAATTTATTAAAACATCTTTTTAAATGTGCTAACGGATTTGATGCAGCAATTCCAAAATGGCCTAATGGATATATTGAACCACTTCACTCTGTTTATAAGGTAAACACAATTATTCCCTTAATTGAGGATGCTTTAAAAAAAGGAGAGTTAAAAATTTCAAAGGTAATTAATAAATTAAAAAATGTGGTTTATGTTCCTATAGAAGAACTTAAAAAGTATGATTCAAAATTGCTAAGTTTTTTTAACATTAATAAATTAGAGGATCTTAAAGCAGCTGAAATTATTTTTAATCCTTTTATTACCAGCTTCTTCATAAAGAAAACTTAGATGGAATGCTCCTTTAGCTGATTGTTAAATCCTTTTGCTTAACTATATTATTTAAATCTACCCTTTATATTAATTTTTAATGAGTAAAATTGGAAATACAAAGCTATGAAGAAATTTTACATGAAGTATTCAAGAATTATAATAAAAAGCCTAATAACTGGAAGGTTTTAATTAGCAGAAACGCTTCAGGTTTTTGGGATATAGTTTTCAGCAATAATGAAGAAGCATGGATTATTAAGCTCGATACAATTTTTAAAGCAAATCCTATAGGTATAGGAGTTAAACTTGATGAAGAAATTAAAAAAGATGAAATTGATGATTTTCCATATGGATTTAGGCCCATACCTAAACCATTAATAAGAAATTTAACAAAGGAAATTCAAGAAAAAAATCTTTCATTAGAAGAAGCAAGTAAAAAAATAATAAATGAATTAAAATCTATTCCACCAAAACCTATAACTATAGCTCAACAAAGCCCCATCACAGCTGTTGGTCCCCATCATATTCTCCAAAAATTACCATTGTCTCAAAAACAAAAGAGTTTAAACAAAATCTTGGATGAACAATTAAGAAAAACTCTTAGAATAAAGTATCCCTGGTATGAATTTTAGCTTATAATAAATCAAAAGTTAAGCAGTTAAAAACTTAAAAGTGATTTTTAGCAACAATTAAATAACCATTATTTTTTTATTGTTGATAAGAAATCCATTCACATACATGCTCACAATATGGATCTCCATGAGCTAAGCATTTAAGTCTTAAAAAGCGTACTTTATTTTCAAGCGCACTGCTTACTCCCTTATTAAAGCTTTCATGAAAAATATCACATATTATTTCTGGTTTATCTAAGGCTAATTCGAAAAATACACAATTGTGAAGTCTATATGCAACTTTTTTGTTTACTTCAATAATTTCAGGTTCAAAACCTTCTTCTCTTAAATATTTTTCTATAAAAAATTCTTTAAAGGTTTCTGGAGTCCATTCTTTTATATCATATTTTGCTTCAAGCTTTTTTAATATATTTAAACCCATTTCAAATCCAGCTTTTTTAAAAAGCTCTATAGCTTTTTTCTCACCTAGTGAAAGATCTATAATTTTAACAAGAAATGTTAAAAGCGTTAAATATTGCCGCTTTGGAAAGCTAAGTGGATGAAATGATTTCAAAATTTCATATTTTACGCATGGTCTTCCAGCCTTACCTATTCGATGTTCTTTTTGCATTATTAAACCTGCTTCTTCTAAAATGCGTAGATGATGACGTACAGTTATTGGTTGAAGATTAATTTCTTCAGCTATTTCTTCTACACTCATAGGACGTTTATAAAGTAAATGAAGAATTTCAAGTCTGGATTTATTAGCTAATGCTTTATAAGCTTGAGGTTCAAGCAAACCTTTTTCTTCCATTTATTTCACCTTTAAAATAGCCGTAATTTCTGTTTATAAATATTATTATAAACATTTTTTTAATGTTTTTTATTTATTTTATTTATTTTAATTTTTATGTCACTTATTTTAGAAGAATGAGCATTTTTATACTAGAAAGATTTAAATATAACATTTATGAATATAAATTTAACATCTAAAGAGGTGTCTATAATGAGGGATTATGTTTGGATATCATTCCATTATTGAACATTCACCTCCAATAACTATAAAGGAAGTTCCATTTTCAGACCCAGCTAAACTCTTTTTAAAGCTTTATCAATTTTGCGATTATGCATTTCTTTTAGAATCTATTGAAGGACCTAAAAAATTAGCTAGATATTCTTTTTTAGGTTTTAACCCTTCAACAATCATTAAAGTTAAGAATTGGAAAGCAATAATTCAAAATAAAGAAGAAAAAATCACATTAACCATTAAAGAACCATTAAGCCTAATTAAAACCTTAACTGAAAAAAATTATTTTCAAAATTCTATTTTTAGATTTATTGGAGGTTTTGTAGGCTATATTTCTTATGATTCTGTTCGTTACTGGGAAAAACTTCCAGGCAATCCTATAGATGATTTAAATTTTCCAGATTTAGAAGGGGGATTATTTAATGATGGTGTAATATTTGATCATTATAAAAAAAGAGCCTTTTACTACTGTATAAATAAAGAAGAAAATTTAGATTTTATTAAAAATGCAGAAAAGCTTCATTTTAAGAATAAAAAAGTAAAACTTGGTGAATTTAAATTAAACTTTACAAGAAACGAATATAAAGAAGCTATTAAAAAAGCTAAGAAATACATTAGGTCAGGCGATATTTTTCAAGTTGTTTTATCTAAAAGGTATGAGTTTGAGTTTGAAGGGGATCTAACCGAATTTTATTTAAACCTTAAGAAAATGAATCCTTCACCATATATGTTTTTCTTAAAAATGGGGAAGCGTCAAATTATTGGTTCAAGTCCTGAAATGCTTGTTAGAGTTGAAAATCGTGTAATAGAAACCTTTCCAATAGCTGGAACAAGACCTAGAGGGAGAAACCTTAAAGAAGATGAAACGTTAGCTAAAGAGCTTTTATCAGATTTAAAAGAAAAAGCAGAACATATAATGCTTGTTGATTTAGCTAGAAATGATGTTGGAAAAGTTTCTGATTTTGGAAGTGTTAAGGTTCCAAAATTTATGATTATCCATCGTTACAGCCATGTTCAACATATAGTCTCAAAAGTTGTTGGAAGATTGAAGAAGAGATTAAGCTGCTATGATGCTTTAAGAGCTGTATTTCCAGCTGGAACAGTTTCTGGAGCACCTAAGATTAGAGCTATGGAAATCATAGATGAATTAGAGCCTACTAGAAGAGGCCCTTATGCTGGAGCAGTAGGTTATTTCTCATATAATGGAAATGCAGACTTCGCTATAACCATTAGAACATTAATAGCAAATGAAAATAAAGGTTATATTCAATCCGGAAGCGGTATAGTCGCTGATTCTTCTATAAGAAATGAATGGTTTGAAACGGAGCATAAAGCTGAAGCCTTATTAAAGGCTTTAAAAGCTTCTTCAAGGTGAATTTTAAAAATGAAAGTTTTAATTATAGATAATTATGACTCATTTGTTTATAACCTTTATCAATATGTTGGTGAGCTTGGAGGGAGACCGATAGTTTTAAGAAATAATGAAGCTTCACTAAGAAAAGTTAAAAAAATTAAGCCTGAGAAAATCATAATTTCTCCTGGACCTGGAACACCTGAAGATAAAAGATATTTTGGATTTTGTTCAGAAATCTTAATTAAGATGAGTCCTAAAATTTCAACGTTAGGCATTTGCTTAGGACATCAAGGGATTATATCTGTTTTTGGTGGAAAAATTGTTCAAGCAAAAAGAATTATGCATGGAAAAACAAGTTTAATACTTCATGATGGAAAAGGAGTTTTTAAGGGAGTTAAAAATCCTTTATTAGCAACAAGATATCATTCGCTTGTTGGAGATAAAAAAAGCTTTCCAAAGTGTTTAACCATAACAGCTGAGTCAATAGATGATAAGGAGATTATGGGTGTTAGACATAAAGAGTATCCAATCGAGGGATTGCAATTCCATCCAGAATCAATTTTAACTTTTGAAGGAAAACGTTTAATAAAGAATTTTCTCGATGGTGAATGAAAAATTGCTTAAAGAATTTATAAAAAAGGTTACTGAAGGATTTGATTTATCCAATGAAGAAGCTGAAAAAGCTATGGAAGAAATTATGAATGGAAATGCTACTCTATCTCAAATTGGCGCATTTTTAACAGCTTTAAGAATGAAGGGGGAAACTATAGATGAAATAGTTGCATTTGCTAAAATTATGAAGAAATTCTGCCATAAAATAAAGCCTAAAGTTAATGGAAAGTTGATTGATACATGTGGTACGGGAGGAGATAAGATAAAAACTTTTAATATAAGCACCGCTGCAGCTTTTATTATAGCTGGAGCAAACATTCCTGTGGCTAAACATGGGAATAGATCAGTAACAAGTAAAAGTGGAAGTGCAGACGTTTTAGAAGAATTGGGATTAAAATTGAATTTAACTCCAAAAGAAGTTGAAAAAATAATTGAAAATGAAGGGATAGGATTCATGTTTGCTCCAGTTTTTCATGAAGCTATGAAAAATGTTGCTCAAGTAAGAAAGGAAATAGGAATAAGAACTGTGTTTAATATTTTAGGACCATTAACTAACCCTGCAGAGGCAAACGCTCAACTTTTAGGGGTTTATGATAAATCTTTAGTTAAACCTTTAGCATATGCCTTAAAAAAGCTTGGTTGTCAAGAAGCAATGGTTATTCATGGATTAGATGGAATAGATGAAATATCAACAATAGGAAAAACATTGATTGCTTGGCTAAAGAATGGAGAAGTTAATACAATGATTCTTTCACCAAAAAGGCTTGGGATTAAAAAGGCGAAGCCTGAAGATATAGCAGGCTTAGATCCTAAGGGAAATGCTGAAATAATCTTTAAAATATTAAATGGAGTTTATTCTATGAATAATCCAAAAATGGAAATAACACTTGTTAATGCTGCAGCAGGATTAATTTTAGGAGGAAAAGCAGATGATTTTAGTTATGGATTAGAATTAGCTAGGGAAACTATAGAGAATGGATGCGCATATGAAAAGTTAAAGCGTTTAATTAAAGCTAGTGGTGGAAATTTATCTAAAATTGAGGAGCTTGAAGCAAAATATGCCTAGTTTTATAGAGATTTTAGTTAGAGAAGCAGAAGAAAGAGTTGCTTCAAACTATTATAAATGTGTTAAAAATGTTTCATTTAACTCCATAAGTCTTAAAAATGCTATTTTAAAAAGTAAAAACACACCTATTATAGCTGAGATTAAAAAACGCTCTCCATCTATAGGTGATTTAGTAAATGAACTCGATGTTAAAAAAGTTGCTTTGGAAATGGAAGTGGGAGGAGCTATTGGAATATCAATTTTAACGGAACCTAAAAGATTTAGGGGAAGTTTAAATGATTTAATTGAAGTTAGAAAGCAAGTTAAATTACCGATTTTAATGAAAGATATTATAGTAAGCTTTGTTCAAATCGAAGCTGCAGCTAATGCTGGAGCAAACGCTATATTATTAATTAAATCTTTATTTGAAAAAGGATTTTGTAAACTTAATCTTGAAGAAACAATTGATTATGCACATTCATTAAATTTAGAAGTTTTATTAGAGACACATACAGAGGAAGAATTTGATTCAGCAATAAAAACTAAAGCAGATTTAATAGGGATAAACAATAGAAATTTAGAAACCTTAGATGTAAACATTAATGTTTCAAAAAGAATATTAAGTAGAAAAATTGATTTTAGTGATAAGGTTATTGTAAGTGAAAGTGGAATAAAATCTTTGGAGGATATTCAAGAGCTTCGCAAGCTTGGTGTTCATGCATTTTTAATAGGCACATCAATAATTACTTCAAAAAATATTAAAGAAAAGGTTAGGGAGTATGCTAATGCATGAAAGTTAAAATATGCGGAATAACTAGAAACAAAGATTTAGCTTTAGCAGTTAAAGCTGGAGCAGATGCTCTAGGATTTATAGTTGGTATTCCATCTTCCCCAAGAAATTTAACTTTGGAAAAAGCTAAAAAACTTATTAAGGAAACACCTGTCTTTATAGATAGCGTTCTTGTTACAAAACCTAAAAACATTAAAGAATTAATTAAGATTACAAAAAGTTTAAGGCCTAAAACCCTTCAAATCTATGGGAACAATATTTCAACATTAGAGTTAAAGAAAATTGGTTTACCAATCATAAAACCCATTAAAGCTGATGAAAAAACTGTTTTTAAAGAAGTTAAAAAAGCTTGTTGTTTTAATGCCATTTTAATAGATTCTTTTTCCTCAAATAAACTTGGAGGCACAGGTAAACCGCATGATTGGAGATTAAGCAGAAAAATTAGAGATGAAATTTATCCTAAACCTTTAATTCTAGCTGGAGGATTAACAGTTATTAATATTCAAAAAGCAATTGAAATTGTTAAACCATATGGTGTTGATGTTTCAAGTGGAGTGGAGGCTAAACCTGGTATAAAAGATTATAAAAAAATGGTTGAATTTATTAAAAAAGCAAAGGGATTGAAAAAATGAGATATACAGATTATCCTATAGGAGGAAAATATGGAGAATATGGAGGCCAATTTGTTCCAGAAACTTTAATACCAGCCTTAAAAGAGCTTGAAGAAGCTTATGAAAAATTAATAGCTAATAAAGAGTTTCAATCTAAATTAAAATATTTACTAGCGGAGTACGCTGGAAGACCAACACCACTTTATTACGCTAAAAATTTAACTAAAAAGGTTGGTGGAGCAAAAATCTATCTTAAAAGGGAAGATTTAGCTCATGGAGGAGCACACAAAATAAATAATACACTTGGGCAAGCTCTTTTAGCTAAGGAAATGAATAAAACTAGAGTTATAGCAGAGACTGGAGCTGGGCAGCATGGGGTTGCTACCGCTATGGCATGTGCTGTTTTAGGACTTAAAGCTGAAATATATATGGGTGCTGAAGATGTAAAAAGACAAAGACTTAACGTTTTTAGAATGAATCTTTTAGGTGCCAAAGTGCATCAAGTTAATTCAGGTTCAAAAACCTTAAAAGATGCTATTAATGAAGCTTTAAGAGATTGGGTTACAAACCTTCCTTCAACATATTATCTTATAGGTTCAGTTGTTGGACCGCATCCTTATCCAAAAATTGTAAGAACATTTCAAAGCATTATAGGAAATGAATTAAAAAAACAAATTTTAGAAAAAGAAGAAAGATTACCTGATGCTTTAATAGCATGTGTTGGTGGAGGAAGCAATGCTATAGGAACATTTTATCCATTTTTAAATGATGAAAAAGTAAAGCTTTATGGAGTTGAAGCTGCTGGTTTAGGTTTAAAAACTGGAAGACATGCAGCTTCCTTATGTGCTGGTTCAAAAGGAGTATTTCATGGAATGCTAACATATATTCTTCAGGATGAATGGGGTCAAATTCAAACTACACATAGCATTTCAGCGGGTTTAGATTATCCAGGGGTTGGACCTGAACATGCATTTCTTAAGGATGTTAAAAGAGTTAAATATGTCGCTGTAACAGATAAAGAAGCTGTTAAAGCATTTCTTGAATTATCAAAGCTTGAAGGAATAATCCCCGCTCTTGAACCTTCTCATGCTTTAGCTTATGCGATGAAGATAGCATCTAAAATGAGAAAAGATGAAGTAATAGTTGTTACTTTATCAGGTAGAGGAGATAAAGATGTTGAATCTGTAGCAAAATATCTTGGGGTTAAATTATAATGATTAAAGAAAAATTCATTAAATTAAAAGAGAGGCAAGAGGGGGCTTTAATAGCTTATATTACTGGTGGAGACCCAAGTTTAAAGTTAACTCCATTAATAGCTGATTCTTTAATAAGCGGGGGAGTAGATATTCTTGAAATTGGAATACCCTTTTCAGATCCAATAGCTGATGGACCAACAATTCAATTAGCAGTTGAAAGAGCATTAAAAGCTGGTGCAACACCAAAGAAAATTCTAGATTTAATAGGAAAAATTAAGAAAAAAAATGAAGAAACTCCAATTGTTATATTAACCTATTATAACATAATTTATAAATTTGGATTAAAAAAGTTTTTTAAATTTGCTAGCTTAAACGGAGTTAATGGAGTGATAGCTGCTGATCTTCCAATAGAGGAAGCTGATGAATACAAACGAGGAGCCCAAAAACATCATATTGATACAATTTTTTTAGCAGCTCCATCAACGCCAATTAAAAGATTAAGAATAATAGCTCAAGCCTCATCAGGTTTTCTTTATTTAATTTCAACATTTGGTGTAACAGGTGTTAGAGAAAAAATTCAAGATTTAACTGTTGAATTTATTAAAAAAGCTTTGTCAACAGTTAATGGAAAAATCCCTTTAGCTGTAGGCTTTGGAGTCTCTAAACCTACTCATGTAAAAAAATTCTTTTCGCTTGGAGTAGATGGAGTTATAGTTGGAAGCAAATTTGTAAAATTAATAGAAGAAAATAAAACTGAGAGGGAACTTTTAAGAAAAATGGAGGGGTTTGCTTTTGAATTAAAAAAAGCCTCAAAAGTAAAGAATGTTAAAGGATATTTAAGCATGAAGGAATGAAACTTTTTCAGTCATCCTTAAGGTAGCTTTAGGATCAATTTATTTGAAACATAATAACTGATTTAATTAAATAAATTATGGTGGGGCAGACGGGATTTTCATGAACCTTTTTTTAAGGGTTCATTTTGAACCCGTGACCACCAGCGGTCTAGGCTTTTATGCTCCCCAGGCTGGTATCCTAGACCAAGCTAGACGACTGCCCCATTTTAGGATAAACAATTTGCATAATAATTTTATATAATTTTCTTTTTATACTCCCTCCTT
>CAZSNM010000021.1:0-20924 GCA_964608455.1 uncultured Candidatus Bathyarchaeia archaeon | reverse complement strand
TTGTTGGTTTAGCTGTTGGAGCAGCAATAGGTTATGGAGCAGCTCCAAAAGCAGCTCCAGGAGCAGTAACAACAGTAACGAAAACAGAAACAAAAACAGTAACCGCACCTGGAGCACCAGCTGAAGGAAGAAAAGTTTCTATTTATACATATTTTGAGGCTTATGAACAAGAGGGTTATATACCTCTATTAGTTGACATGACCGGTCTCGATATAAGCATTTGGGCTGAATCAACCGGTACTGTTATGGCTCGTTTAATAAGCGAAAAAGCGTCTCCAGTTGCTGATATTGTATGGGGTTTATCTGACTGGGCTTTAGAAACTCTAAAGGAAGAGAATGTTATTACGAAACCTGATACGCCCTTAGCTAATTATGATAAGATAGATCCAAAGCTTACAGATCCTGAAGGCGTATGGGTTGGTTTAGGTTATTGGACCGCGCCAATGGGTGTTTTTCATAAAGATAGAGCAAAAACTAAAGGTTTAACTATGCCTAAAAGCTACTGGGATTTAACAGATCCAAAATGGAAAGGAGAAATAATAATGCCAAATCCAAAAACATCAGGAACAGCTACGATGTTCCTTACTGGCATCATGATTCTTTTCGGTGAGGATAAAGGATGGGAGTTTTTTGATAAGCTTGTTCCAAATTGCGCGCAGATAACTCCAAGCGGTTCAGCTCCTGGAAAACTTGCACAAGCTGGAGAATGCGTATTAGGGCTTACTTTTGATTATCAAACAGTAAAAAGCAAGGAAGCAGGTTATCCCGTGGAGATTTGGGTGCCTGAAGAAGGAGTAGCAATTAACATTCACGGTGCAGCCATAATTAATGGTGCTAAAAGACCTGGAAATGCTTGGAGAGTACTTCAAGCTGCTATATCAAAACCAATGATGTATGAATATTATAGAAGCGGTTCATGGCTTAAAGTTTCTAGAACAGATTTTGAGTTTCCAGAAGCTCTTGCAGCGGCGCATCCTGTATGGAAATGGCTTATAGAGAATCATAAAATCATACCAAACTATGATTTCAAGTGGGTTGCGAAAAATAGAGAAAGGCTTTTAGATGAATGGACAAAGCGCTATGGCGTTTAAAACCTCTTCCTCCTCTTTTTATTTCTTCTTAAAGCTTTTATTATGATTGGTTTTTGGGAAAATCTAAAAAATGGATTTTTCTAGATGGAAATGGCGAATTTTAATAGCCTGGAACATTTTTTACATGTTTTATTATCTTGGTAGAGTTCATTATGGGCTTACGCTTCCATGGATAAAAGAAGATTTAAAGCTTACAATTGTGGAAGCAAGTTTTATAGCTTCTGGAGGTTTTTGGGCTTATGCTTTAGGAAACTTTATTTTCGGTAGGTTGGGAGATAAATTAGGTTATAGAAAACTTTTGCTTTCAGCTTCAATTCTCACAGCTTTAATGAATTGGATTGCTAGCTTTGCTTATTCATTTAAAAGCCTTTTAATTCCCTTTATAATTAATGGTTTTATTCAAGCGATGGGTTATGCACCTGGGGAAGCTATGGTTGCACAATGGTGGCGAAGAAAAGAATGGGGAACAACTGTTGGATTTACGGGCTTAAGCGCTTCCCTATCTGTTCTTTTCGTTTGGATTATAACAGGTTGGTTTGTTGTAAACTATGGTTGGAGAGCTGCTTGGCGTTATCCATTGCTAATAACTTTAGCAACTGGAGTTATGCTTTATTTTATTTCTAAGGATAAACCAAGCGATGCAGGATTTCAAGGCTATAATGATTTTAATGAAAATAATCTTGTTAAAGGAAAAAGCCCTTACATTTATTTGCTTTTAAACTGGAAATTCATATTAATATGCTTTATCGGTATGCTGCTTTTTATTGGTCGATATGGATTAATAACTTGGATACCCTTATATTATGCTGAAAACGGAATAGATTTATCGCTTATTCCATTAACAACAATAGCTTTACCTATAGGGCAAGCTTTGGGCGCTGTTTCAGCCGGTTTTATCTCAGATAAAATTTTTAAATCCAACTATCATAAAACGATTTGCATATATTCTATTGCCAGCTGCTTAACCTTAATTAGTTTAGTTTTAACCCCAATTAAATCAAGCTTAACTTTTTCGATATTATTATTAGCTTTAGGAGGATTCTTCACTTTTGGAGCTGCTGTACCAGCTTTTGTATTAGCTTTAAATATTGGTAGAAGAGAAATGGCTGGAACAGCGCTCGGAGTTTTCGATTTCTTTTGTTATGTAGGTAGCGGTCTTCAAGGTTTAATCATAGGCTTTATACTTTATGCAACAAATTATAACTGGATAGAAACCTTTATAATTTTAGCTATATTAATTGCTTCTTCAGCAATCTTAATTTTCGCGGAAAAACTTAAAATTCCCCTTCATAATAAAATAAAAAGCAATTCAATCTAAAAGTGTTTAACTTAATGAAGTTAACTTTACTAGTATTTATTGGGATAAAAATTTATGAGTCAATTGCAGCTTTTTAATTGCTCATTATTTTATTTGTAAAAAAGTAGAAAAGGAGTCCTCCTCTAAATTTAAACAAAGCTCATTCTTCTTTTTCGCTTGATTTTCTGCTTGTTTTAAGTGAAATAAGAAAATTAAAATTCAGCATTTTTACTGTAAAATACAAAAAGAAATATAAAAATAAGTTTGTTAATTGAATTAATAGCAACATTCTTTGTTTGGTGAATTTAATTGACTTTTCATCCATTAAATAACTTTCAAAATGTTAATCATAAAGATTTTTCTTCCCCAATTATTGAAACAATTAATTTAGAAAAGGTTTATAAAATAGGATCTATTTATGTACCTGCGCTTAAAGGAGTTAATCTTACTGTAAATAAAGGTGAGTTTATAGCTGTGGTTGGTCCAAGTGGTTGTGGTAAATCCACGCTTTTAAATTTGCTTGGTGCTTTGGATAAACCTACAAAGGGTAAAATAATAGTGGATGGAATTGAAATAACTCAATTAAACGATAAGCAGTTAGCTAAATTTAGAAATTTAAAAATCGGTTTTATATTTCAATCCTATAATTTAATAAATCGAACAAGCATTCTTAAAAATGTTGAGTTACCTGCTATTGTTAGTGGTGTTTCAGCTAAAATTAGAAAAGCTAAAGCTTTAACTCTTTTAAAGCTTGTGGGGTTAGAAGAAAAAGCCTATAGAAAACCTATGGAAATTAGCGGTGGAGAACAACAGCGAGTTGCTATCGCTAGAGCTTTAATGAATGATCCAGCGATAATTTTAGCTGATGAACCAACTGGAAACTTAGATTCAAAAACTGGAAATGAAATAATTCAACTTTTATCTAAAATAAATAAGGAACGGAACACCACTATAGTGATGGTTACCCATAATTTAGAGTTGGCTAATAAAACCGATAGAATAATATGGTTAAGGGACGGTCAAATTGAAAAAATTGTTAAACCATCTTAGAATCTTAAAAACATTAATTTTGGTAACTTTAGCTGTTTTAATGTTTCTCAGCATTTATTTTTCTTCTTCTTATGCTCAAATAACCCATTTAAAAGTTGAAGCTTCAACAACAATTCTTAAAGCAGGCTTTAACAACAATATTACCCTGATAATATTTAATGATTTTGAAACTGTTTATGAGCTTTACGCTAGCTTATCTTTTCCATCTTATCCTCAAGCAAATGCTCCTACAGTTCTTGGAGCATCATATTGGAAATTTGAAAAAGTTGCTAAAGGCAGTAAAGTTGAAATTCCAATTGTTATTTTTGTTCCTGATAGCACTGCAGGAAATGCTTATACAGCAAATTTAGCATTAACCTATAAAAGATTAGGTTATATTTCAAGCTATACAGAGATTCACTCTTTAGGATTTTACGCTAAAGGTTGGATTGAAATTATTCTTTATGATTTAACAGTCGATCCTAACCCTGCTTATCCAGGAAGCAAAATATCCTTTACAGCAAATATTTTAAATAAAGGTAATATTCCAGCAATGTTCACTAATATTTCTCTTTCAAAAAGTGATTTACTGCTTTTTACGTCTGAAAGTTCTAATTATTTAGGGCAGCTTGATCCGAATTCTCCTGTACCCTTTACTTTAGAAGCTATTGTAAATTATAGTGTTAAGGAAGGAAATTATACAGCAACTATTATAGTAAGCTATGAAAATGGTGAGCATGAAACTCACATAAATTACTATAAAATTCAATTTGAAATAATTAAATTAACTAATGAAACTCAAGCTAAACCTAAAAACATTCTAAATTATTTTGCAAGTTATTTATTTAATAAATGGTTTATGGCTCTGCTTGCTGGATTAATAATAAGTATCAGTTGCTACGCTATTTTTAAACTTAAACATAAAAAATAAAAAAATTTAAAATTTTAAATTTTGGAGGAAAGATTAAAGAATGAATTTTATAGAGCTTATTAAAATGGCTTTTTCAGCTCTTTCAGAAAGAAAATTAAGAACAAGCTTAACAATATTAATGGTTTTAATAGGATCAACCTTAATAACTTCTCTTAATGGATTAAACTCTGGTGTATCCATATTTATATATGATCAACTTAGTACTTTAGGCGGTAATGTGCTGATAGTAACTCCTTCAAGCTCAGAAACTCTTTTTGGCCCAAGCGAAGAAGCAAGCAAAATTCCTTTAACTTCTCAAACAGTTAAAACTTTATCAAGTCTTAAATGGGTTATTGAAGTAATACCATTCATAAGAGGGGTTGCTGCAATTAAATCTCCAGATGGAGAAAAATCCATATTAATAACTGGATTAGATCAAAGCAAACTTAAATATATAATTCCTAAACTTGAAATTCTTAAAGGCTCTTTAACCTCCTCCACAGATTTTATAGGAATAGTTTTAGGTTATAAATTAGCTCATAATGAGAAAGGAGAATTAAAATTTAAACCTGGACAAACCATAATATTAAAAGTAAGCAAAGTGGAGGTCGCAGGTGGACTTCAAAAAGTTGTGGCTAAAGAGAAAACTTTTCAAGTTAAAGGTATATTAAAGGAATTAGGAAATGAACTTATTGATGGGCAAGCTTATATCTCGCTTCCAGTAGCTTCAGCTTTGTTTGAAAAAGGAAGTGAATATGATGGAATATATGTAATTACAAGAGATGTGAAATATAATGAGGAAGTAGAAAAAAGTATAAGGGAAATCTATGGGAAAAACATAGGAGTAACATCTCCTAAAGCAATAGCTGAAACAATAAATAAAATTGTAGGGACATTTAATGCTTACATATCTGGTATAGCTTTTGTATCGCTTTTAGTTGGAGCTGTAGGCATTGTAACAACCTTATTTACATCAGTAATGGAAAGAACTAAGGAAATAGGATTATTAAAAGCTTTAGGATTCAATAATAGCATAATTCTTTTATTATTTTTAATAGAATCTATGGTTATAGGAGGTGTTGGCGGAGCTTTAGGTTTAATAACAGGTGTAATAGGTGCATATATTCTTTCCAAAATTCTTCCATTTGGAATTACAGGAATAAAACCAATATTTTATTTAATAAACATGTTTTACATATGGTTTCTTGCTTTTGGATTAAGCATAATTTCAGGTTTATATCCTGCTTGGAGAGCATCAAAACTTAACCCTATAGAAGCCCTTAGAAAAGAATAAAATTAAAGAGGGGTTTAAACATGGCTTTTTATATAAAAAACTTCAAAGTATTTTTTTATATTTTAATGGTTTCTTTCTTTATGTTTTTAAATTTTCCATTTGTTAAAACTTTTGAAAATGATTCAGCAACTGTTTCACCAGGAAAATTTTCTTATTCGTTAGGAAAGGATTTCCCTAAAGGAGATTCAATTCTTTTAAGCTATCCTAAAGGCGCTATTTTAACGAAAATTAAAGGCGAGCTTTTATTTAATGTTACATTAACAAATTTAAATCAAAGCGATATGCTTCATAACCCAAATAAACAATCCTATAATGTACCTCAAATAACTAAATCTATAACAATATATATTCCTCCAGAATTTAAAATTGAAAATGGTGTTTCTTCAGTTTGGACAAGCTTTACAAACGATTATAATCCTTCAAGTATTTCTTTAGGTAAAACTCAACTTAATGATCCTATAGCACCTGGTTGGTGGAAACTTTTAATAAACAATTTAACTATTGTATCGCAGAATCCAAGCGTTAAAAACAGGAAATTTCTTGCAAACACCACTCAATACGTTAGAATTTTCAATGTTACTTCTCCTTCAATAGCTGGTAGATACTTTTTTAAAATCTTCATAACTGTTTTTTCCCATTCAAACCATGAGGTTTTTTCTATAGGAGCTGAAAATTTCCCAACATTAATTGTAACAGCTGGGCTTAACCCAGCTTATATATCTGGTGTAGTTAGATATGGAGGAAGAGTTGAACCAAGCTTATATGGAGCTCCATTAGATTCAACCATGCATTTTAATGGCGTTATATTGCTTCCAAATGGTTTTGGAGGAAAAGTTTATGCAAAAGGTATTAGTAAAGATGGAAGAATTATAGAGGCTCAAGCATATTTTAATGCTTCAGCTGGAGGAAAATATGTGCTTTATGGTTTAGAAGAAGGTACATATAACATCACGGCTCAAGCCTCAGGATACGCTCCAGCGACTATTTATGGAATATCTGTGAAATCAGGGCAATCATTGGAAAATGTTGATATATATGTGAATGATGGCTTGGAGATTTCAGGAATTGTTTATTCTAAGCATGGATATTCTTTAACGCCATGGGGTTACAGTTTTAACTATACTCATCCATTTACACCTAAAAAAAGGTTTATAAGAATAGAGGTAACAGATTTAAATGAAAATCCTCTATTGGAATCTCCATTAACCCTTGTTAATAAATATTATCTTAAACTAAAGCCCAAATATGAATTAGATCCCTTCTCTAACTTTTATGTTTTTTCATTAAAATGGGAATCTAGTTGGGATGGACATATACCTCAAGATTATGCAAATTACACTTCAGGTTTACCTCCTGGAGATTACTATGTAAAAGCTTATGTTTCAGGTTATGTCCAAATTAATTATCCGTTAATTCATGCTAACAATAATACTTTAAAAATTGAAGTTAATATAGATCTTCAAAAAACCAGTTACTTTAAGTTTACAATTCATTTTATGGAAGGTCTTCCAAATAAATTAAATCCATCCTTCACGCAAGTTGCAGGCTTTCTTTATGTTGAGGTTTTAGATTCTATGGGTAAAGTGGCTGGTTTTAACATTTCTTATGTACCAATTGGAATTAGCAATTTTACAATTCAAATTCAAGGTTTAGATTTATGGAATTCATTTATTGATCAAGAATCTAAAAGAATTGCTTGGTTTTATGCTAAGGATAAAGGTTTTCTTCCAGGCAGCTATATTGTAAATGTTCTTTTTTTAAACTCTAGTGTTGAAGCTTTAGCTTTAAACACCTTAATTTTAGCTTCTCCTGAATCTAGAGAAATATTCCCAATTCAAACACCTGAATTACTAAATGTTTTTTCTCAACAAGCTTTAGAGTTTGCAAGCAGGGAAACCTCTCTTTATATACAATTAGATTATATCATTGCTAATATAGGTTATTTTTGCAATTCTCCCTCCTCATTAAGCATTAAACTTTTGAAGGCTGGAGGATTGGAGTTAACTTTATATTCTATGAATTGGCAAAATCCCCCAATTATTAAGCATTGGCGTTATCCCAACTCTCCAATAAAAATTGAGATTTATAATTCTAAAGGAAGCTTTATTGCTGCAATCTACGGTATTCAACCTCCACCACCATACACTAGCGTTAAAGTTTCAACTAAGGGTTTTATGCAATGGGATGACGGACCTACTTTTCCTATACGTGCAATAGGGTTAAAACCAGGTTTATATAAATTAAGAGTTTATACAATAGGTTATATAGAGGATAACATTACCTTCTCTTATGATTTACCTGTTAACTATGGAGTTATAACTGATGCCTCATACAATTTAATTATAGGATCCTCCATAGATGTTACTTTAGTTTTTAAAACTGAAGGAGTTTTAACACCTATTGATAATCAGCTGAGTTATGCTTGGCCTATTAACAATTTGGATGCTACACCAGCGCGAATAGAAGTTTTTAATGAAAATGGAGAATTAACTGCTGCAAAACTTATTTATATTCCAAAAGGCTTAACCTTTTTTACTTTTACTCTTTTAGGTTTTGAAAGTTACTATGGAAATCCTAGAATTCTTTGGACAAACTTTTATGATACTGTTGATGGTTTTATGCAAAAAGATTATGGAATTAAAGAAGGCGTATACTTTATCAGGGTAACTGTAGCAGGTTATTATCAAAACAATATTCTTAAAGTAATTATAAACTCAAATAATTTAACAGTTTCAGTTATTCAAAGTCTAGAACGTTTAGGCTATGTTAATGGCGAGGTTTTATGGATAAACTTGTTTAATGAAGCTTTACCTTTATCTTGGGCTTCCTTAACTGCTTATTCAAGTAATGGATTTAAAGAAGCTTATACCTTTTCATTAGATGGTAAATATGGAATGTGGCTTCCAGCTGGACAATATGATTTCGGCATTTACCATCCTGGTTTAGGTTTAAAATACTTTAAAATAGGGTTAGCTATATCTTGGGGTTCAGAAACATCAATAAACTTTTTATGCATTTAAAATTACTTCATTATTTATAAAATAATTGTGTAAAACTTTGTACTCTTTAGTTTATGAAAAAATTGCTCAGCTAAATTTAATTCCTTTATAGTATTTACATTTATTGCTAACTCTATTTTATTTAAAACTAGAACCTCTTGCTTAACAAATGGTTCATCAATAACTTTCCCATCAATAATATTTATTCCAACTGGAGAAACTAATTCTTCATTAATCTTAAATATATATTCTGGTGTTAAATCCAGTTTTTTGCATAAGGTTAATGGAACCATTACAGATAAAGCTGATGCATTAGAACCCATATAATAACTTATAATTTCCTTTATGATTTCACCATTAATCAATGGTAAATCAGAAGGTAAAATCAACACTTTTTTAAGCTTCAACTTTTTAATTGCATATTGATAATCACTAATATAACCTTTTCCAGGAGTTTCTATAACTTCAATTGATAATTTTAATGCTTCTTCAGCTGTTTTAGGTGTATTTTTTGATACAGCAATTATTATTCTAGAAACAGTGTTAGATTCTTTAACGGCTTCTATAACCCATTGAAGCATAGGTTTACCCATTATTTTTATAAGAGGTTTTTCGCACTCAATTTTCATTCTGGTTCCTCGTCCACCAGCCATAATTAATGCTGTTAAATCCATGAAACCACCCAATAAACAGTAATTAAAGATGCCATTCGAGAAACTTCATTTACAGCTCCAAATACATCTCCTGTAACACCTCCAAACTTCTTTTTTGAAATAATAAATATTATTATAGCGGTTAATAATCCAGTAATTAACATTAAAAATCCGGAGAAGTGAAGAAGAAGCAAGGCTATTGCTAAAGAAAAAACTAATGAAATAAAAAATTTAATAATACCCTTTTTTCCCCTCATTCCTTTAATAAAGCTTGCTCCCAATCCTTCATAAACTGGTTTAGAGATTAAAGCTAAAAAAACCATTGATAATTTAGCTGAAACTTCTGAAATAATCAAGCTTTGAATTAAAATGTTTAAGGTTAATTGGGAGATAGCGAAAATTGATGAAAGAATAATTATTACTGTTAATATTAAGCCTCCTACACCTATATTAACATCATGCATAGCTTTCCATCTATCCTCTTTAGATCCAGAAGCCATAATTCCATCTCCAAAATCAGCTAAACCATCAATATGATGAAGCCCAGTTATCAACAATAAAAAACCTATAGTAAATGTGCTTGCAAGTAAACCTGATAAAAAACGTGTTATTAACCAATTGAAAACTCCAGTTAAAAATCCTATGAATGCTCCAACGATAGGGAAATAATGCATTCCATCAATTGCGCTTGATAAACTTTTTTCGCCTGTAGGAAAAATTGTTAAAAATGCTATTGCACCTTTAAATTCCTTTACTACACTCATTTTTTTCACCCAATTGCTTTCAGCTTTGAGGAAACTCCTGCCAATAACCCTTCTATAACACTTCTTGAAAACACTCCTAACTTTGAAATCTTTAATAATTTAGTTTTATGAAGGTTAAAAAATTCTTGGGCACCATAATCCCCATTTATAAGCTTTGCTATATAAACTCCAAATGTTTTATCAATCAAGGTTGAATCAATATTTTTCTTCATTCCTGGAATTAACCCTTTAGCTTTATCCTCCTCTAACCTTAAACCAGCCATTATTAATGAGACTATGTTAACATCTTTTAAAGCCCCCTCAATGATTTTTCTTATTTCCTCTTTTGAAAAGCTTTTTAATTCAGGCTTATATTCAAGAATAAAATCGATTATTTGATTTAAGCTAATTCCTCTTTCTTCTAAGCGTTGAATAAATGGTCGATTAGGGGAGAATCCTTGTTTTCGCAGGGATTCTTTAATGGCTTCTCGAACAATTTTTCCAGCAAGCATCCCTAACTTTGTTCCAGTTCCAGCATATTTTATTTTCTCTCCTTTTCCTCTACAAGCCACAACAATAGCATCTGTAGTTGTTCCGCTAGCTGCTTCACCGCTGAATTTGCTTCTAACATCAAGATCAATCAATGCCATTGATTTAGCTTCCGTAATTGTTCCAATTAAATTAACCATACAAGCTTCAGAAAGGCAACCATCCACTAAAACTATTATGTTTATTGTGCTTAAGTTTTGCATCCGGTTAATTTTTTCCCCTACTGAAGCTGCATTCGATATTCCAGCTGTAACAAGAGCGCAAATAGGAAGATTTCCTCTTATAGTTTTTAATGAAAATTTGGTTATGTCTGCAGCAGTCATTAATCCAACAATAGGTTTAGGAAAATTTCTTAAGACTTTCCTTAAGAAAGCTTCAGGATTTTCATCTGAAAAATCTTTATCAACTTGATAGTTAACTATAGTTTTAACCTTTCGAAATCCTCCATTTAAAACTGCGGAGCTTAAAGAAAACCATTTTTTTTCAAATTTTAACGCTAAACATTTATTATCAATTAGGAATTTAACTCCTTTTATTGGTATAATAATTGACATTTATTGTCGCCTAAGAATCAACCTTTCATAATTTTTCTCTACTTCTTTTAAAATTGTTTGCGCATTTATAGTTCCTTTAGATTTTAGCATAGCTCCTATAGAGGCTCCCCCAGCTCCCACACCTTCCTTAACAACTCCCTGCTCATAAACGCTTAAACCCCAATACAAAGATTCTTTAAAGTTTAAGTTAGCAGCTAATAAAGGAATTCTTCCAAATTGATTTATAATACTCTTTATATCTGAGCTTTCATCCTCAATAATCCATCTAGTGGTTCCAATAGCAACATTCTTTAAGGCTTCAGGTTTTTCAGTTTTTAAAATTGTTAAAATCGCACCCATTTGTGTTCCACCAGCCATCATCACTTTAACTTTTTCAGCTGCTCCAGAGACTAATCCAGCGAAAGCAGGCATCATAGGATCCCCAAATAAAGAAACAGCTTTTAATGGGTCATCTTTTAAATCTCCAAATTTTACTCCAGCCCTTTTAAAAGCTTCTTTAACTATAGAAATTTTTAAGTTGTGAGGATTATTTTGCATGCTGCTGCTAACTTTTCCTTCAGCATTTATTCCTGCCGCTAGCATAACTGCTAAGGCGGTGGTCGTTCCTCCTGGAACGCTTTCCCCAATTATAATATAATCGCTTATTTTAGCAAAATTTTTTCCAATTAATTCAGCTTTTTTAAAGATTTCTCCCGGTTTTTCTACCGATTCATCAAACCTTATGTCTTTCCCAGGTTTTCCTCCTAAATCAATTATTGGAGCATCAGGCTTAATTTTTGTCCCCCCATTAACTATAAACATAGGTATATCTCCAATCCTTAACGCAGCCATCGTTATTAAAGCCGGAGTTGGAATTCCTTCAGGAGTAGCTGGAACACCTGATATGCATTTACATTCTTCATATAAAAGAAGCTCTGCATCCGCCGGAGGTGTATAATCCGTAAACTCCGGGTTTCTTCCAGCTGCAGAAATCCCTGGAATTTTAGCAGTTTCTGTTGTTGCTATAACGCATATGAAAATTGGGTTTCTCCCTTCGATATCAGCAAGAAACCTTTTGCATTCATCTTCATTTAAAGCAAATATTATGTCATAAGTATTTCTCATATTGTTTTTCACCAAACTAAACTTAACAAAAATTTAATTGGAAAAATAAAAATTAAAACGAATATTAAAATGGTTAAATGCATAACTTTTAAAGCTAAGGTGATATCTTCAATAGCAGGTTGCCTTAATTCTCTTCCCAATATATAGAATCCTGGCTTCTCTAATCTTACCTTAAGAATACCAGCCATAGTTGCCATGGGCCATCCAGAATTAATGCTTGGAGGTGCATTTTTATCCCTTAACAAAATTTGTTTAGCAACCTTCCAATCTCTTTTTAAAATTTTGCATGTCAAAAGCATAGCTATTGAAGATAATCTTGCTGGTAAAAAATTTAGTAAACTATCCATTCTAGCTGAAAACCACCCTATATTTATATGCGCTTTATCTTTATAACCTATCATGGAATCAAAAGTGTTTGCTAACCTAAATGTCCATGCACCAGGCAAACCAAAAATTGCAAAATAAAATAGGGGACTTGCAACTCCATCTACAATTCCTTCAGCAATAGTTTCCACTGCTGCAGAAATCACCTGTTCCTTGCTTAAATCTTTAGTGTTTCTTCCAACAACTTTACCTACAAGCCTTCTCGCCTCAACAACATCCTCCTCCTTAAGAGCTTTAATTAAAGGTTCCATATGAAACTTCCAAGATTTTATTGCAAAAGTAGGTTTTAAAAGCAAAGCCATAACAACAATGTAAAAAATAAAATTAATTTTTTTTAAAAATGGAGCAAAGCATAATGGAGGAATAAAAATAAAGAAGCAAAAAAACCAAATTAAAATTCCATTAATTCTTTCCCTTTTAGGATTTAAAGATTTAAATTTAGGCTTTAAAAATGAAATAACTCGACCCATCCAAACAGTTGGATGAATAAAAATTGGAGGTTCCCCCAACAAAAAATCTATAACAAAAGCTAATCCAATTATAAACAAACTCTCAATAAAATTTAGCATCATAATTTTCACTTACTTTTTATCCATCCAAAATAATCGATAACCTTATATACTTCTTTTTTATTTTAAATTTATATAAATTTTTTGGATGGTTAATCCAACCATGATTATTGAAAAAAAGCTTTTAGCTTTACTTTTTATAATTCTTGCCATTGGAGCTACATCCATTTATAACCTTTATGCAATATTTCAGCTTAATCAAAAAGTTGAAGAATTGAATGTAAATCTTAATGCTATGGTTGCTAGCGAAGTCATTAAGGATGGTTATGGAAGAACTATAATTGTTGTTCCGCAAGGCGTTAAAGCTCCGCATATTTCTGCAACTATAGTCAAAATTCCACCAAAAAGAATAGCTTCCTTTGCACCTAGTATAACTGAAACGCTTTTCTTTCTGGGTTTAGGAGATAAAGTTGTTGCTGTAACAAAATGGTGCAATTGGCCTCAAGAAGTATTAAATAAAAAGAAAATGGGAAATCTTACAGTTTTTGAAAATATTGTTGAACCTGAAATTGAAAAAGCTGTTGCAGTAAACCCCGATTTAATTTTGGTAACTACCCTTATGAAGCCTGAGAGTGTAGCAAAGCTTGAAACGCTTGGTTTTCCTGTTGTTGTAATAGATTATGGAAGAAACCTTAATGATATATATGCTGCTATGAGGCTGATTGGTAAAGTAACTGGAACAAATGAGCATGCAGAAAACCTTATAATCAACTTAGAAAGGAATATAACTAAAATTTCTAACGCGATAGCTGGTTTACCTAAACAAAAAGTCTTCTGGATTTCATGGCATGATCCGCTTATGTCAGCTGGAGGACCAAGCTGGATTAATGCTCTTATTCAGGCTGCTGGAGGTGAAAACATTTTTAACGATGTAAACATTGCTTGGCCTACGGTAAGCCCTGAAGAAGTGCTAATTCGAAATCCTGATGTAATCCTCTTTAGCGAAGGGCATCCAGGAATATCAAATGTTAATGATCTTCTAAAGCTTTTTCCAGCTTGGGCTGAAACCAAAGCAGTAAAAGAAGGAAAAGTTTTTGCTGTACCAGAGTTTGTTATACGCCCAGGTCCAAGGGTTGCTGAAGCTGTAAAAATCTTTGCTAAACTAATTTATGGAATTGAAATCTAATATTTAAAGGTGAAATATAATATTATGAAATTAGGCATTGTGATAAATAAACCAAAGCCTATAGAAAATTTTGATTTAACCTTTTATCATGTTAAAGATGTAAGCGGCAAAGTGAATAATGCAGCAGAGCAAATATACAATATTATTAGTTGTTTTGGCGATAATAAAACAGCTCGTGAAAAGCCTGAATGGGTTGCTCTATCCAAAAATGACAAAGCGATTAGAGGAAATAAAAGGTATAATTTTCTTTGGGATTGGATATGCCCTACAAATGAGAATTATATAAAATATCTTTTCAACCTGATTGATGAAGCTTCAAAAGTGAACATAGCAGGCATACATCTTGATTGCATTCATTTTCCAGAGGAGGAATATTGTACATGCCCACGATGCATAGAAATGTGGGAAAAAAGCAACCTTGAATGGGCTGAATGGAAGTCAAATGTAATTAATGAATTCATAGAAGCGGTTTCAAAGCGAGTAAAAGGAAACTTCTCCACATCGTTATATCCCGATCCATGGTTGTCTAAAGAGAGGTTTGGTATAGACTTTAAAACGCTTACTAAATATGTTGATTTTTTTGTAATCCCGCTTTATGATACGAGTTACTCGACAACATATTGGATGGAAACCTTAGCGCGAAGCTTTCGTAAACAGATTAAAGCACCGCTTTATATCGAACTTTATGTTGGGTATCCGAAACCACCTATCAAGAACATAATTAAGGCTATGTCTCTTCTCTCCAACTATTCTGATGGAATAATATTCGCAGCATACGATGCATCTATAGCTGAAGAAATCCAAAGGTTGATAAAATAATAAATGCTAAAGAAATAGAATTTCTTAACATGTAACCTTCCCATAAAATAGCGAAGGATTATGAACGGTAAAAATTATGACGAAAATTTATCATCTTGTACAGTTCACGCATGATAACTCTCTATATGTTTTCTTTAAAGGATGCAACTTTCAATGCAAAGGTTGCATATTGAAACAATCGATTTGGGATTGCCATATTTCTAATAAAGAGAAACACGTCCTTCAAGCTATTAATAAAGTGAAATTTCTTTCTTTAAGCAATTTTAAGGCTTTAATTAAGGAACTTAGTCCAAAAAAAGCTGTGTTAGGTGGAGGAGAGCCAACGCTTGATAAAAAATTGCTAGATATAATCTGTTTACTTAACGATTTTGATGTTGAATCCCATTTATTAACTAATGGCTTCATTTTAAATAGGGAATTTATAAAAAGTTTGGAGGATGCAGGGCTTTCAAGCATTTGTGTAAGCATTAAGGCTTATGATGAATTTCTTCATCAATTTTATACAGGTAAACCAAATAAACCAGTTTTAGATAACTTTAGGCTTTTAAATGAAAGCAAAATTAAATTGATGGCTGAAAGCGTTTTAATTCCAGGGTTAATAGAGCAAGATGAAATTGAAAAAATAGCTAAGTTTATCGCGGAAGTTAATCCGCATATACCATATAGAATAGATGGATTTATTCCTATTAATAATACCCCTTGGAAAGCTCCATCCTCCAAAGAAGTGGTAAATGCATCGAAATTAGCTAAAAAATATCTAAAAAATGTTCATTTTATTCATGGAAAAACAAAAATTAAAGGAAAAGCAATTAATGTCTATCCTAAATTGAAAGGAATGAAAAATGAGCTTTAATCTTTCTTTTGATTATTATCGTAAAAAAAGCAGATTGGGAAAGCTTATTCTTGCAATATTGATTATGCTACTTATTTTTTCTTTTTTTATAGGTTTATCTGCAGGCGCTGTTAATATACCATTAAACAATTTAATAGGAATTTTACTGCACTTCAATCCTGAAGAGAGCATTTACGCTAAAATACTGGTTGATGTGCGTCTTCCAAGGGTTATTGCAAGCTTATTTATTGGAGCTGCTCTTGCTGCAAGCGGAGTAAGCTTACAAACTTTATTTAGAAATCAACTAGTGGAGCCATATACGCTTGGAATTGCAAGCGGTGCACTTCTTGGAGTTTCCATAACAATTGTGCTTGGTGCAGCTCAACAACCTTTGGGTCCTTATACAACTTCCTTTATGGCTTTTTTCGGTGCTCTTTTTACAACTTTAACTGTTTACGCTATAAGTAAATCTTTTGGTCTTAAACCTACATCTGTATTGTTGATTGGGCTTGCATTCAGCTTTTTACTTTCTTCAATGGTTACATTTCTTGAGTATTTAGCCATAAAGGATATTCACTTAATTTTTGCTTGGCTTTTAGGTGGCTTCTCAGGTATTCATTGGATTCATGTAAAAATAATGGCAGTAATTATTCCTTTAGGTTTAATTCTGCTTTTTATTAAAGTTAAGGATCTTAATGCAATGTTGCTAGGTGAAGAATATGCTAAGCAACTTGGGGTAGATGTAAAAAAGTTAACTCAATACCTTATAATAGTTACATCCATTCTTGTTTCTGTTTCTGTTGCTTCAGCTGGAATAATAGGCTTCGTAGGGTTAATAATACCTCATATAGCAAGGTTTATTGTAGGTTATGATAATAAATCGCTTATGCCAACTTCAACTTTTATAGGGGCTTCCTTCCTATTATTATCTGATGCTTTATCAAGAATTGTTGTTCGCCCATCTGAGTTACCAATAGGTGTTATAACTTCTATGGTCGGCGCACCATTACTTATTTATCTTTTGCTTAAAAAAGGTAGTTAAAAAATGGTTAAAATTAAAATTAAAGGGGTTAGCTTTAGTTTTAAATCTGTAAAGGCTTTAGAAAATGTAACAGCTGAAATTGAAAGCGGATCCTTTGTAGGTCTTCTTGGTCCAAATGGTTCAGGTAAAACAACTTTATTAAAATGCTTAAGTGGTTTGCTTAAACCAAAAGTAGGCTCAATATATCTTGATGGAAAAAGTTTAAATGTTTTTTCAGGGAATGAATTAGCGAAAATTTTTTCAACAGTTTTCACAACTGCTATAGAAACTCCACAGATGGAAGTGTTTGATATTATGGCTACTGCAAGGCATCCATGGACAGGTTGGTTAGGTATTCTTAATTCTAAAGATGTAAGCATTATAAATGAGGCTTTGGAAAAGCTTGAAATAAAAGATTTTATTGCAAGACGGTTTAATGAGCTTAGCGATGGTCAAAAACAAAAGGTGTTGATTGCAAGGGCGTTAGCTCAAGAACCTAAAGTTTTACTTTTAGATGAACCCGCATCTCATCTTGACATAAAGCATCAAATTGAAGTTCTTGGTGTTATCAAAAAAATCACGAGGGAAAAAGATTTAATAACAATAGGAGCACTGCATGATATAAATCTAGCTGCTCTTTTCTGCGATTTTATAATTTTATTAAATGAAGGTAAAATAGTTTCTCTAGGGCCTACAGAATCTGTTTTAACTAGTGAAAATATTGAAAAAGTTTTTAATATACGTGTAATTATAAAAAAGCATCCAATTACTAATTCAATCTACATTATGCCAATATATACTGAAGAATTTAAAACTGTTCAACCAAAAACTATAACAATTCATGTTATATGTGGTGGAGGCACAGGCACCTCTTTAATGAAGATATTAATGGAACATGGATACAAAGTAACTGCTGGAGTGCTTAACATCTTAGATACTGATTATGAAGGTGCCATTATGCTTGGAATAGATATTGTAAATGAAGCACCTTTTTCTCCAATAACTGATGAATCTTATAAAGCTAACTTGAAAAAAATAGAGAATGCTGATGTAATAATATTAACTAACGTACCTTTTGGTTATGGAAATATTAAAAATCTTGAAGCATCAGTAATAGCTTTAAAAAAAGGAAAAACCGTAATAGTTGTTGAAGAGAATCCTATTGAAGAAAGAGATTTTACAGGTGGAAATGCTCAAGCACTATATAGAAGGTTAAAGGAGGAAGGAGCCATATTTGTTAATAATTGCAAACAAATATTACATGTAATCGAAAAGATAAAAAAAGGATAAAAGAATAAAGCAAATATAAAATTGATTGAAAAATTAGAATTTTTAAAGAATGGTTAATTTAAAATGAAGGCAATAAAAAAAATTATGAAAGCATTTGAAAAAAACAAAGGACCAAATCCCCTATTCTCTTTTCTTGATATATTAAATGTTTTAGAAGTTATTTGGAAAATGAAGGTCATCGGTCGACAAAAGCTTTCTATTGAAACTGGTTTAGGAGAAGGCTCCATTAGAACCATAATAAAATGGTTAAAAAAATTAGATTTAATAGAATCAACTAAACTTGGATGCAAATTAACTAAAAGGGGGACTCGCTTAATTCAAGAAATTAAATCTAAAATTGGTCCTACAATTCCAGTTTCAAAAAGTTTTTTAGCTATTGGAGATTCAAATGTTGGAATTTTAGTTAAAAAAGTTGGTGAAAAAGTTAAAAATGGAATAGAGCAAAGAGATGCAGCGATTAAGGCTGGAGCAATTGCAGCAACCACTCTTATTTTTAGAAAAAAAAGTTTAATTTTACCCTCCATAAGTAACTCAATTAATAAAGAATGGCCTAAACTTGCTAAGGAAATCCAGCAAATTTTTCAACCAAAAGAAAATGATGTAATTATAATTTGCAGTGCAAAAAACAAACTTTTAGCAGAAAGAGGAGCTAAAGCAGCAGCTTGGAGCCTAATAGAATAAAGAATTTGTTAAGCCAGAAAGCCTCAATTCATAAGCATTGTAAATAAATTAATTATGAATTAAGGAAGTGTGGTTTACCCCTACCAAGGGGAAGGGGCCCCTCTATATTAAACCCTTCTAATTTTTGATTTTCTTTGATTTTTTAAAGCCTTCTATGCATAAAATTTTGATTTTTTGATTTTTCTTAAAAATTGAAAACAGTAATTCTCATTAAAGTAGTTATGTTTTGTAGTTAAAAATGATTATAAAGAAAAGAAGCAAAGCTATTGAAAAAAAGAAAAAATACTGTTAAAAAACTAGGAAATAGATTGCCATAAAAGAATTAAAATGTCTTCAAGTATAGAAAGCATTTTTAATGCTGTTAAGTTTCTTCTTTAAACCATCTATAAATGGTTTTTAAAGGCACATTCAATTCTTTCGATATTTGCTTTGCATTATATCCTTTGCTTTTTAATTCTTGCATTTGCTTTCTTTTTATTTTTCTTTCAGCCCTTCTAAATTTTGCTTTATTCTCAAAAATTATACGGTTTTCATTACCAAATAATGAAAGAGCAAGCATAAAGGCTTTAAGATAATTAAATTCCTTATTAATATAGCCTATTAATTTAATGCAATAGTTTTCTGCAATATAGTTTCTTAACTGGTTTATTGCCTCCTCTAGCTTATCAAAGCTTATGGCTGAAGCAAACTTAACTTCTATTATTTTGTTTTCAGGAATAACCTCAATTGAATATTCCTTACTTTTATTAATCATTTTAAGTCCCCAATACTGTTTTTTAACCATTAATTTAATTAATGAAGCTTATAAATCTTTCTCATTACAAAATATTCTTATAATGCGAAAAATTTATAAGTAAATTTCTCATAATATAAAATTGAGGAAATGAGAATAAGGAGGTGATGTTGTATGGGTGAAAACATCTTCAAATTAAGATTAATTAAATATAAAATAACTGATAGAGGGCCTCCAATAAACCCAATCCAGCATTCATTTCTTTATTATGCAAAGATTTAATCATTAAGCTTTTAGCTCAAGGATTATTATTAAACTTTTTAAGCTTTTAGAAAAAAGGAAAAGTCATCTCCTAAATTTTTATATAGGCTTCAACCAAATTTAAATGCTGCTTCAAGCCCTTCTCGGAGCCAGCAAAGCCTTTCAAGGGTTTTCTGAAGCTTAGAACGGAAAGAGAGGCTATGTTACTTGGGCTATTGGTTTGAGCTTTTTCGGCTCATAGGCTGTTTTGCATTTTGGGCAAAGCCAGAAGTCAACCCACAACGTTTTAAGGTCCAGCGGATAGACTGCCTCAAGCTTCTCTCCGCATTTTGGACATTTAGGCATAGAAACACCCCAAAATAAAAATGGGCGCCTTCTCCGTTCTCACTTTAAATAGACTTTAAGCCTCTCAGCCAGCTGACCTTGTATATTTGTGGCTGGTTGAAGCGGGCTAAAGTCTCCTCAGCCAACTTAACAGTTTCAACGTAGCCTTTCCCGTCACAGTTCTTGCAAGTCTTTAGAGAGTTGTTCTAGTAGACAAATCCATTTCCACGGCAGACGTTGCACTTCACTTTAGGCTTGCCTTTAAGCAAAATGCCAAACATAAAACACCCCGAATGGCTTTGTGAAGCCTAGGGCTCCTCCCCCGATTTCCTACCCGCCTGTCGCCAAAGCGGGCGAAGTCATAGGCTATTTTCATGTAAGACTTTATTGTCCTCAGATCTGAGGCTACCGGTTGAAATCTGGCAATCAGTTCGAAAGCCTTATCTTCCACACGATCAGCCATAGCCACAAGAGCATCCGACATTTCAAGAATTTCGTTGTAGGCTTCTCTGCTGTAAGGCATTCTAGAATGGCAGTTAAAACAGCACGATGGGGTAGTTCCCCCATTCTGTAGAGGGTTGCTGAAAGTTCTTCAAGACCTGTATCGATAATTCTGCTCATCCGCTTTCACCTCAGCCAAACTCTCCAGTTAAGTATCTCT
>CAZSNM010000020.1:0-21611 GCA_964608455.1 uncultured Candidatus Bathyarchaeia archaeon | reverse complement strand
CTTTAGAAATTATTGATGTTTTATCTGATTGTATGAGGGAAATTGGTGATAAATTTGCTAGGCTTGAATTGTTTTTAACTGATTTAATGATGGCTGGCGATACGATGAAGGTTGCTTTAGAAATTCTTTTACCTAAGATACCTAAGGAAAAAATTTCAACTAAAGGTAAAATTGTTATTGGAACAATTAAAGGCGACATTCATGATATAGGCAAGAATATTGTTAGCGCTATGCTTACAGCTTCAGGATTTGAAGTTTACGATATAGGCAAGGATATTCCACCATCAAAATTTCTTGAGGAAGCAGAAAAAGTTAAAGCTGATGTTATAGGTGCATCAGCATTAATGACAACAACAATGCCAGCCTTAAAAGATTTAATAGAATATATTAAGGCTAAAGGATTAAGAAGCAAATATAAGATAATAGTTGGTGGAGGCCCAGTAACAAAAGAATATGCTGAAGAAATAGGAGCAGATGCCTACGCTGAAAACGCTGTAGAAGCCGTAAAAGTAATAGAAAACCTAATAAAGAAATAAACTCCCTATTTTTTAAAGAGGTGAAAAAATTGTTTAAATTCTCCGCTCAACAACAAGTATATGATATTAAAGGTGTTAAAATAGGTGGTCAACCAGGGCAATATCCAACTGTTATGATTGGAAGCATATTTTATCATGGAGATAAAATTGTTGAAGATCAAAAGGAAGGGATCTTCAATAAAAGTGAAGCTGAAAAATTGTTAAATGCTGAAGCTGAATTAAGCGATAGATTCGGAAACCCAAGAATTATAGATGTGGTAGGATCCTTTCCAAACGCTTTAGTTAAATATATAGATTTTATCGTTGAAACTGTTGATTCGCCTTTTCTTATTGATGGAACAACTGAAGCTGTTAGAATAGCTGGTTTAAAGCACGCAGCTGAAATAGGCGTTATTGATAGAGCAATATACAATTCGATAACTCCTGAAATTAAAAAGGAGGAACTTGAGGCTATAAAGGAATCTGGAATAAAAACAGCTATTTTACTAACCTTAAACTCGAAGAATCCTACACTTCAAGGAAGAATGGAAGCTCTTGAATCCTTATTGAAAATAGCTAAAGAAGCTGGTATTCAACAATTCCTAATTGATACAACAATAATTGATATACCTGATCCAGGAGTATGCGCTAAAGCCATTTATCTTGAAAAAGAAAAGTATGGGTACCCAGCAGGATGCGGTGCGCATAACGCTGTAGATCGTTGGCGACAAATAAAAAAGCTTGAACCTAACGTTAAATTAATCGCAACGACAGTAGCAAACATTTTTCCAATAGTTTTAGGAGCTAACTTTGCTTTATATGGACCAATAAAAAATGCTTCAGAAGCTTATGAAATGATGGCTATAGCTGATGCTTATGTATCTTATGCTATGAATCAAGAATTCAAAATAAAACCTGAAAGCAAAGTTCATCCAATCTCAAGGGTATTTAGAAAATAAAAATTTGAATTCTTTATTTTTTTAATAATTAAATTTCATTTTTCTTCTAGAAAAGCATGTAACTTTAAATAAATTTGCTAAATTTTCTGCTTTATACAAAAGAAAATGTTTATTCCCAAGTTTTCTTATTAATTGTATTGGGGTTTTATTTGAAAGAAGCTATGTTTTATGAAAAATTGAATGAAAATAAAGTGAAATGCAACCTTTGCCCTCATAGATGCGTAATTCCAAATTTTAAAAAGGGAATTTGTGCTGTGAGAGAGAATAAAGATGGAACCCTTTATTCTTTAGTTTATGGAAAGCTTATTGCTAAAGCTGTTGATCCAATAGAGAAAAAACCTTTATTTCATTTTTATCCTGGAACTGAAGCTTACTCTATAGCTACCGTAGGATGCAACTTTAGATGCTTAAACTGCCAGAATTATGAAATTTCTCAGCTTCCAAGAGAGCAAAAAATTATTTTAGGTGAAGATGCTACACCTGAAGAAATTGTTTTTGAAGCTAAAAGATTTAAATGCAAAAGCATAGCGTACACTTATACTGAACCAACAATATTTTTTGAGTTTGCTTATGAAACAGCTAAATTAGCTCATGAAAATGGGATAAAAAATGTTTTTGTAACAAATGGCTATATAACTGAGGAGGCTTTAAGGGAAATTAAACCCTATCTTGATGCTGCAAACATAGATTTAAAAAGTTTTAAGGAGGAATTTTATTTAAAAAACTGCGGGGCTCATTTAAATCCCGTTTTAGATGCGATAAAACTTTATAAACAATTTGGAATTTGGATTGAACTTACAACATTAATTATTCCTGGAATGAATGATTCTGAAGAAGAATTGCGTAAAATAGCTGAGTTTATTCGAGATGAAGTCGGTCCTGAAACACCTTGGCATGTAACTCAATTTTATCCAATGTATAAGCTTTCCCATTTAAACCGCACACCAGTAGCAACATTAAGAAAAGCTAGAGAAATCGGATTAAAAACAGGTTTAAAATACATTTATATAGGAAACGTTCCAGGGGATCCTGGAGAAAACACTTATTGTCCATCATGCGGAAAACTTCTTATTCAAAGGTATGGTTATGAAATTTTAGAGTATAACCTTAAAGGTGATAAATGCTCTTTTTGCGGAGCTGAAATAAATGGAATCTGGAGTTAACTAAAATGAATGAAAACTTTCGTTTAGAGGATGAGTTAATAACTAAAGCTGAAGCTAGAAAAAAGGCTAGAAAAAGAAAAAGGGGACCATATAGAAAAGCTTCACCATTAAAATATAAAGTTTAAAAAATGCTTTTCCGAAAGCTTTATCTTCAACATTATAAAGCATTTTTCAACAAAGCAATAAGAGAAAAGTATTTAAATTATTAAATTAATTTTGTTTTAATGCGCGAGGATAAATAAAAATGCCTACAGCATATGATGTTCCTGCTGATATACTTATAAGCAGGGTTGCAAAATATTTAAAGGAGAATATTGAAGAGGTCTCTCCCCCAGCTTGGAGTCTAGTAGCGAAAACAGGCTCTCATAGAGAAAGGCCTCCACAAAACCCTGATTGGTGGTATATTCGCTGTGCCTCTCTTCTTAGAAAACTTTATATTCATGGTCCTTTAGGGGTTTCAAGGCTTAGAGGTAAATACGGTGGAAGAAAACGTAAAGGTAGATCTATAGAGCATTCTAGAAAAGCTGGAGGATCAGCTATTAGAAAACCTCTTCAACAATTAGAAAAAGCAGGGTTAGTTGAAAAAATTGATAAAAAAGGTCGAAAACTCTCTAAAGAAGGGATTAAACTACTTGATAAAATAGCAGCTGAAATCTTGAAAGAGCTTAAAACTGATTAAAAAGGAAGGTTGAAAAATTTTGGGAAGAAAAAAATGGAGTGCACCTAGAAGAGGTTCACTAGCGTTTACCCCTAGAGCCAGAGCTTCAAGCTGGATTGGAAAAATAGGATATTGGCCTAAAATTGAAGGTCCCCCTACCCCATTAGCTTTCGCAGGTTATAAAGCCGGAATGACTCATGTAATCGCAATAGATAATGTAAAGGGTTCTTTAACTTATGGTAAAGAAATAGCTATTCCAGTAACCATTATAGAGGCTCCACCAATGCTTGTTACAGGAATAAGAGTTTATGAAAAAACTCCTAAAGGGCTTAAAACCTTATCTGAGGCATGGATGGAAAAACCTCCAAAAGATTTTGAACGTTTAATTCCTTTGCCTGAAAAATTTAATACAGAAAAACAACTTGAAAAAATATTCTCTTCTATAGATAAAATTGCTGAAGTTAGAGTTCTTTTAGCTACCCAACCTCGTTTAGTTAAAAAGGGAAGAAAAAAACCTGAGCTTTTAGAAGTTAAAATTGATGGAGGCTCCATTAAAGAGCAGTTGGAATGGGCTAAAAAAAATCTTGGTAAAGAAATTAAAGCTTCAGACATACTTAAGGAAGGACAATGGATTGATGTAATTGCTATAACTAAAGGAAAAGGTTTTCAAGGACCAATTAAAAGATTTGGAGTTGCACGTTTACATCATAAATCTAGAAAAACCGTTAGAGGTGTAGGATCCATTGGGCCCTGGCATCCGCATTATGTAATGAGAACTGTTCCAAGAGCTGGTCAAATGGGATTTCATCAAAGAACAGAATATAACAAGCAAATTTTAAAAATAGGGCGTGATGGAAAAGAAATAACTCCCAAAGGTGGTTTTTTAAGATATGGAGTAGTAAATACAGAGTATATAATGCTTAAAGGTTCAGTTCCAGGTCCATCAAAAAGATTAATTGTTTTACGTTATGGAGTTAGAGCTAAAAATCTTCCAGCTGAACCACCTAAAATAGAATATGTTGATTTAGAATCTAAGCAAGGTGATTAATTAAATGTTAATTCAATCATTAAAAACTAAAGTTTATGATCTTGAAGGAAATGAAAAGGGAGAGATTGAAGTTCCTCAAGTTTTTCTAACACCAGTAAGATTTGATTTAATTAAAAAAGCAGTTATAGCTATTCAATCTCATAGTTTTCAACCTAAAGGAAGAGATCCGATGGCTGGTAAAAGAACAACAGCTGAATCGCTTGGAGTTGGCTATGGACTTTCTAGGGTTCCAAGGGTTAAAGGAGAAAATTATCCTAAAGCTAGGCAAGCTGCTTTTGCTCCAAACACTGTTGGAGGAAGACTTGCATTTCCACCTACACCAGAAAAAAAGATTAAAAAGAAAATAAACAAAAAGGAAAAGCTTTTAGCTTTAAAATCAGCTATAGCTGCAACAGCTATTAAAGAGTTAGTTTCCAAAAGAGGACATAAATTTGATTTAACAAAAACTTTTCCCTTAGTTGTTTCTGATGAAATTCAAAATATTGATAAAACATCTAAAATTGTTCAAATTTTTAAGAAGCTTGGAGTTTGGGATGATGTTAAAAGAGTTTCATCAACAATTAAGATTCGTGCTGGAAAAGGTAAAAAACGTGGTAGAAGAAAAAAAATGAGGGTTGGTCCATTACTTGTTATTATAAATGATAATGGTGTTAAAAAAGCTGCAAGAAACATTCCAGGTGTAACGGTTGTTGAATTAAAAAATTTAAATCCTGAACATTTAGCTCCAGGCACTCACCCTGGAAGATTAACAATATGGGTTGAATCTGCAATTAAAGCTTTATCTGAGGGTGCTTTAAATGGCTAAAAAACCTTTAGATTTAATTCTTTATCCATTAATTACTGAAGATACCGTTTCCTTAATTGAAACTGAAAATAAATTAACTTTTATTGTCGATATTAAAGCTAACAAGAAGGAGATTAAAGAAGCTATTGAAAAACTATATAATGTTAAAGTGGAAAAAGTAAATACGTGCATAACCATGGATGGAAAAAAGAAAGCTTATGTTAAGCTTAAACCAGAATTTAAAGCTTCAGATTTAGCTATTAAGCTTGGAATCCTATAAAAAGGTGAATTAAATGAAAACAATATCTTCAAAACCTTCTATTCAAAGAAAACTTTTTTATAATGCACCTATGCATTTAAGGCGAAAATTTCTTTCAGCACGTTTATCCAAAGAGTTAAGAGAAAAATATGGTGTTAAAACGCTTCCAGTAAGAAAAGGAGATACAGTAAAAATTATGAGGGGCGATTATGCAGGGGTTGAGGGAAAAGTTTCTGAAGTAGACCTAAAAAAAATTAGAATTTACATCGATAATGTAACTAGGGAAAAAACTTCAGGTTCAACAGTTAAAGTTCCTATTCACCCTTCAAAAGTAATGATTATAGGGTTAAATTTAGATGATAAATGGAGAGTTGAATCTCTAGAAAAAAAGAAAGCTTGAAAAAAGGGAAGTTAAAATGGGTAAAAAAGGCGGCTCAAAACATTTAAAAAGGTTTAAAGCTCCACCATTTTGGCCTATTCCTGTTAAAGAAAAAACATGGACTGTTAAGCCTAGTCCTGGGCCACATCCAATTTATGAAAGCATCCCATTGCTTTTAATTGTTAGAGATATTTTAGGTTATGCTAAAACAGCTAGGGAAGCTAAAATAATTCTTTCTCAAGGAAAAATTAAAGTTGATGGAAAAGTTAGAAAAGATAAAAAATATTCAGTTGGATTAATGGATGTAATTGAAATTGAAGGTGTAGAAACACCATTTAGAATTTTACCAGTTTACGGAAAAGGCTTAACTTTAATTGAAATTTCAAAGGATGAAGCTGCCTTTAAACTTTGCAAAATAGAAAATAAAACTACTGTAAAAAAGGGAAATATTCAATTAAACTTGCATGATGGAAGAAATCTTTTAATTAAAGTTGAAAACCCGAAAAATCCAGTTGAAGACATTTATAAAGTAGGAGATAGTATTCAATTGAAAATTCCAGAAGGAAAACTTTTAAACCATATTAAATTTGAAGAAGGAGCATGCGCATTAGTAACTTCAGGAGCGAACATGGGTCGATGTGGAAAAGTAATTAATGTAATCAAGGGAACAGCAACTAGACCTGCTATAGTGTCTCTTGAGGATTCAATGGGTAAATTTCAAACAATCTTTAATTATGCATTTATTGTTGGAAAAGAAAAACCTTTAATAAAACTTTTAGAGCCTCAGTTAATTAAAATGGAGGGAGCCTAATGGCTTTAAATGATCCTTTAGCAAATGCATTAGTAACAATCTATAATAATGAAGAAAGACGAAAAAGAGAATGCATAATTTGGCCAGCTTCAAAACTTATAGGTAGAACACTTAGGGTAATGCAAAAAAACGGTTACATAGGTGAATTCGAATATATTGATGATGGTAGAACAGGAAAATTTAAAGTTCAACTTTTAGGTAGAATAAACAAATGTGGAGCTATAAAACCCCGCTTTTCTATTAAAAAAGATGAAATAGAAGAATGGGAAAAAAGATATTTACCTGCTGAAAACGTTGGTATATTAATATTATCTACACCTAAAGGTGTAATTTCAAATAAGGAAGCGAAAGAGCTTAAAGTTGGAGGAAAACTTTTAGCTTATGTTTATTAAAATTAAGAGGAATGTATATGGCTAAGGGGCCAAGATATCTTCTTCCATTTAGAAGAAGAAGAGAGGGAAAAACTAATTATAAAAAAAGAAAAGCCTTAATTTTATCTAAGCTTCCAAGATTCATAGTTAGATTAAGCAATAAATATGTTTTAATTCAAATTGCTGAAGCTAAACCTAATGGAGATCATATTTTAGTTTCAACCCACTCTATAGAGCTTAAAAAGCTTGGTTGGAAAGGAAGCTGCGAAAATACTCCCGCTGCCTATTTAACAGGCTTTTTAACTGGCCTTAAAGCTTTGCAAAAAAACATTAAGGAAGCCATTTTAGATATTGGTTTAAGAAAAGCAACAAAAGGTGCAAGAGTTTTTGCAGCTATGAAAGGAGCTTTAGATGCTGGATTAAAAATTCCTTATAGCGAAGAAATTCTTCCCGATGAATCAAGAATTAAAGGTGAGCATATAGCTGCTTATGCTAAAAGCCTTTCTCAAGAAGAATATAATAAAAGATTTTCTAAATATTTAAAGGATGGTTTACCTCCAGAAAAATTACCTGAGCATTTTAATGAAATAAAAAATAAAATACTTGAAAGCTTAAAAACTTTAACTGCTTAACAAGCATAATTTGCATCCTGAGCTTTTCAAGTTTGGCACTTCACTTATATGCATTTCACATAGTACCTTTTCCTTTCTTAAAAGTTTGCATGCTTCACAAACTTTTCCTAAAACATTCTCCATATTAACTTCATCTTTAGATAATTCATCAGTTATAGCTATTACGGCATCTTCTAAAATTTTATTTTCTTCAATTTCTTTTAAAATTTTGCCTCCTCTATAACCTTTCATATATTGAGTTATTGCAGAAGGTGTGATATTCATTTTTTTAGCTATCTCAACAAGCTTAAAATTATGTTTTTCCATTAATCGCTTAGCTACTAAAGCTCTTATAACCGGAAGTATATTAGCAACTATAATCATGCATGGAGGTTTCATAAAATCCCCTTTTTTTTATAGTTATTCTTCAATTTTTAAGAATAAAAATTTAACGGTGATAATTTTATCTTCCTATTTTTAAGTTTTTTCATTTATTTTAATAGATGTTAAGAAGCCTAAAATTGAAATTAAAGGGAAAATAAGAAACGCTTGAAGATAAGATCCATATAAATCTACTAAAAACCCCACTTCATATATTGCTATTATTGCAGCTGCATGCCCAATAGTTTCTAGAAAACCCGCTCCTGAACCAGTTAACTTTAAGGGTAAAATATCAGCTATATAAGCAAAGAAAAGACCGCCTGAAGCTTGAATGCAAAAACCTGCTAGAAATAACGATAAGGCTAAAAAAATTAGGCTTTGCTTTAAATAAATCAGCATTAATGTTGAGGCTAAAAGAATTGCAAGTGTTAAGACTACTACAGATTTTCTTTTCCCCTTTAATATTTTATCTGAAATAAACCCGCCTAATGGACCCCCTATAACTCCACCTGCTGGAGTTGCGCTTGCCATTAAAGCTGCTTTTTCTAATGGTAACTTAATATCTTCAACTAGAAAAGATGGAATCCACATGTTAAATCCATATTCAATAAATAAAGTGCTTGAAAAAGATATTGCGCTCATCCAAACATTTATATCACTTAAAACTTTTTTAAATTCAATTATTTTTAAACTATTTTCTTTAGGAATTTTGTGATTTAAAAGAATTTTTAGTTTCATATTTTACTATAAACCAAAATAATCCTATAATTGTTAAAAGAATTATTGCTGGTGTATAAAAAGCCATTCTCCAACCAAAATTAACTGTTAAGTAACCTGAAAGAATATATGCTAAAGCTGAAAAAAATGGAACAGATGTTAAAAATAAACCTATGCTTGTTCCCCTTTCCTTTTTTGAAAACAGGCTTGCAAGAAGTTTAATTGAGGGCGACCACCCCATTCCCTGCCCTAACCCATTAAAAAATTGAGTTAAAATAAAAGCCTCATAAGTTTTACTAAACCCAAAAAGCAAATTAGAAAAAACTATTATTAAGCTCCCCATCAATATAACTTTTTTAGAACCTAACTTATCGCTTAATAAACCTGCTGGAAGTTGAGCCATCATATATGTTATCATTAAGCTTGAACCAATAAATGCAACTTGAGTGTAAGTTAAATTTAATTCGCTTTTTAAAGATGGAAAAACAACAGGTAAGTTAAGCCTATTTAAATAAAAAGCTCCATAAGTCACCCATATTACTAGCAGTATAAAATATCGTTTAATCAAATTGTGCTTCTCCCATTTAAACCTTAATTTTTTTACTTTAATTAATAAAACAAATTATTTATTTTTCCTTAAAGTTTTAAATGCTTGAACAGCTGCAAAAACATCTCCTAAACCAGTTAAAACTTCAGCTTTAGAATTGATTAAAGTTGGAGTCAGCACCAAATTATAACCGTTAATTTTAGTTTTTAGATTTTCAACTTTAGAAAAAGGTAATGCTTCAGCTTTTTTAATGTTGAAACTTTTAAATGTAAAAGCAGCTGAAATTAAACAAGCTTCTCTTAAGGCTTCAAACTCAATTTTCCAATCAAGCTTTGATAAAGAAAAAGCAAAAAAACTTGAATGTACACATATTCTTTCTAAATCATAGTTTTCAACAGCATTAAGTGCAGCTTCAATTAAATCTTTAATTTCTATTGAATCCGCATTTAAGTAAACTTGGCATTCTTTTTCATTCATTCCAATAGAGTTGCATAAGCCGGCATCAGTAAATTTTTTTATAGCATAGCTTACAGATTCTTTTGAGCCTTCTCCAAGCTCTAAATGAATTTTCGGCTTATTTTTATAATCCAGCAAATCTATAACTTCATTTATCTTCCATTTATGTTCAGGCAAAAGCAAATGAGCAAAACCTAAAATTAAAACTTCAATGGAAGAGCATTTTGGAAGATAATTTAAAAACTCATAATCAAATAAACCCTTGCTTGACATTTCATCCCAAGAAAAAATTTGTCTTCCAAAAGCGTAAATTCCTTTTTCCGGTTCTTCATGAAATTCAAATACTATATGTTCAAATTCTGGATCTCCATCTCTAATTGCCTCCTTTGGAGTTTTAAGTTTATTTCCACAAGCTACCATAAAATCTGGTGAAGCTAACATTAAGCTTCTTGGTCTGCAAGGATAAGAAACTAATGTAGGAATATTTAATGTGTAAAGTGCTTTACCCATATGATAACTGTTTCCACCTAATCTTTTAACTCTACTCTTAAATTTAATGTTTAAAGCGTCATAAAGATTTTTTGAAATTAAATATTCTTTTCCACCTGTTTTTAAAGCTTCCTTAAGCGTATAAACTGCTTCTTCAATTCTGTTTAAAATTTGAGATGAAGGTTTTAAAGCTTCAGAATTTTTTATCCAATTTAAAACTTCATCATTAACGTTTACGAATGAGTCCCAATTTACATAAAGGCCTGTAGCCACCTTAACTTTAACCATTTAAGCTTCTTCATCCTCCTTGCTTCTTCAAAATAAATAAGTAATCTTTTGAAGATGAATCTGTTAAATTTTCATTAATAATTTTAAATTTGCTTTTCTTAATCATAGATTTAAGCACATCTATGGTTAAAGCTTCTTTAAGAATGCTTATAACTCCTAAACCATTAGGTTTAACCACACGATAAAACTCTTTTAAGGCTTTAACACCATTTATTTCTCCTTCAATAACTGTAAAAGAAAAAACTTTAGTGAAAACATTATTTATAAAAGGTAAAAAGTTTATATCTGCAAGTACAAGCATTACTTTATTTTTACATTTCTCCTTTGCTTTTTTAAGCATTTCAAGTGAAAAATCTACTCCAACTATCCTCCTCACTTTATTAAGTAAACGGGAAATAAGCAAACCCGTTCCACAACCACAATCTAAACAAACATCCTTTTCGCTTAAATGTAGCATTTTCTCCATCAATAAGTATTTATTAAGCTGTTCTTCAAAATGAAGTTTATCATAAACTTTCGCTTCATTATTATACTTGTTGATTATTTCTAATTTTCTTTTGATCGAAAACTTAAAATACTTTTTTGATCTCATTTATATGAATAAAATATATGAAAAATCCTAAAAAACTTTAAACTAGTTTGAGGTGAAAATTTTGAGTGAAGAAAGCCTAATTACTCTTCTTGAGAAAGCTTCTACATCCAAGTTTCACTATTCTTTATTAACGATTTGCTGTTTAATTTATGGTTTTACAGCTATGAATGTTATGCTTATTAGCGCTACTTTACCTGCTATAGCAGCTGAATGGCATTTAGATAAAGTTATAGCTGGATTATTATTAAGCTCAGGTTATGCTGGAATGTTTGTTGGAGCTTTAACCTGCGGAATAATCGCTGATTTAATTGGGCGAAAAAAAGCGCTTTTATTAACTATATTAATGGCATCTATTTTTACAGGGCTTTGCGCTGCAGCATGGGATGTTGCTTCAATGGCTTTCTTTAGGTTTTTAGCTGGTATAGGTCTTGGCGGTTCTCTTCCTCAACCAGGCGTTTATATTTCAGAATATACTCCAGCCTCTAAAAGAGGAAGATTTCTTGGTTTAACTGAAACATCTTGGGTTTACGGTGCTTTATTAGCAGCTATTTTTCCATACTTTTTGATTCCAACTTATGGTTGGAGATTAACTTTTCTAGTAGCTTTTATCCCATTAATTATTGTGCCATTAATTGTATTATTTCTTCCAGAATCAATTAGATATCTTGAGGTTAAAGGACGGTTTGAAGAAGCTTTAGCTACGCTTAAAAAAGCTGGTTTAATTCAAGAATCTATAAAAACCATTAAAAAAACTGTTTATCAAAAATACTCTTTAAAAAACGCTTTAAAAGAATTATGGTCTAAAGAATATAGACGAAGAACATTGGTTTTATGGATTATATGGGCTGTTTTAGTTTATACCTATCATGGAATTTTTCTTTGGCTTCCATCAATTTATGTTGAAGTTATGCGTGCTAAAGAATTGATAGGACCACTTTATTGGTATTTAATTATAACTTTAATGCAGGTTCCAGGATATTACTCTGCTACATTTCTTTTAGATCCTGTTGGAAGAAAACCTGTTCTTATAGGATATTTAGCTTTAGCTGGGTTTGGAAGCTATATGTTTGCTATTGCTAAAGGTTTAACCAGCATTTTAATATGGAGTGCTGTTGTTTCATTCTTTAATTTAGGTGCATGGTCAGGTTTATACACTTATACGCCTGAGCTTTATTCAACTAGAATTAGAGGAACAGGTTCAGGAGCTGCAGCTAGCATAGGTCGATTAGCTGGAATAGCTGCCCCAACAATAACAGGATACATATGGGCCGCTTGGGGTCTTTCAGCAGCCTTTTTAATATTTGCTTCAGCTCATTTTATAGCTGCTTTAACAACAGCTTTTCTAGGAATAGAAACAAAACAAAAAACTTTAGAAGAAATATCAAAATAAACTTTAAATTCTTTTCTTAACAAATTCTTCAGCATTTTTAATAAGTTCTTTGTCTCTTTATTAAAAAGAGCATCTATTTCGTAATTGCTGCTTTTTCTTGCTTCAAAAGCTTAAAAATTTTTCCATACCGTTATTAATAGAGTTTGCTATCGATTTTCTTTGTCACTAAAGCAATGCTAAATGTTTCTTAGGGTTTGATGCAAAATCTCATTCAAGTTTAATTTCAGAATTTAGTTTTAGTTAAGGAGGGATTAATTGATGTTAATCTTCAATCATATTGTTTTCAAGCGAAACTTTTGCAATCTTTAATCTTTTTTAGTTATTTTAAGACTATCCTCCATTATAAACTACTTCATTATTCAAATCTCTATAAAGGGCTTTCCGCATTTAATCTATATGAGCCTTTTAATTAAGAAACCGAAAACTATAATTTTTCTTTCATCCCCCTATATATAGGCTTAAATTCCTTAATTATTTCACGATAAAGTCTTAACATAATTTAATTAAGCCTAAAGCTTAAATATTAAAATTTTCTTCCTCTACTTTAATTATTGTATTAAAGTGTTTGTTATGGAATTAATTCTACTTTTATTTTTAATAATTCTTGGTATTTTGGTTGGAGCTTTTGGAACATTAATCGGCGTGGGAGGGGGCTTCATTATAGTTCCCTTATTAATTTTAATTTATAATTTTGAACCTAAAATCGCTGTTGGAACAAGTTTAATGATAGTCTTTTTAAACAGCTTTTCAGGTTCTTTAGCATATATAAAGCAAAAACGAGTTGATTTTAAAGTAGGGCTTTTATTCGCTTTATTAACAATTCCAGGTGCACTTCTAGGTGCTTACATAGTTAATTATATTAAATCTAATTTATTTAAAGCTATTTTTTCATTAATTCTTATTCTTCTTTCCCTTCAACTTATCATTAAACCTTTAGGAAAAAAATTTTTTAATTTAAAAATTAATGGAACCCATCATAGAAGAATAGTAAATGGGGAAGGTAACATTTATGAATATTCACTTTCTTTAACTAAAGGATTATTAATAAGCTTTTGTGTGGGTTTTGTTTCAAGCATTTTTGGTGTCGGCGGCGGCATAATTCATGTTCCAGCAATGATTCTTTTGCTGGGTTTTCCCACTCATATAGCCACTGCAACATCACACTTTATTTTAATTTTTACATCTATTACAGGAGTTTTAACTCATGCTTCATTAAATAATGTTAAACTTAACTTTGCTATACCTATAGGCTTTGGCGTAATAATAGGCGCTCAAATTGGCGCTTTTCTTTCTAAAAAAATTAAAGGGAGGTTCATTGAAAAAATTCTTGGATTAACGCTTTTAATGCTTGCTATACGATTAATGCTTGAAGCTTTTTAGTTCTTTCATATATGATTAATATGGTTGAAGGAAAATGAAGAAAATAAATCTTATCAGATCGCTAATTCATTTATCAGGTTTTTTAATAATTTTCATAAGAATAAATTTTGGTTTAACATTTGCGTTGGTATTGATCACAATCACATCAATTATTTATTGTTTTTCTGAATTTTTAAGATTAAAGGGAAAAGCTTTTCCTTTAATTAAATTAACTATTAAAGCTGCTAAAGATGAAGAGAAAAAAAGCTTTATTATTAAACCTATTTATTATGCTATTGGAATTGCTTTAGCACTCATTTTATTTCCAAACAATATTGGAAACTCAGCTATTGCAATTTTAACTATTGGAGATAGCTTAGCAGGTTTAAGTGGAACAATAATTGGTAAAACACCCATTCCATACAATAAAAATAAAACTATTGAAGGAAGTTTGATAGGTTTTTCAATTGCTCTTTTTGCAGCTAACCTTTTTTCATCTATGAAAATAGCTTTAATTGGAACTTTTGCAGGAGCCCTAACGGAAAGCTATGATAAATTTATAGAAGATAATTTATTTATCCCTTTAATTAGTGGATTCATTATGTGGTTTTCTTCCTTCTTTATCCTTTAACTTTTAATGCTTATTAAGTAAATTTAAAATTTTTCTCTCTAACTTTAAAATTGAAAAACCTATGGTCACACCTATTAATCCACTAAATATTACATCTGAAGGCCAATGCACACCTACATAAATTCTACTGTATGCTACTAAAGATGAAAAAATATAAAGAGGAATAGTAGCTTTTTTATTTTTTCTTCCAAGAATTGTTGTTGAAGAAAACGAGCTTACTGAATGCCCACTTGGAAAACTAAAATCTTCCCCCCTATCTAAAACCCTAGCTTCAGCTAAAACTTGAAATGGTCTATCTCTATGAAAACCAATCTTCATAAAAAAAGTTAAAACTCCACCTATTAATAAAGTAAAAGCCAGAATAAATGCTTCTTTTCTCCTTTTTAAAAACCAAAGAAAAACCGCTATCGCAAACCATGATGTTATTGATCCCATATAAGTAATTGTTAACATTAAAAATTCAAGACTTGAGTTATTGTTATTAATCCAAAGAAAAACTTTTTCATCAAATGAGTTAAACCATGCATTTCCTTTAATATTAAAAAATTTTATAAGAAAAACCTCTAGGTTGTTAAGTGAAATTATAAATGCGAATGAAAAAGCCATTAAAAACAAAATTTTAAATGAATTAATAAATTTATTAAATTTAATATATTGGCTCAATTTACTCATTTTATTTAAGCGTTATCAATGAGCCTTTGGAAAATAAACAGCATTTTTAATAATTTTTAAAGAGCATGCATGATTTTTAGAGCAATAAGCTTCACATTCTTCAGCTAACTCAATAGTTAAATATCCTAAACCACATTTTTCGCAAATAAAGATTTTTTTATTTTCAATTATGATTTCCTTAACCATTTTTTAACCCTTTTTTTTAATTAATAGCAGTTGTTAAACTAATTTAAATTTTTCCATTTTAATTAACGAAAGATTTAAAATAAAATGATTATAAACTGATTTAAAGGCGATGTTTATGGAAGAAAAATATTTAATTAAAAAAATTAATGCACGTGAAATTTTAGATTCTAGAGGAAACCCAACTATAGAAGCTGAAGTAATTACTAAAGGAGGTTTTATAGGTAGAGCTTCTATTCCTTCAGGGGTTTCAACAGGAAAATATGAAGCTTTAGAACTTAGGGATTTAGATAATTCTAGGTTTCTGGGGAAAGGGGTTTCTAAAGCTGTATTAAATGTGAAAACAAAAATTTCTGAGGCTTTAATTGGAATGGATTGCAGAAAACAAAGAGAAATAGATGAAAAAATGATTAAGCTTGATGGAACCAAAAATAAAAGCATGCTTGGTGCTAACGCTATTTTAAGCGTTTCTTTAGCTAATGCTAAATCTGCTGCTAATGCGCAAGGAATTCATTTATATGAATATTTAGGTGGAGTAACTGCTGTAACTTTACCTATTCCAATGATGAATATAATAAATGGTGGAAAACATGCTGGAAACAAATTAAGAATTCAAGAGTTTTTAATTCTTCCTGTAGGCGCAGACTCATTTAAAGAAGCCTTAAGAATGGGTGTTGAAGTTTACCATAAATTAAAAAATATTTTAAAAGATAAGTATGGTTCTTCAGCAATTAATGTTGGAGATGAAGGAGGCTTTGCGCCTCCAATGGAAAAAACAAATGAAGCTTTAGAAGCAATTATAAATGCTATAGAGGAAAGTGGCTTTAAACCAAATAAAGAGATTCTGTTGGGTATTGATGCTGCCGCCACCAATTTTTACAATGAAAAAGATAAAAAATACTATATTGATGATAAAGCATTAACATCTGAAGAAATGTTAGATTTCTATATGGAATTAATAAAAAACTATAAAATATTCTCTATAGAAGATCCATTTCAAGAAGAAGATTTTGAAAGCTTTGCTCAATTAACAAAGCTTGTTAATAAAAGTATTCAAATAGTTGGAGATGACTTATTTGTTACAAATATAGAAAGATTAAACAAAGGGATAAATATGAAAGCTGCTAATGCATTGCTTATGAAAGTAAATCAAATAGGGACGCTTACTGAAGCTATTGAAGCAGCTGAATTAGCCTTTAGAAATGGATATAAAGTAATTGTAAGTCATAGATCTGGCGAAACTGAAGATTCAACAATTGCTGATATAGCTGTTGGAATAAAGGCTCAAGAAATTAAAACTGGTGCTCCAGCTAGAGGAGAACGAACTGCAAAATATAATCAACTATTAAGGATAGAAGAATATTTAGGGAATTCAGCAAGGTATTGGGGAAAACTTTTATTTTAATTTCACCTAAAAATTTTCTTTATATTTTTAAGTGAAATAATTTAATGATAAGCTAAATGAAAGCATTTATAATTTTGAACATCTAAAAAATAATTATTGAATGCAAGAGGTTTTTGAAATGAGTAAACGTATTCCCATTATGAAGGGTTTAAGCGGTAGAGAAGCCTTAAGATTAATGCAAAAAATGGGCGTTGAAATAGAAGAATTAAATAATGTTGAAAAAGTTGAAATTAAAATGGGAGAAAAAAAGATTATTATTGAGAACCCTAAAGTTGCTGCAATTAAACTTCAAGGACAAACAATGTATCAAATTATTGGAAATGAAATAAAAGAGGTTAAAATTGAAGAACAAAAAATAAATGAAACAGTTTTAGAAGAAGATGTGAAACTTATAGCTGAACAAGCTGGTGTAAGCCTTGAAGAAGCTAAAAAAGCTTTGGAAGCAGCTGGAGGAGACTTAGCTCAAGCCATTCTTTCATTAAAAGAGAAAAAATAAATAAAATATTGATATTTCACTCTTTTAACATGGATATGCCCCGCAAACTCTGCAATAATTTGTTTTAATTGATACTCCTGCCCCACATTTTAAGCATGCTTTTTCACCCTTCTTAGGTTTAGGTATTTCACCTACATGTTTCAAATATAGCTTAAAATAATATGCTTGCTCTAAACTATCTAACTTTACTATTTTGGAAAGTTCATTAAACTCTTCTCGAGTTGTTTGAAGAATATTGCTTATTTTTCTACTTTCGCTTCCCGCCTCTATCGGATCTTTACTTCTCCAAATAATTTCATTAGGAAGAAGCTTTTCAAAAGCAACTCGTAAAATATATTTGCCATAAATGTTATTTCCTATTTTTGCTATTTTAAGTTCAGCAGGGATTTTTAAAGCTAAATCAATTATTCTTTTGTCTAAAAATGGTTGAAGTACTTTTAACCCTAAGCTTTCACCTATAAGTTTAGCTGCAAAAAACCAATTTTTCATTGTTTTCCTTATCCATTCATTAACTTCATTTGGTTTAAGTTTAAATAAAAATGGATAACCAGCAAAAAGCTCATCTCCTCCATCACCTGTAACTATAGATTTAAATCCATATTTTTTCGCGTAAACCATAGCTATATATAATGGAATATCATTTCTAACTTCCATAGGATCAAAAGTTTTAATAATTTTGATAATTTGCTCAGCCGCTTCAATAGCTTCTTTAATATTAAAAATCTTGATAAAATTTTGAAGTTTAAAATGGTTTGCAACAATTCTTGCATATTTTAAATCTGGAGCCTCATTAGTAAATCCAACTGTTATCGCAAATGGTTTAAAATACTTTACCCCTAAACATGCAATTATTGATGTGTCTAAACCTCCAGAAAGAAGAATAGCATCAGCACAATAATCTTTAATAACTTCATTAAAAACATTTAAGATCTCATTTTTTAAATTCATTTTAAATTAACCTCTATAATATTTAAAATGTTATAATTGTTAATTTGGCTTTTCTTGCTTTTAATTATTTTAATCCGTTTTTTAAATATAGGTCCATAAGTTACTAATGTATGATATTCTCCATTTTCACCAAGCAAATCAACATTAATACTTTTAAGGTAATCAATAAATTTCTCATTAAAGCTTTGACCCAACCATTCTTCACTAATTAAATTGGATTTAACGCTTATAATTATGGCTTCAAAACCATATGAGAAAAACTCATCAATTATTTTTTTATAGTCTTCATTCCAAAGGGGTTCCAAAGCTTTAATGCCCACTTCATTGCAAACATTTTCTACCCATTTTTTATGCTCTAATAAACGTAAATCTCCGAAAACACCAGCTTCAACATCAAATTTTTTTAATTGTTTTATAGCTTCCTTGAATTTTTCTTCGTAATTTTCCCAAGAGGTTTCCTTGTAAATAATTGGTTTTTCAACAGCCTTAGCTTGAGCTTCAAGAATCTTCTTTTTTAATCCATGACTTTTAGATCTTAAACCCTTTTCATCAAGCATTGTTAACAAAAAAGAAATCTCGACACCATTTTTTAAGACTTTATAACATGCTAAACAACTATCTTTTCCCCCACTCCAAGAAACAAAAGCTTTCATAAACATCTTCCTATCATCAAATATCAAGCGCTTTTAGAGTTTCATTGAATGCTTAATTAAACCTAAGGCAGTTAATGAATATCCATTTATATAAATTAAATCTCCCAAACTCAAGTAGAATTCTGACTTAATGCTGGTTGCTAAATTAAAAAATATATCTGCTAAAAATATAACCATTATACCTAAAACTAAAATTAACCAAGCTTTTGAAATTTCTCCCTCTTTAAAAATTCTATACACAACTATTAAAAGACTTAAAATAATAATATCAGCTGTTAAATAATAGCAATAGATTACTTGCTCTAAAAATGAAGCTTTATAAATGATTGGTGTTAAGAAAATAATTGCTAAAATAACCATTAAGGTTAAGAAAATAATTAAAAACTGTGTTAAATGCTTCAATATAAGGTTAGGTTTAAAAATTGTAAAAATTATATAAACGCCTATACCAATAAAAATGTATCCCCCCATCCAAAGAAAATCCATTAAAGATGGAAAAAGCATCTCAACATTTAAAACTCTACTGTAGATAGGCCATAGTAATTCACCTAAACACCATAGGGTTAAACCTGTTGTTAAAAAGGAAAAGCATTTACCAAAAAGAGAATTAAAAATACCATATTTTTTAATCAATAAAAAGCCGGCAGCAACAGAGAAAAAAGCACATATAGGTATAGCATAATCTGTAAATAAACCTAGAAAAGGACTGTTTAAAATTAACATAATTAAAACTATTGCTGAAAATACCGCTTCAATAATAGCGACAATCATGAAAAACATTTTTTGCATAAATAAATTCAATTTTTTATCTCACCTTTTTTTTATAAAAATTAACCTCTTATTTACCCTTAATTTGAAAATTTAAAAATTTAAATTTATTATTATATCTATAAGCTGAAATTTTTAAGCTTTTAATAAATTTATAAGCAAATTAGTTAGTAAAAGCCGATTAGGAGAAAGCAATGTCTATTTCTCCAGAACTTTATGAAGCTGTTACCCGAATTGTTGAGCAAAAAAATAGCGAAATTAAAGTTACGCGAGAAAATTTTAATAAATTAACTAGTATCGTAACTGAACTTTCTAATAATATTTTAAAGCTTGCTGAAGCTCAAAAGCGAACTGAGGATTCTCTTGGAATGCTTTTTAAAGCGGTTAGTTGGTTTTCAGACACTATTGGTTTTGGACTTGAAGATATAGCTAAAGTTATGTTTCCTCCATGGCTTGAAAAGCATGAACGAATCAAAATTAAGGAATTAGAAAGGCGATTTATAAAAGTTGATGGAGAAGAAATTGAAATAAATCTTTATGGTGAAGGTAAAAAAAGGACATCATCCAGTAATTATAATTGGTGAAGTAAAATCGAGGATTCATGGACGAGATGTTAAAGAGTTTTTTGAAAACTTTAGTAAAATTAAAAAAGTTATTTAATTATTGTTTTGGGTATTGGATTCATCCATCAGCCTCTTCTTTAGGTAAGGAACTTGGCATTAAATTAATAGCTTCCTATCAAAGATAAATGAGGTTTACACTTAATCCCCATTTTTGCAATAATCTTTATTTCTTCTAAATGTATAAAAGTAGAGCATCAAGTAACTAAAAAAGTTTTAATCGAGTAATTAAAAAATATAAAATTAAAGCGAGAGGTTACATTATGGTTAAAATTATTAAGGCCAATGAAAACTCTTTAGAAAAAGCTGCTTTAATAATAAGGGAAGGTGGGCTTGTTGCTTTTCCTACAGAAACAGTTTATGGGCTTGGAGCTTGTGCTTTTAATTCCACAGCTGTAGCCAGAATTTTTGAAGTGAAGCAAAGACCTCGTTTTGATCCAATTATAGTTCATATAGGTGATTTTAAAGATATTTATAAATTATGCAGTGAAGTAAATGAAAAAGCAGAGTTACTTATTGAAAAGTTTTGGCCAGGACCGCTTACGTTAGTGTTACCAAAATCTAATGTTATACCTGATATAGTAACTGCTGGGCTTGATACTGTAGCCGTAAGAATGCCATCACATCCCATAGCATTAAAGCTTATAAAAAAAGCTGAAGTTCCAATAGCTGCGCCAAGTGCAAACCTTTTTGGATATTTAAGCCCTACAACAGCAGAGCATGTTGCAGAACAATTAGGAGATAAAATCGATTTAATAATAGATGGAGGTAAATGTCCCATTGGTGTTGAATCAACAGTTTTAGATCTTACAAATGAACCTACAGTTCTTAGACTAGGTGGATTACCTATTGAAGAAATAGAAAAGGTAATAGGTAAAGTAAAAGTTTTAACGCTTAGCGAAAAGCCCCGTTCTCCAGGTCAATTACCTCGCCATTATTCTCCAAGAACACCGCTTAAAATTATTAAAGAAAATGAAGAATTAACTATTCAAAAAAATGTAAGAGCAGGATTGCTTGCATTTAAGCAACCAAAAAGTAAATACAAATTTCTTTTTAAAGAAATAGAGGTTTTATCTGAATCTGGAGACTTACGTGAAGCTGCCTGCAATTTATTTTCTTGCTTACATAAATTAGATAAAGCAGGACTTGATGTAATTTATGCAGAACCAGTTCCAGAAATAGGTCTTGGAAAAGCAATAATGGATAGACTTAGAAAAGCGGAAGTAAAGTAAAGCGTAGTAAAAAAGTCATAATTCAGATTTTAGTTTTACAACTCTTTTGTTTCAAATAAAAACAAAATTTTTAGGTAAGTTTTTACTATAACTATAATTGCTTTTCCATCAACCATAAGGAGGGAGTATAAAAAGAAAATTATATAAAATTATTATGCAAATTGTTTATCTTAAAATGGGGCAGTAGTCTAGCTTGGTCTAGGATACCATCCTGTGGAGCATAAAA
>CAZSNM010000019.1:0-21870 GCA_964608455.1 uncultured Candidatus Bathyarchaeia archaeon | reverse complement strand
AAGCAGCTAAAGTGGATGGCGCGAATGCTTTAAATAGATTTAGGCATATTACTTTACCGCTTCTTAAACCAATTATAATATTAGTAACAATATTATCTTTTATATGGGAGTCTCAAAACTTTACTTTAATTTGGGTCACTACTCAAGGAGGTCCCATGTTTTCAACAGAAACTTTTGTTATTAGAATATATAAGTTAGCTTTTCAAGCCTATGATTTTGGTTATGCAGCAGCCTACGGTACTTTATGGCTTATGATTTTATTGATTTTAACAATTATATACTTGCGACTTATTATGGGAGGAGAGAAAAGATGAGAGTTTATTCATTTAAATGGATTGTTATTTACTTAATATTAATAATTGCCGTGATTATTACTCTCTTCCCAGTTTTTTGGATGCTTTCAACAGCTTTTAAGCCTATTGAAGATTTATTTAAAATACCTCCTCAATGGATTCCAAAAAACCCAACATTAGATAATTTTCGTTATACCTTTACGATTGCTAATGGTATATTTCTTAAATTTTTTAGAAACAGCTTAATAGTTTCAACAGCGGTTTCCTTATTAAGTTTATTTATTGCTCTTATAGCAGCATACTCTTTCTCAAGATTTAGATATATGGGTCGTGATGCTTTAATGCTTTGGGTGCTTGCTACACAAATGATTCCAATGGTACTATTGCTTATATCTTTATACGCATTACTAGTTAAAATTCATATGTTGAATCTTTGGGGATTAATTTTGACGTATATGTGCTTTGCATTACCATTCGCTGTTTGGATGCTTAAAGGCTTTTTTGATAGTATACCAATAGATCTTGAAGAGCAAGCTATGGTTGATGGTTGCACAAGGCTTTCCGCAATGGTAAGAATTACATTGCCATTAATACTTCCTGGCATTATAGCTACAGCTTTATTTAATTTCTTATCTGCTTGGGATGAATTTATGTTCGCTATCACTATAATTCATGCTAATGAATTAAGAACTTTACCAGCGGGAATGTTTGCGATATTTATTGGAGAGAAGCAAATTCGATGGGGTCCAATGATGGCTGGGTCAATATTCATCACAATTCCAGTCGTAATCGTATTTATATTCCTTCAGAAATATCTTGTCCAAGGCTTAACGAAAGGCGCTATAAAAGGATAAGCCTAAAAGAATAGAAGCTTTAATAACATTCAAGAAAAATTTAATATATCGAGTTTTAAAAGCAGAGATTTTAACACTTTTTAGCTTCCTTCATAAAACCATTTAAATAAAACTTTTCTTAATTATTTTGGAGGCGCGAATGTGGGGAATTTAGAGGAAGGCTTAAGATGGTTAGATCAAGCTAAAGCAGATTTAAAAACGGCTAAAGATTGCTTAAAAGATGGAAACTATTATGCTTGTGCTTTTTTCGCTCAGCAATCAGCTGAAAAAGCTTTAAAAGGCTTTTTATATTCAAGGGGATATAGAGCATTAATTACGCATTCAGTTACCGAATTGCTTGAAGAATCATCTAAAATTGAGGAAAATTTTAAAAAATTTATTGATGAAGGTAAAGAGTTAGATAGGCATTATATAGGAGCAAGATATCCAAATTTTTATCCTAAAGGCCCAGCCTATAAATATTATACAAGAGGTATAGGTGAAAAATGCGTGTTTTACGCAGAATCGATATTAAAAGAAGTGGAGAAGTTTTTAAAGGAATAAAAAACTATATAAAAGAAATAAGTGAAAAATTGGATCCAGAGCTTATTATTTTATTCGGTTCATTTGCTAAAAACGATATAAACGAAGGTTCAGATATAGACATTTTAGTGGTGGCAAATTTTAAAGAAGATTTCTTAGAAAGAATAAAACTGTTAATGGATTTAAATAAATTCAATATACCAATAGAGCCAATAGGTTATACAAAAGAAGAATTTGAAGAAATGAAGAAGAACAATTTATTTATTGAAGAAGTTATAAAGAAGGGAAAAATTCTCTACAAAAAAGAAAAAGTTGATTTAAAGAGTTAAAAATACTGTTTAAAAGAGTTTGTTTTGAGTTCTTTGATTATAGCTTCATTAAATATTCATGAATGTCTTTTGCTGCTTTTTTTCCAGCTCCCATAGCGCTTATTACTGTTGCTTCTCCAGTTACTATGTCTCCTCCAGCCCATATTCCTTTTATGTTTGTTCTTCCATATTCATCAGTTATTATTAAACCTTCTTTATTTACTTTTAAACCTTTAGTTGTTTGAGCTATTATGGGATTCGGATATCTTCCAATAGCAATTATTACTTGATCTGTATCAAAATAAAAGTTTGAGTTTGGAATTGGAACGGGTTTTCTTCTTCCTGATTCATCAGGTTCCCCCAATTGCATTTTTATGCATTCCATTCTTTTAACCCAGCCATTTTCCCCAATTAATTTAACAGGGTTTGTTAACAATTGAAATTTTACACCTTCTTCCTTAGCATTCTCCACTTCTTCAGCTCTAGCAGGCATTTCAGCTTCTGTACGCCTATAAACAATTGTTACACTTGCTGCTCCAAGCCTTAAAGCTGTTCTAGCTGAATCCATAGCTGTGTTGCCTGCTCCAACAACAGTTACATTTTCTCCAACTTTAATGGGAGTGTCATATTCACCAAATTTATAGGCTTTCATTAAATTGCATCTAGTTAAAAATTCATTAGCAGAGTATACACCATTTAATTCTTCCCCTGGAATATTTAAAAATTTAGGTGAGCCGGCGCCGGTCCCAATAAATACAGCATTAAAACCCATTTTAAAAAGCTCTTCGATTGTTAATGTTCTTCCTATAACTACATCAAGCTTTATTTCTACACCAAGTTTTTTAACATAGTTTACTTCAGCATTTAAAATTGATTTAGGTAATCTAAATTCTGGAATTCCATAAGCTAAAACTCCTCCAGGCGAATGTAAAGCTTCAAATATTGTTACTTCATGACCTAACTTAGCTAAATCACCTGCAACAGTTAAACCTGCTGGACCTGAACCTACAACAGCTACTTTTTTCCCTGTTTTCTTTGCAATATTATCAACTTTTGGTCCACCTTTACTTAATTCATAATCGGCTACAAATCTTTCTAAAGCTCCTATAGCTATGGGAGCATTTCTTTTAGATAAAACGCATACACCTTCGCATTGAACTTCTTGAGGACAAACTCTGCCAGTGATGGCTGGAAGATTGTTTGTTTCCCTAATTGTTTTTATAGCAGCATCAAAATCTCCTTCAGCTATTTGCTTAATAAATAATGGAATATTTATTTCTACTGGGCATCCACCTATGCATTTAGGTTCAGGACATTGAAGACATCTTTTAGCTTCATTCATTGCTTGTTCAGGTGTAAAACCTAATGCAACCTCATTAAAATTATGAATTCTAACTTCTGGAGGTTGCTTAGGCATAGGTGTTCTTTTAAATCTTTCAATAGAAGATTTCAAATTTTATCCCCTTCCAATTAACTTTTCTCCATTTTTTCATAAAGCTCCAAAATCTTTTTTTCTTCATCTAAATAAGTTCTTTGTCTAGCCATTAATAAATCAAAATCAACTAAATGTCCATCAAATTCTGGACCGTCAACGCATGCAAACTTTATTTCTCCACCAACTTTAACTCTGCAAACACCGCACATTCCTGTTGCATCAAGCATTATTGGGTTAAGGCTTACTAAAGTTTTAATTCCATATGGTTTAGTTAAATTAGAAATCACTTTCATCATTATTGTTGGACCCACAGCATAAACCAAATCTATTTTAACACCTTTATCAATTAATTGCTTTAAAATATCGCTTACAAATCCATGATGCCCCCTTGATCCATCATCTGTAGTTATATAAAATTCATCGCAAACCTGTTTTAATTCATTTTCTAAAATAAGAAGATTTGCAGTTCTAGCGCCAACTATGCCTATTACATAGTTTCCAGCAGCTTTGAAAGCTTTAGCTTCAGGATATATTTCAGCAGCGCCTACACCGCCTCCAATTAAAACCACTGTTCCATAATACTCTATTTCAGTTGGTTTACCTAAAGGTCCAACAATATTCATTATATAGTCGCCTTCATTAAGCTTGCTTAAAAGCTTTGTTGTTTTTCCTACAACTTGAAAAATTAAAGTTATGCTTCCACACTTTTCATCAGAATTAACAATAGTTAAAGGTATTCGCTCTCCTTTTTCATGCACTCTAAGAACAACAAATTGTCCAGGCTTGTTTTTTCTAGCGATTAAAGGCGCTTCAACCTCAATTAAGTAAACTATAGGGCATAACTGCATTTTTTTAAGTATTTTGTACATTTAAGTTCGCCTCTTAACAATATATTTTAATGCTTTTTAATGAAAGGAATAATTTTACACTTATAGTAATTTAAAGTTTTTTAAACCTTTAGCTTTTCAAAATCTTTATTTAACATAAAAGAACAATTTTAAGCGTTTTCATAAAAAGAAAGTGAATTTCCTCAATTATTTTACAAAATTAAAAATAATTAATTTAATGATTAAAGTTAATAACTTGTTTAATAAATAATTGGAAGGTTTTAGGCGGTAAATTTAATTGAGTAAAAAACTAAGCGAAACCTTAGAAAATACAGAATTAGAATTTTTAAATTCATTAGTTAAAATTATTATTTTAAAAGATTTAGATAATATTGCATTAATTAATGGAAAAATTGAATCTTTTAAAGCTGGACAAGAAATTGAAGTAAACTACTGGATTGCTGAAACATTAGTAAACTTAAATTTAGCTAAATTTAAAGAGGAAGAAATAACTTTAGTAAATTTATCTAAAATTCATTGGAAAGAAACTTTACCAACATCTAGGCAGCTTCCTAAATTAAATAAAAATTTTTATTGCAATTTAAAACGTTTTCTTTATAGGCTTTCTATGGAGGCTAAAAAGGAGCCGAGTAAACTTAAAGATTATGAAAAAGCATTAAATATTTCTAGGGATATTATTAATTGTAGAATTAGAAAAATCGCTTCTTTAGCTTCATCACCTTCAGTTCCAGAAAATATTTTATCAAATTTAACAATTGAAGAAATGCAATTATATGAGGAATTGCGCAATATAATTTATGAATGGAAAAAAACAATTTTAAGTGAGGAAATTTGATAACTGAAGAAACGAATCCAGAAGTTAAATTTCAAGAGTTTTTTAGCAGCTTTAAAACTGAATCTGGAGAATATAAATATAGAAAAAGATTAGCTCAAATGGCTTTAATGGAATCTAAATCTTTAATTGTAGATTTTGAAGATTTAGTTTCTTTTGATAGCAGTTTAGCAAGGGAAATTGTTCAAAAACCTGATGAGTTTTTAGTTTATGCAAGTAAATCAGCTTGGGCTCAATTAAAAATTGAGGACCCTGAATATGCTGAGCAACTTAAAACAGTTTTTGTTAGATTTAGAAAAACCTTAGATAAAACTTCTATAAGAGCTATAGGTTCAGATTTAATTGGAACATTAGTGACTGTTGATGGAATAGTTGTAAGAGCTACTCCTGTAAAACCTTTATTAACAAAAGCTGCCTTTAGATGTAGAAAATGTGATGCCTTAATTCATGTTGAGCAAACAGGTTTTTTAATGAAGACTGTTCCATTTTGTCCTCAATGCAAAGGTAAAGCTTTCGATTTTATAGAAAAGGAGTCAACATTTATAAATCATCAAGAATTAAGAATTCAAGAGAAACCTGAAGATTTACCTCCAGGACAGCTTCCTAGAGTAATGGATGTTGAAGTAACAAATGATTTAGTTGATGTGGCTAGGCCAGGGGATAGAATAACATTAACAGGTATTGTAAGAGCTAAACAGGAGGCTTCAAGTAGAGGCGGTAAATTAAGAACTTTTGAGCTTTATTTAGATGCTAATTTTATAGATACTCAAGGTAGAGAACTGGAAGATGTAGAAATAACACCTGAAGAGGAGGAGGAAATTAAAAAAATAGCTTCATCAAAAGATGTTTATGAAAAATTAATTAAATCTATTGCTCCATCAATTTATGGTTATCCTGAAATTAAAGAAGCAATTTTATATCTTTTATTTAGTGGTGTAAGAAAGCATTTACCAGATGGAGTAACAATTAGAGGAGATATAAATGTGCTTTTGGTTGGTGATCCTGGAACAGCCAAAAGCGCTCTTCTTCAATATGTTGCTAGAATAGCCCCTAGAGGTTTATATACAAGCGGTAGAGGAAGCACAGCTGCTGGTTTAACAGCAGCAGTAATTAGGGAAAAATCTGGAGGAATGGTTTTAGAAGCTGGAGCTTTAGTTTTAGCTGATAAAGGGGTAGCTTGTATAGATGAAATTGATAAAATGAAACCTGAAGATAGAGTCGCAATGCATGAAGCTATGGAGCAGCAAACTGTAAGCGTAGCTAAAGGAGGAATAGTAGCAACTTTAAATGCTAGAGCTTCAGTGCTAGCGGCTGCTAACCCAGCTTTAGGTAGATATGATCCATATAGGCTTATAACAGAAAACATTAATCTTCCAGTAACAATTTTATCAAGATTTGATTTAATTTTTGTTATGAAGGATGAACCTAACTCTGAAATAGATGATAAAATGTCAACGCATATTTTAAGTTTGCATCAAAAAAGGGAATCTCCAGAATCCGCACCTATACCACCTGAATTATTAAGAAAATATATTAGCTATGCTAAGAAGATCGAACCTAAATTAACTGATGAAGCAGTTAAAGAATTAAAAAGTTTTTATCTTAAAATGAGGGCTTCTTCAGGTTCATCTCAAGATTCTCCGATTGCTATTACACCTCGTCAATTAGAGGCTTTAGTTAGATTAGCTGAAGCTAGAGCAAGAGCAGCTTTAAGAATCGAAGTTACAGCTGAAGATGCTAAAGCTATAATTAAACTTATGAATGCTTCCCTTCAAAATGTTGGAATTGATGTAACAACAGGAAAAATAGATATAGATGTGATTATGACTGGAAAACCTAAAAGCTTAAGAGATACAATGCAAATTGTAAGAGCTGCTATAGCTGAGCTTCAAGATGAGGATGGAGCTGTAGAAGAACAAAAGCTATACAAAACTTTAGTTGAAAAGTTTGAGTTAAAAGAGGAGGATGTTAAAAAAGCAGTTAATCAATTGCTTAAAGAAGGTCTTTTATATACACCTAAACCAGGATTTTTAAAGCGTACAACCCCATAAAGAAAGGATTTAAAAATTGAAAATAGAAGAATTAAATATTCCAAAGCTTATTAAAGAAGCTTTTTTAAAAAAAGGTTATATAGAGCTTTATCCACCGCAAGAAGATGCTATTAAAGCTGGAGTTCTTGAAGGAAAAAATATGGTTTTAGCAAGTCCAACAGCCAGCGGAAAAACTTTAATAGCTGAAATTTGCATTTTAAACAATATTTTCAAGTTAGGTGGAAAAGCTCTTTATTTAACACCTTTAAAAGCTTTAACAAATGAAAAATATGAAGAATTTAAAGAATATGATGGATTAATAAAGCCTAGCGGAGAAAAAATTAAAGTTGCAATTTCAACAGGAGATTACGATAGTTCCGATCCATGGTTAAGCAAATATGATATAATATTAACTACAAATGAGAAGGCTGATAGCCTTTTAAGACATAAAGCTCAATGGATAAAAGATGTTTCAACAATTGTGGTTGATGAAATCCATCTTTTAACAGATCCATCTAGAGGACCAACATTAGAAATTCTTTTAACTAGATTAATGCAAGTTAATCCAAAAACGCAAATTTTAGCTTTAAGCGCAACAATAAAAAATGTTGAGGAAATTGCTGAATGGATTAATGCTATTCCAATAAAAACTGATTGGCGTCCAGTTCCATTAAAGGAAGGTATATATTTAAATGGAGAAATAAAATTCAAAGATGGTTCCATAAAACCTATTAAAGAATACTTTAATGATCCAGTTATAGATGTGGCTTTAAATTCTGTAAGGGATGGGGGACAAGCATTAATTTTTGCTGAAAATAGAAGAAACTCTGTTAAATTAGCTGTGAAAGCAGGATTAGCTTTAAGAAAGCTTTTTTCTAAAAAACCATCTAAAACACTTGAGGAAGTTGTCTCTCAAATTCTTTCTACAGGAGAAAAAACAAGTTTAAGCGAGGCTTTAGCAGAGGTTATTAAAAAGGGAAGCGCTTTTCATCATGCAGGTTTAGAAGCAAACCATAGAAAAATTGTTGAAGAAGCTTTTAAATCTGGAAAAATAAAAATTTTAGTGGCTACACCAACTTTAGCTGCAGGAGTTAACCTTCCAGCTAGAACAGTTGTAATAAGCAGTTATGAAAGATATGAACCTGGTTATGGTAGATATCCAATTTCAGTTTTAGAATATAAACAATTATGCGGAAGGGCTGGAAGACCAAAATATGATAGTTTTGGAGAATCAGTTTTAATAGCTAAAACTGAGGATGAGGCGGATTATTTAATGAAAAGTTATGTTTTATCTGAGCCTGAAAAAATTTATTCTAAATTGGCTATAGAGAAGGTTCTTAGACCGCATGTTTTAGCTGTAATAGCTTCAGGATTTGCCTATAGCAAAAAAGGTTTAATGAAGTTTTTTTCAAAAACATTTTTTGCTAAACAATATGAAAGCAAATCTATAAAAACAAAATTAAATAAAATTTTATCCTTTTTAATTAAAGAGGATTTAATTAATGCAAAAAGCGAAGATTTAATTGAAGCGACCATCTTTGGAAAAAGAGTTTCAGAACTTTATATCGATCCTTTATCGGCTGTAATAATTAGAAATGGCTTATTTAATTCAGCTAAGAAAATTACGGAATTTAGCTTCATTCATTTAATATCCAGCACACCTGATATAACACCTAAGCTTTACCCAAGAAGAAAAGAAATTGAGGAGCTTAATGAGTTTGCTTTAACCCATATAGATGAATTTATGGTTAATATTCCAGAATATACATATGATGAAGAGTTTCTGGCTGAGGTAAAATGCACTAAAGTATTATTAGATTGGATAAATGAAGCATCTGAAGAAGCTATTTTAAAAGCCTATAACGTTGAGCCCGGAGATTTATTTAGATTAGTTGAAGCAGCTAATTGGCTTCTTTATGCTAGCTATGAATTAGCTAAACTATTTAACCTTAAAGATTTTTTAAATCAATTAAATCAACTTGCTATTAGGGTTAAATATGGAGTTAAAGAAGAGTTAATTCAATTAACCAGCTTAGAAGGTATAGGAAGAATTAGAGCGAGAATGCTTTTTAACGCAGGATTTAAAACAATAGAGGATTTAAAGAAAGCATCACTTATGGAGTTAATGAAAGTTCCATCTATAGGCTTAAAATTATCGAAAAAAATTAAAGAGCAAGTTGGTGGAAAAATAACAAGCGAAGAGTTAAAGCTTATTAAGGAAAAAAAGGAAAGCAAGCAAGAATTATTAATTGAGTGAAAAAATGGGTGGAGTTTCAATAGTAACCTCAAATAAAAAAGAAGATTCTTTAAAAATTTTTGAAATGATGAAAAGTTTAAAGCATAGAGGAAACTTTTTTGGATTAGGATTAAAAAATGAAGTTTTCACTTCAAAAAGCATTAATGAATTAAAATCACAAAATTTAAATGATAAATTGATTATAGGCTACAATTTTTTTACCGAGTTAAACCCTCCTCAACCAATAAAAACAAGCGATTATATTTACATTTTTGATGGAGAAATTTTCTCTAAGGAAAAAATTGTTAATGCTAAAAATTTCCCTGAAATTAAAAGTAAAGATGAATTAATAAATTTTTTAAAGGAAAATGATGGAGCATATATTTTAGCAATTTTTTTAAATAATGAATTGCTTGTAGCTAGGGATCCTTTAGGCTTAAAACCTTTATACTATTGGGGAAACAACGGTTTTTATGCATTAGCTTCAGAAAAAAAAGCTTTATGGAAAATAGGTATAACGAAACCTCAATCTTTTCCACCTGGAACTATAGCTGAATTTAAAAATGGAAAAGTTAATTTTACAACATTTAAAAAACTTTCCTATTTTAAAATCGAATCTAAACAATTTGATGAAGCTGCTAAAAATTTAGTTGATTTACTTTTAACCTCAATTAAAAAAAGAAGCTTAGATTTAAAGGAAGCGGCTGTAGCTTTTTCAGGTGGAATAGACAGTAGCTTAATAGCATATATTTTAAATGAAGTAGGTGTTAAAGTTAAACTGTTCACTGTTGGAGTTAAAAATAAATTTAATTATGCAACAGTTGAAAAAGCAGCTGAAGAATTAAATTTACCTTTAGAAAAACAACTGTTTACCATAAAAGAATTAAAAAGGATTATGAAAAAAATTATTTGGATAATAGAGGAACCTAACTTAATGAAGACCGAAGTGGCTATCCCAATTTTTTGGGTTTCAAAACTAGCTTTTCAAAAAAACTTTAAAAAAATTTTTTTAGGTCAAGGAGCTGATGAATTGTTTGGAGGATATAAAAAATTTGTAGATATACTAAAAATAGATGGGGCTGAAGCTTGCTTTAAAGCTTTATTTCAAAGCGTTGTTAAGGCATATGAAGTAAATTATGAAAGAGATGAAAAAGTTACAGCTTATAATAGGGTTGAGGCAAGGCTTCCATATACAGATTGGAACTTAATAGAGTATGCAATTAAGCTTCCTGTAGAAATGAAGATAAAAAATGAGTATGAGAGAAAAATAATTTTAAGAGAGACAGCTAATGTTTTAGGTTTACCAGAGAATTTAATTAAAGCTAGGAAGAAAGCAATTCAATATGAAACTGGTGTGCACAAAAGTTTAATTAAAATTTTAAAGCCTAATTCTCTGGAGAAAATTTTCAATGAGTTATTTAAATTTCATTCTTTTTAAAATGTTTTTTCTCTATATGCTTGCATATTAAAACAGTTGCTTCATAAAGCACAACAAAAGGTATAAGAAGAATTGTATCGCTAATTACAGTTGGATCAGGAGTTACTATAGCAGCTATAATTATAAAAGCGCCATAAATAAACTTTCTGTTTTTAGTTAAATATTCGCTACTCATAACACCTTTTTGAACTAAAAGAACAATATAAATTGGTGAAGTATAAAGCAAACCAACACCAATTATTAATACAAGAATCATTTGAACAAAATCATTAATGTTAATTAATGGAAGAGCCCCTGCACTTTCAATAAACCACATTAAAATTTTAAAGGTTATTGGTAAAATAGCTTTATAGCATAATAAACCACCCATAAAAAATAATCCTACAAAAGATAAAACTATTTTAGCAGCTAATTTACGTTCATGAGGATATAACGCTGGATTAAAAAATTTATAAAGCTCATAAGCAATTATAGGAGAGCTTAAAACAACTCCTATTAAAATTGAAATTAAAAGATAAACATAAGCTGTATCTAAAAAGCTTCCAGCTATTAATGAAGCTTCTTTAGGTAAAAGATCTTTTTTCATCCTATCGAAAATTAATGAAACTAAAGGTTTATATTCTACGCTAGAAGGTAAAAAACCAAAAAAGCTTGTAAAAAACTTTGTAATATCTATGGGGAAAAAACCAACAAAAAGGCCTAATCCAAAAACACTTATAAGAATTATTTTAAGTCTTTGAAATAGTTCCACTGTATGCTCCATAAAAGTCATTTTCTTTTCTTCTAAAGGCTCTTTTCCATTACCATTCATTTTATATGTCACATTAAAATTTTAAATATAAAGCAAAAAATAAAAAGTAAAGAAATTTTAATAATTAATAAAGTTTTTAATTGCTCTCTCCAATTTTTTTCATTATTTCTTCAGATATTTGCTCAATAGTTTTTCCTTCAGTTTCTATTCCAAGTTTTTTAGCAGCCTCAATAAGAGCTTTTCTTTCTTTTTCTTCAACAACATTTTGAGTTGGTTTTTCTTTGGTTAAGGGGGGTTTAACTGTTGAGGAAGAAAGATCTTCTAATATACCTTCTGAAGCACGTTTATATTCTCTTACAGCTTGCCCAACAGATTTAGCTAGTTCAGGAAGTTTTTTTGGACCAAACAAAATTAAAACTATTAAAAGAATTAAAGCTATTTCCCAAGGTCCAATAAAAGTCATTTTAAGCATCTCCCAAAACTTTTAGAAGGTTAAAGCAAATATATAAACTCTTCTATTTTATTATTTTTTCTCATTTTAATTCTTGATTTAAGCTAATTTATTTTTTATCCAGGCTTAAATTTAAATTGTTTAATTGCAATAAATTTACTATTGGTGGTTGAAAATAAAAATGAAGGAAGAAAAGTTTTATATTATTTTTGATAAACATAGCAATAGCGTTTTTGAAGCTTTAAAAGCTTTATGCATTTCCATAAGGGAGATATGTAAAGGAAATTTAAATGAAGCTATAGCAAACGCTCAAAAAGTTATAGATTTTGAAGCTATAGATGATTCTTTAATGGATGAGTTAAAAGAAGAGTTGTTTAAAGGCGCTTTATTAAAGTATTCTATTGAAGATTACTTTATGTTAATAGAGGCTATTGAACGAATTTTAGATAGATGCGAAATAGTAGCTAGGCATATCATTTTACTTGAGAATTTTCCATTACCAAAGGAAATTGTTGAATTAGGTTTAAAAATGAGTGAAACATTGTTTGAAGCTTCAAAATCATTTAATGAAGCTTTAAAAATTTTTTCAGAAAACTTTAGTAAAGCTGTGGAAAAAGCTAAAAAAGTTAGAGAATTAAGAGATACCATGATAAATGATGAATTTAACTTAATTAAAAAATTAGTGAATTTAAATGCTGATTACAAAACAATAATGCTTTATAAAGATGTTTTTTCTCTTTTAGCAAGAACTTCAGAAACAATAATGAATGCTGCTAATGTTCTTCAAACAATAATTGCTAAATACAGCATTTAAACTTCAACACTTAATGTTACTTCAAGTTTTTGATTAGGATTTTTTAATCTTTTAATAAGTTCTCTAGATAAATCTGCTGCAGCTTTACTAGAAGAAATCATTAAAGTCCTATCACATACATAATTGCTTTTTCTTACAACCAAATCTTTTTGGCTAAGAAAAGACAAGTTTTCATTTCCCTTTCCATAAATTACCTCTTTTAATCCATCAACTTCCAATTCAACCTTTATTAAAGCTTTGTTTAATTTAGCTAATTCTTTAAACTCTTTAGATAAATCAAAAACGCTTTTATTTGCTTTAACAGCGATAATGCAGTTTCCTCTATAACTTAAGTTTTCCTCTTTTGTAATTTCAAATGTTGATTTATGAGTTGCAAGAATTTTCTTATGGCCATAAGCTAAAATAAATTCATAAACCTTCAATTTTAAATATTTCCCCTTATTAATTTTTAAATAGTTCACTTTAATAAAAACGGTTAGTTTTCCATGAATTTAAATCAAAATTTTCCAGAATTAAGAAGGAAGCTTGTGGAAGCTTTAAAGAGGGAGGGAATAATAAAAACTAAGGAAGTTATGGAAGCTATGCTAAATGTTCCAAGGGAAGAATTTGTTCCTGAAGAATTAAAAAATGAAGCTTATATAGATTGTCCTTTACCTATAGGATATGGAAAAACAATAAGCGCACCACATATGGTTGCTATAATGAATGAAGCTTTAGAGTTAAAGCCTGGATTGAAAGTTTTGGAAGTTGGAGCTGGAAGCGGTTATCATGCAGCTACAATAGCTGAAATTGTAGCGCCTAAAAAAGAAAATACTTTAAAGGGACATGTTTATACAATAGAGATAGTTCCAGAATTAGCTGAATTTGCTGAAAAAAACTTAAGAAAATTAAGTTATACTGAACATGTAACAGTTATTGTTGGGGATGGTTCATTAGGATATTCAAAAGAAGCTCCCTACGATAGAATTCTTGTTACAGCCGCTGCCTCAAAAATTCCTGAACCATTGATTGAACAACTTAAAAACGGTGGAATTTTAGTTATTCCAGTTGGCAGTTTATATGGATATCAATCTCTTCTTCGTGTAAAAAAAGATTTAAATGGAAAAATTTTTATTGAAGATTTAGGTGGATGCGCTTTTGTTCCTCTTCTTGGAAAATATGGTTTTCATTCAGAATATTAAAGTGTATTAACCAAAAAACGATTCTAAAGTTCTTTTTTCCTGAGTTAAACCTGAAAGCATTTTTTCAAGAGCCGTTTTAACTCTGCTTTCAGAAAAATCTCTTTCTTTACATAAAAATTGAATTACACCATTTACATCCGGTTTACCCCATTTTAAAATATATTGCTCCTCCACTTTAGGTTTCAAAAATATCTCTCTAATTTCAAGAAAGTTTTCTGGAAGGCTGTCAATTTTAATTGCTTCAAGCTTTCCATATTCTTTAATAAGCTTTAAAGCTGTTTTAGGACCTATTCCCTTTATGCCTTCAGGATTATAATCTGTTCCTATCAATATTGCTAAATCAATTAATTGTTCTCTTGATAAACCAAGCTCCTTAAGTACTTTATCTAATTCAATAAGCTCAAGCTCAACTTCAATGTAAACATTTTTTTTAGGAAGCTTTCTTTTACCGCTTATAGTTAAATTTCTAACAAGCCTAGGTGCACCAAACAATAATGAATCATAATCTTGGCTTGAAGCACACCAAGCATCACCTTTTGCCGCTATAAAAGCAGCTTGAGCTTCCCCTTCTGAAGGCGCTTGAATCCAAGGTACACCAAGCAAATTTAATAATTGTTTAGCATCCTCAACCATTTCATCTTTAAGTTTAGCGCTCATTTGGGCATATTTTCTAGCTTCTTCTAAAGCACCTCTTTTAATTGCTTCTTCATATTTTATTATAGCTTCTTCCTTAATGGTTAATCTCCGTTTTAATTCAACCTCTTTTAATGCTGGAGGTTTACCATCAAAAACGTAAATAGGTTTAATTCCCTTCTCTATTAAATTTGATGTTCTATAAAGTAAACCGCTTAAATGACTGGTTATTCTTCCACGGCTATCCATTAAAGGTTCGCCTGAAGCCCCTCTAATAATTGTAATAAATTGATAAAGAGCATTATAGGCGTCAATAGCTACAACTCGACCTTTAAGCTCATCAAAAGTTATTTTCCTTTTAGAAATTAAATCGCTTAAATTAACTCCCAAGTTAAAAGCCTCTAAAATTTTTAATAATAATATTAAGTATATGAAGTTTTCCAAATCTTATTTTAGGCATAAATTTGTAAAATAATAATATTTAAAGCAAATTAAAATTTATTTTCATGTTAAAACAATTTTTTCTTAAGGTTTAAATTGATTTTGGAGAGTTTATGAAATTAATGAATTTATCTAATATTCCTCTTTGTCTTTTATGCAAAGGAGGGCGAATGCTTTGCGGTAAATCCCGTTGCCCAATTATTGTTAAATCTTTTTCTTTAATTAAATGTTATAAACTTATTGATTCTGAAAGCATTTATGGCTCAAGCCCTCCAGGAGTTTTTGTTGGATGGAGCGGATATCCTAAGTTAAGCATTGGACCTTTAATTCCACCACAACAAGGAGATACTAAAATTTTAGATTTTCCAGAAATGTGGATTGGTAAAACTATAGATGAAATCGTAGATTTTAGATCAATGTTAATTAGAGGAAAAGTTTTAATGAATACTGAAGCTGCATTAAATGCTGATAAATTTTTGCTTTCTCTTCAAGAATTAGCTATGAGCGATTCCCCTGTAGATGCTTTAGCTGTTTTTAAAAGAAAACCTAAAGGAACAATTGTGTTAAGCGATGAAACTCAACCTTTTGGACCTTCAGCTCCCTTAAAGCATTTAGAATTAGGGAACCCTCATGTTAATCAAAGAATTGAAAAAGCTTATTTTGATAAGGATTTAAAAGCATCTGAAGCAATAATAACGCTTTATAAATCTGGAGAACCAATAACTTCAATTCAAAAATGCTTTAGTTTAGGAATGTTTGGTTTAGGATTTAAAAGAAGGCTTGTTCCAACAAGATGGAGTATTACAGCTGTTGATGATACAATTTCAAAACATTTAATAAATGAATTAAAAAATTTTGATACGATAAATGAATATCAAGTTTATGTTTTTAAAAATTTAGATAATATTTTTTTAACTATTTTAATGCCTGAAAAATGGAGTTTTGAATGGATTGAAGCATGGTTTCCTGGAACAGCATGGAATAAAAATGGAGTAAAACCAGCATTAATGGGGGATTATGAAGGATATAAAGGGCGAGTTGAGTATGCTAATGTTGGAGGATGCTATTATGCAGCAAGACTTGCTGTTGCTGAAAAACTTGTTAAAGAAAAAAAGCAAGCTTCAGCTTTAACTTTAAGGGAAATTCATCCAGGATATATTTTACCAGTTGGAGTTTGGAATGTAAGAGAAAGCGTTAGAAAAGCTTTAGCCACTAAACCTAAAATTTTTGATTCCCTAAATGAAGCGTTAAAATATTCTGAAAAGCATTTAACCATTAAAATTGAGGATTGGATAGCAAATAGCGTTATGTTAAAGCAAATGCTTCATCAAAAAAAGTTAATTAAATTTTTAATTTAAAAAGCAGGAAGGAAAATTAAATTTGAAAATTATTGAAGTTAAATGTTTCTCAGGTTTAGTATTAAGCAAGCTTCCAGGTTTACGTTATTGTTTAAACCCTTATATAGGGTGTGAGCATGCTTGTAAATATTGTTATGTTTCATCAATATTAAAAGATAAAGAAGTGGCTTTAAATTGGGGGGAAATAATTAAACCAAAAATAAATTTGCTTGAAGCTTTAATTAAAGAAGTTAAAAAGAAAAAAAAGGGTTTAGTTGGTGTAAGCACATCAACAGATCCATATCAACCTTTAGAAAAAAAATATAATTTAACTCGAAAAAGTTTAGAAATCCTTAAAAATGAAGGTTTTCCAATATCTATTCAAACTAAATCAAATTTAATTCTTCGCGATTTAGATTTAATATGCTCAAACTTATTTGATGTAGGAGTAACAATAACAACATTAAATCAAGAGTTAGCTGAAAAACTTGAGCCTAAAGCTTCAAAACCTGATGCTAGAGCTCAAATTCTTGAGGAATGTGCTTCACAAAAAATTCAAACATGGCTTTTTTATGGTCCAATAATACCTGAAGTCAATGATGATTATGAAACAATTGTAAAAATAGTTAAGTTAGCTAAAAAAACAGGAAGCAAAATAATTTATGACAAATTAAATCTTAAAAAGTTTGTTTTAAAATCTTTAAAGTCTTTTCTTGAAGATTGGGATTCAACACTTATTGAAAAAATTCCAATTTTAGTTAATTTGCAATCAAAATGGAATGAAACATTTAAAAAAATTGAATCTTTATGCACTAGATTTAATGTTCAAGTTGAATCTGCTTTTCCAAGAAGAATCAAATTAACAAAATACTTTTATTAATTTTGATTTCTATAAAGATTGTAGTAAAAATTTTGTATAGATATTTTTATGAAAATATAAAGTTTGATAATTATTAATTAATGCTTATGATATAAGCAAGAAGTGAAAAAAATGGTTCTTACTAAAATAAAAAAAAGGGATGGAAAAATAGTAGATTTTAATTCTAGCAGAATTAAAGATGCTGTTCATAGAGCTTTTATTGCTGTTGAGCTGAAAAATGGAGAAAAAGCTGAGGAAATAACTAAAGAGGTTGTTAAGCTTTTAGAAGAAAAATTTAAGGATAAAATTCCATCAATTGAAGATGCTCAAGATTTAGTTATAGAAGTTTTAAAAAGAAAAGGCTATAATAAGGTTGCTGAAGAGTATCAAGCATATAGAGAAAGAAAAAATGAAATAAGAGCGTTAAAAGAAGAACTTGGTTTTCCAGAACCTAAATTAACAGTTAACGCTTTAGAAGTTTTAAAAACAAGATATTTATTAAGAAATGAGTTTGGAGAAATAATTGAGACGCCAAGTCAAATGTTTATGAGAGTTGCTAAAGCCATTTCTAAAGCTGATATAAACTATGGAGGGGATCCAAAAAAAAGCGAAACAATATTTTATAACATGATGGCTAAGCTTGAGTTTCTTCCTAACTCACCTACACTTTTTAATGCTGGAACAAGCCTGGGGCAATTATCAGCATGTTTTGTTTTACCAATTGAAGATTCTTTAAGAAGTATATTTAAAGCTGTAATGGATATGGCTTTAATTGAACAAAGCGGTGGAGGAGTAGGGTTCAATTTTTCAAAGCTTAGACCTAAAGGTGATATTGTAAAATCCACTAAAGGAGTTGCTTCTGGACCTGTAAGTTTCATGAGAGTTTTTGATGTAGCTACAGATGTGATAAAGGCAGGAGGAAGAAGGAGAGGCGCTATGATGGGCATTCTAAGAGTTGATCATCCAGATATAATTGAATTTATAATGGCAAAGCAAACTCCAAATGTTTTATCAAATTTTAATATTTCAGTTGCAATTACAGATGAGTTTATGGAGAAGCTTGAAAAAGATGAAGAATATTGGTTAATTAATCCAAGAAATAAAGAAAAAGTGAAAAAGTTAAAAGCTAAATATGTTTGGAATTTAATTGCTGAATCGGCATGGAGAAGCGGAGATCCAGGAGTAATATTTATTGATGAAATTAATAGACATAATCCAACACCGCAACTTGGGGAAATTGAAGCAACAAATCCCTGTTTTCCATCTCATATATGGGTTATGACTGCTGAAGGCCCTAAACAAGTTGCTGATTTAATAGGAAGAAGATTTACTGCAATTGTTAATGGAAAAAAATGGAATTCAAATTCTGAAGGTTTCTTCTTTACAGGTGTGAGGCAAGTTTATAAATTGGTAACTAAGGAAGGATTTGAACTACATTTAACTAAAGATCATCCAATTATGAAGATTGAAAGAAAAAAATCTCGTATAACATTCAAATGGGTAAAAGCGGAGGAATTAAGAAAAAATGATGAAATACTTTTAAATAATCATTCATCAATAGATTTTTGGGATGGACCATATTCTTTTGATGAAGGATACATTATTGGCTCATTTATAACGAAAACTATGCTTAAAATAAAGGAAAATTATGATGACAACACTAATTTAAATGGAAACTGCATAAATGCCTTTGGTTATAGCTCATCTTTAGTTCTTTTAACAACTGAATTAAAGGAAGATTTTTTAGTTAAATTAGAAAAAACATCCTCAAGCTTTTGTAAAGGTTTAATTGCAAGTTTATTTGATGCAAACGGTTTTGTTGAAAAAAGAAGAAGGGAGATTAAAGTTATAGTTGCTCAAACAGATATTCAATTGATTAAAATGATTCAAAGAATGCTTCTTAGATTTGGAATTTATTCTAAAATTCGCTTTAAAAAAGATGAATGTAAATTTTATGAATTAGTTATTTCCTCAAAAGAAAGTATTTTGAATTTCTATAAAAAAATACAAATTAAAAATTTAAGAAAAAAGAGGGAAATTGAAAAGTTAATAAATAGTTTAAAAAGAAATAAACCGAAAAAATATTTCACAGCAACATTTGAAAAATTAATTTTTAAAGATTTAGAATCAACCTATGATGTGAAAATTCCAGGTTTAAATGCTTTTGATGCTAATGGGTTTTATGTGCATAATTGCGGAGAACAACCATTGCTATCATATGAATCATGCAATTTAGGTTCAATAAATCTTTCAAGAGTGGTTGAGGATAAAAAAATAAATTGGAATAAACTTAAAGAAACTGTGAGAAATGCTGTTCATTTTCTTGATAATGTAATTGATGTAAATGTATTTCCGCTTAAAGAAATAGAAGAAATGACTAAAGCTAATAGAAAAATAGGTTTAGGTGTTATGGGATTTGCCGATATGCTTATAAAACTTGAGATACCTTATAATTCTGAAGAAGCTTTAAACATTGCTGAAAAAATCATGAAGTTTATAACTGAAGAGGCTAGAAAGAAATCTATAGAGCTTGGTGAAGAAAGAGGTTCATTTCCAAACTTTGACAAAAGCATTTGGAAAGATAAATATTCAGCTATGAGAAATGCAACTGTAACTACTATAGCGCCTACAGGAAGCATAAGCATAATAGCTGGATGCTCATCTGGAATAGAACCTTTATTCGCAGTTTCCTTTATAAGAAATGTTTTAGGGGGAAAAAGGCTCTTTGAAATAAACCCCCTATTTGAATTAACAGCAAAACAAAAAGGATTTTATAACGCTAAACTTCTTGAAGAAATAGCAAAAACAGGTTCTATACAAAAAATTGATGACATTCCAGAGGATGTAAAAAAGATTTTTGTTACAGCTTTAGATATTTCTCCCGAATGGCATGTTAAAATGCAAGCTGCTTTTCAAAAATATACTGATAATGCTGTTTCAAAAACAGTTAATTTACCATATGATGCTACCATAAACGATGTTAAAAAAATCTTTGAATTAGCATGGAGGCTTAAATGTAAAGGGGTAACCGTATTTAGATATGGAAGCAAACCAGAACAAGTTTTATATATAGGTGAAATAAAAACAAAGGAGGGGAAATTTATTGCTGCAGAATCAGAATATTCTGGAGGGTGCCCAACAAAAACATGCCCATTTCCATAAAAAAAGGAGTTGGATAAAGTTAAAAAACGATAACTATAAATTTATCGAAAATTAATTTGTTTTTTTAAAACGGTGAGGAAAACTTTGAGTGAAGTAGAAATGCCTAAATGCAATTGGTGTGGAAGATTAATTCTTCCTGGAGAGGCAGCTACAAAATTTCCTTGTCCAAATTGCGGAGAATTAATTATTTGGCGTTGCAAAAAATGCAGAAGCTTTGGAAGACCTTATAAATGCCCTAAATGCGGTTTTACAGGACCATAAAATATAGGAGGGAAAATTAAAATGGCAAAGGTTTTAACTTCAATAAAAATTTTTCCTTCAAATCCTGAAGGAGACTTGTCAAAATTAAAAAATGAAATTAAAAATAAGCTTCCAAATGAAGCTTCAATAATTAAATTTGATGAGGAACCAATTGCCTTTGGTTTAGTTGCTTTAATTGCTCATATTACGATTCCAGAAGAGAAACCTGAAAAAATAAATGAGGTTGAAGAAGCTTTAAAATCAATAAAGGATATAAGTGAAATTCAAGTTTTAAGCTCAACTAGAATTTAATCATTTTCGTGTTAATTTTTCAGAGTTTAAAAAGAAAATTAAACAGGTTAATTTTTTAAACATAAACATTAAAAGGCAGAAAGTTAAAAAATTAATAATGCTAATACTATCGGCAAATCATCTTTTTATTTTAAGCCTTAAAAGTTTAAAATATATATTTTATAGTATAGAGGGGGGTAGAAAACTTTTGGCGAAAGACGTTCAACTTAGAGTTGTTGACGCTAAACAAAGAGATGTAGGCCATGGAAAGGTTAGAATAGATTCGGAAACTATGAAGATACTTGGAATTACCCCAGGAGATTTTGTTGAAATTAGAGGAAAAAGAACTACAGTTGCAGTGGCTTGGCCTGCATATTCTGAAGATGAATCTCAAGGAATAATTAGAATGGATGGTTTAGTTAGAAGAAATGCTGGTGTAGCAATAAATGAATATGTTTTAGTAAGTAAAGCTGATGTTAAAGAAGCTAAAAGCATAGTTTTTGCTCCAACAGATGTTCGATTAAGCGTTGATCAAGAGTTTATAGATTTTGTTAGACGGAGATTTATGGATACAGCATTTATGGAAGGAGATGTAGTTATGCTTTCAATATTTGGAAGTGCAATTCCACTTATGGTTACTAGAGTTAGACCAAGAGGTCCTGTAAAACTTGTTGAAACAACACATGTTCAAGTTTTAAGCGAACCTACACCAGAAAGAAAAGGAATACCAATGGTAACTTATGAAGATATAGGCGGATTACATGAAGAAGTTCAAAGAATAAGAGAAATGGTTGAATTGCCTTTAAGGCATCCTGAGCTTTTTCAAAGACTGGGTATAGAACCGCCTAGAGGAGTTTTCCTTTATGGTCCACCTGGATGTGGAAAAACATTATTGGCTAAAGCTGTAGCAAATG
>CAZSNM010000018.1:0-22352 GCA_964608455.1 uncultured Candidatus Bathyarchaeia archaeon | reverse complement strand
TTAAAATAGCTAAAGAAAAAGAGTTAAGCAAAGAATTAACTAAAGATGAAGAATTAGAGCTTTATGAAAATGAGTTTAAAAGCTTTAAGGAAGGAAAAAACATAACCCCAAAAAAATAATATATGAAAATGAATTGGAAATTCATTTATCAAGCAGACAGCAATTTATAGCTACAATTACCAAAATAAACCTTCCTTTGATTTTTCTAGAAAAATCAAAAAAATCAAAATTTTACGCGTAAAAAACCTTAAAAAATCAAAGAAAATCAAAAATTAAAAGGGCTTTAATATAGAGAAGACCCCCCTCCCCCCTTAAAAACAAATGTGCTATAGGATTTAATATAAAACTGCAGTAAGCATTATATAATCCTTCCTTCTGCATAGAACTTTGTAATTGACTGAACTCAAAAATGGTTGCCTAAAATAATGAAGGTATTTAAGCTATTCATTATTAACTATCATAGTAAGCATATCGCTTTCTCCTCTATCTTATGTTATTATTTGATATATTCGATCTTGGAGAATAAAATATGATGTGAAATTATTAGAGCATTTTAATGAGCTAAAGGAGAATTATTAAAGTCTTAGCTTCAAATAAGTGAGAAGGCGAGAAAAGCTATCTTTAGTTAGTTATCTTGAAAAGGCTTTAGTTTTTGATAGGTGTATAGAGAAATGAATGTGTCTAACTCTTTTAATTGCAGTAGCTTTGGAAAAGTAACTTTTAACAGAGCTAAATTTTTGAAGTGATAAACACCCTAAAGAAATGTTAAATAAATGGAGAGCAGAGCTCTGAAGGCTACTATATAAGAAGGTGCTATGAAGTAAATGCGATTCACTTGAAATTAATCGTTAAGGTATTTAAAGATGCTCCCCTTTAATTCTTTTATATCGCCTTTTTGTTAATAGATAAACTTTTTATTTTAACTTTTTCAATATTTTTTATATGACAGAAAAGCTTTTTTGGCAAGATGCCTATTTAAAGGAATTTGAAGCTAAGGTTGTTGAAATTAAAGGGAAAGAAGTTATTTTAGATAAAACTGCTTTTTATGCTAGAAGCGGAGGTCAACCAGGAGATACAGGAGAAATTAATGGAATAAAAGTTGTTGATACTTATTATGATGCTAATGGAAATATTGTTCATTTATTAGAGAAAGAACCGGATTTTAAAATTGGTGATATAGTTAAAGGAAAGATAGATTGGGAAAGAAGGTATAAAATAATGCGTTTACATACGGCAGCCCATATAATTTCTGCTGCTTTGGTTAAAGCTTTTGGTAATATAAAATTTACAGGAAGCCAAATTTATGAAGATAGGGCTAGAATGGACTTTAATTTAGAAAAACTTGATGATGAAATTGCAAGATTTATTGAAAAGAAAGCCAATGAAATTGTTGAGAAAGATTTACCTATTTTTTCAAAAATAATTAGCAAGGAAGAATTGGAAAAACATTCTGAATTAAAGAGGTTGATGGATGAAAGTAAATATGAAAAGTTCAATGTTTTAAGAGTTGTAGGTATTGGAAATATAGATTTACAGTTAAATGGAGGAACTCATGTTAAATCAACGAAAGAGGTTGGTAAAATAAAAATTATTAAAAGAGAAAATAAAGGAAAAAACAATAGAAGAATAACGATTATTGTAGAATAACCACATCAAATTCTTTCCTGTATCACCTTATATTTTTCTCTTTTTTGCATCTATTAATGCAAAAATTTTTGCAAGAATTTTTTTTATAAAATTCCATCTACTCAAACAAAAAGCTTAAAATATTTATAAGTAGAGCTTCACGCATACAGAGCTTTGAGAAGCTTTCATCATCTCCCTTACCTATTTAAACGATCTATGGTATTAAAGTAGTGCCTAACCTTCTTTAATGCTTTTTTTAGCGTTTTCCACATAATCTATAAAGCTCCATCCTTCAACATCTTTAAATTTTAAATTTAGCTTTATATAAAAGCGTTTAATTATAATTTTAAGGAGGATTTCAGCTCCAGCATTAAACATCTTAACGATTCTGCTTACTGTTGAAATGATTTCTTGGGAAATTGCGGAGGTTCGCATCATTACATCTGCAATAACAGCCTTAATCGCAGGTATAATCGTTTCTAAAACGCCATGGGGTAAAACCATTGAAAAAGAACATCAAACAGCCAATACATCCTCATCCTCCGCTAAAATAGAAATTGCTAAACCTCCATTGGATGAAAGGTTATGAGCAGCATTAAAGTTTGCAGGATATTTAACAAAACAAATTCTTCCATTCTTTATACTTGGATTAATTGCAGTTAGTTATGTTGAGGCATTCTTGCCAGAAAACATTGTTGAAACATATTTAACAGGTGTAACTGGAGCATTATTAGCTTCAATTATTGGCGGTTCACTTTTATATTCCAACGCTCGTTGAAGTTGTTTTAGGCAAGGCGATGTGGAATCTAGGCATGTCAAAAGGTGCCTTGTTCAGCTGGCTTATGGGTCAACCATACGATATAGCAAATGCTTTAGCAGTTTCAGGAATAGCCAAATGGAAAGTTGTTTTAACATATATGATTATAGCATGGGCTGGAAACGTAACCTTTGGAGTGCTATATGGCATGTTTAGCGGATCACTTTAACCTATAAAAGATAAGATTTAAAAAAGAAATAGCATATAAAACTGCAGCAAAACACTCCATGGTTTAATTGCAAAGTCAATATTAAACTTTAATCTAACACTTTTATTTGCTAATAAACGAATCCCTGTTTTAATGCAAAATAAAAAGCTTCCACACTTTTTATTTTTTATCGCGTTAAAAAATTCTACTTTTTTAAAGTAAAAACTGGAATCCTTTAAGTTTTTAGTAAGTAACATAATTAATTTGATGGATTCAAACCATTTTTTTGAAATTTATTTATTTTGGCGTGTTCCGCAATATGGGCAGAATTCATCTTCAACGCTTAAAGGTGCTCCGCATTTTTGGCAATAGATTTGAGTTTTCGAGGGAGTTGGTTTAATGCCCTTCTTTCTTACAATTTTAATTCCAACAATTGCTATCGCAACAACAGCTATTAATGGTAGAATTAAAAGTAAAGGTTTATTTCTTGCAAGAAGCGTTAATTCATTAATAAAGGTTTTTTCGATTGTAAAATGTTCAATATCGCTAGCTGCAACTATATTACCTTTATTATCTTTAAAAATTGCTTTTACACACCATTCTCCTAAAGTTTTTGGGTAAAATTCATCGCTAAAGCTTCCATCAGATTTAACATTTACTTCATGAATAATGGTTTCACCTTCTTCACCCTCCTCCGTATGGGAATGGTATTGAAGAGTTATTTTAGCTGGTTGAATTGGCGGCGTTAAAATTCCTGAAACTTTAACTTTTGCGCCTTCAACTTCAGGTGTTATCGTAAGCGTAAATGGTTTCTTCTTTACGTTTAATGTAACCTTAACAGAATGTATTCTTTCTCCGCTTGCGCCTTCAATAGTTAAAGTGTAAGTGCCTTCAGGTGTTGAAAGAGGAATATTTAAGTTTAATGTTGAACTGAAGGATGGAACTCCTGAAGCAACCGTGAACTTAGCTTCAACATCACTGGGCACACCTGATATTGCTAAGCTTACTGGCGCATTAAAATCGCCAATTTTCTCCACGTTAATTTGAATGCTTGCGTTGTCTCCTTGCTCTACTGTAACAGTTTCTAAAGATGAAGATATTTTAAAATCTTTTTCTCTAATCGTAAGTGTTGCTGTAACGCTTCTTATAAGCCCGCCACCGGTTCCACTCACTTTTAAAGTATATATTCCAGGAGAAGAAGCTGCTTTAGCATCAATCTTAAGGGTTGAACTGAATGGGGGCACTCCAGAAGCAGGCGTAAACGAGTAGGATACATCGCTTGGTAAACCTGAAAGAGTTAAAGATACTGGTTGGGCTGCACCGCTTAGAAGGTTAGCCGTTACAGTATAGGATACTTCATCCCCAATATTAACGGTTTGAGTGGTTGGAGAAATTGAAAGAGAATAATCAAATAACGCTTCAACTATTAATGTTGCTGTCGCAGAGCGGGTTACTCCCTTAGTTGAAAGCGTAAATGTAAAAGTGTATGATCCTGGTGGAGTTGCATCAGATGTCCCTATAGTAAGGGTTCCTCTCCCAACATTAACCCTCATGCTTGAATCTAAACCGGAAATATCCCATGTAAATATTGTACCTTGATATATTGGGTCGCTATAAGTTACAGACCAAGTAAACCGTGCAGTTTCACCCTTTTTCACTGTTAAGCTTGATGGAGATATTGAAAGAGTGAAATCGAAGGGAGTTCTTGGAACAACCTGAAACGAAGCTGTACCCTGATAAGTTTCAAATCCAATATCTATAACCACCGTTACAGTATAATATCCAGGTATGCTTATAAAGGATCCGCTTACAGTATATGAATATGTTACTCCACCAAATGTGGTTGTGGTTCCTGCTGTAACTGTTCCTGCAGGACCGCTTATAATAATTCTTGTCGTTCCAGCTATATCTGGGGGATGGCTTGATTGAAAAATTATGGTTACAGGTTCTCCAGCATAATATACTGCACGGCTTGTTCTTACAAATACTCCATCAGCACATCTTACTGCTGGAATTGCCAAAAAATTAATACTATCAATAGAAAGACTATAGAGAACAAAGAATGTTTATTCTTTAAATTTTTAATATTATTCAATACTAAATACCTTATTTCTTGTTACCATAAATTTGCCTAAATTAAATATATAAATTTTTCTGGTTTAAAATGCTATATATCATTTGGGGACAATGTTTAAGCTTATCTATTTAAAGCAAATTTAAATTTTAACAGTTGAAATTTAATATTAACAATTTCTAGTTAGGGTTAAAATTAATAAAAGAGAAAAAAGTATTAAGGTAAAATAGATAAGTTTAATTCCTTGCAGTTTATGAGGGGTTTTTGTGGTAGAATTAAAAAAGGAATTTTTAGAGCTTTTAGAAAAGGATTTAGAATTTAGATATGCTGTAGCAGGCTATTTAGGTTTATTAGAGGTACTAAAAAGGCTTGATAGCTTAAGCGAGGAGCAGGTAAAGCTTAGAGAGGAGCAGATAAAGCTTGGAGAGGAGCAGGTAAAGCTCAGAGAGGAGCAGGTAAAGCTTAGGGAAGAGCAAATAAAGCTCAGAGAGGAGCAAATAAAGCTTGGAGAAGAACAGGTAAAGCTTAGGGAAGAGCAAATAAAACTTGGCAAAGAACAAATAAGGCTTAGAGAAGAACAAGCAAGGCTTAGAGAGGATTTTAATAAAATGTTTAAGATGTTTAATGAAAGAATGAATAGAATTGAAAAAACCTTAGAGAAACTTACGCTTGATATTGAGGATGAAGCAAGAGAAGTGATTGAAGAAAGGTTAAGTAAAATGGGGTTTGATATAAAGCTTGAAAGGTTGGAGTTTCCAGATTTTGAACTTAACATTTATGGAGCTAACAAAGATATATGTGTAATTGGAGAAGCAACTGTAAGATTAGGGTTGAAAGAAATTAAAAAACTGATTAAAATTGTTGATAAACTTGTTAAGGAAAAACCTGAGTTATTAAGGCCAAAGAAAATACTTGTTTTATATACATCCTTAGCAACTGAAATCGCTTTAAAAGAGGCTGAAAAAGAGGGAATATGGATTTTAAAGGCTACAAAAGATCTTACAAAACCACCAAAGCTCTAAGCTTTAAAAGCTTAAACTATTATTGAGTGTATACACTATTTCTTCTTTATAGCCTAGGGAGAGGGGGACCCCCCATATTAAACCCTTCTAATTTTTGATTTTCTTTGATTTTTTAAAGCCTTCTATGCATAAAATTTTGATTTTTTTGACCCCCTCTTTGAATTTTAAACAAATTAATTGAAATGCTTAGCTATCTAAAATAGAAATAAGAATAAAAAAGGCCCTTTTTTTTAAAAAAATATAGGTAGTAGCAGATTTTTAACATCGATCCTCCATCAAGGTTTAATCATTACAAATAAATGATTAAAGGCTAGCTATGAATAGAAAATTTAAAGTCTTCCTTTTAACAAAATTTTTATTTTAGGGAAGATTTTTGAGCGGTATAGAGCGTTTATCCACAGGCATAATAGAATTTGATAAGCTTATTGAAGGGGGTATTCCAAAAGGATTTTTAATAGCTGTTGCTGGAGAACCTGGAACTGGAAAAACCATTTTTTCAATTCATTTTACAGCTCAAGGAGTTAAAGAGGGAGATCGATGCATTTATGTTACAACAGAGGAATCTAGGGTTTCTATAGTTAAGCAAGCTGCGCAGTTTGGAATAGATTTTTCAAAGGCTATTGAAGCTAAAAAACTTTTAATAATAGATGCATTAATGGGTTTGGAGGATCCTTGGTCTCTTAAAAGCCTTGAAATAGAGGAGCTTGTTAATAAAGTAATTGAAGCTAAAAAAGCTTTAGGTTATGGGCGTTCAAGATTAGTTATTGATAGCTTTTCAGCTTTTTGGCTTGATAAACCAGCTATGGCGAGAAGATACTCTTATTTAGTGAAAAAAGTTTTATCTAAATGGGATTTTACAGTTCTTGCAACTTCGCAATATGCTATAACAACTTCTGATGCCTTCGGTTTCGGGTTAGAGCATATAGCTGATGGTATAATAAGGTTTAGAAGAATTGTTCGAAATGGTGTGTTAAAGCGTTATGTTCTTATTGAAAAAATGAGGCAAACCAATCATAGTTTAACAATGCATGAAATAACAATTATTAAGGGAAAGGGTTTCACAGTTCTTGGGGAAGCAAAGGAAAGAAAAGAAGATTTTGCATTACCCAAACCTGTAATAGATAAAATTATGAAATCGAAAATTGAAAAAGAAATGGAAATGCCTTAAAATTTTAAATTTAAAATATAAAATTTGAAAATGGAATTTAAAAATATTTTAATGCATTATAGCAATCCTTTAGTTCAATCTGAAATAGCCTTTTTTTGTAAAGAAAAATGGGTTGGGTTACATTGTGAAGCTATAAGCAAAAAAGATAATAAACAAATTTTAGTTAGGTATTTTAAATCTGGTAAACCCCTTCAAATTATTCATCCTTTTAATGTTAAAAATTTAATTTTAGGTTTTTCTAAACTAAAGCCAAGAACAATTTATGCTACAGCAAATATTTATAAGCAATTAAGTAAAAGCGAGGATGCGCTTAATGAAGCTAATTTAAAAGCTTGCATGCCTACATGGGATATAGATAATTCAGTAGATAAATGGAATGCAACCATTCAAATAATTTTAGAAATAATTTCTATGCTTGAATCCAATGGAATAGAAAAATCCTTTTTCATTAAATTCAGTGGTAGAGGAGCACATATTCATATTCATCCATATGCTATTTCTGAAGAGCTTCGAAGCAAATATAATCCTTTAAGTTTAGCTTGGAGCATAGTAGAATATGTTAAAGAGAAGCTTGCTGAAAAAATAGCTGAGATAACCTTAAAGTTTAAAGCTGAATCTTTAAGGGTGGATAATGAAATTGATATTCAAAGGCTTTTCGTCGCACCATTATCAATTCATAGAAAAGTAGATAAAGTTTCAGTTTGTTTAAACCCAAATGAACTAGAAAGTTTTAACCCATATGAAGATGCAAATGTTAATCAATTTAAGCATTTTGAAAACTGGAAAAACTATATTGTTGGAGAAGCTGATGAACTAGCTTTAAAAGCTTACAATTACATAGGTGAATACCCATATTTTAAAACTAAAAATAAACGAAGAAAACATCCACCTTTAGATAAGCAAATACTTAAGTTAATACGCTTAAACGTTGAAAAACAAGATTTCCTTAAAGATTAAAAAACGCGTAAGTATCCTTTTTTTAGGAATTGCCTCTTAAAGAGGAAACTCTTAAAGTATAAAGAGAAGCTGCAAGGGCTCCTTCAAGCGCTTTTGCTCTATCTCTCCCGAAACCAATTATAAGAACATCCCCATCCTTCAAATTAAATTGATCCATAAGCATTCGTGATAATTTTTTTGGCAACTCCTCAGGCTTTTTAAAGTTAAAAGGAATATATAAAACTCCATTTTTAAAAATTAAAGTTGTAGCGCCATTAGCGCCAGCTTTTACAGCTGCATCTCTTTGCTCTAATCCATTACGAACATTATGTTCAAGATTTCTTAAATGGATTACTACGCTTTCACCTGAAGTTTTTAATTCATCTATATCAATCTCTTTAATTTCTTTTATGTTAAGTTCTTTCAATTTTTGTTTAAGGTTTTCTAGTCCCTTTCGCGTAAGCGAGAACCCCCTTCCCCCTTCAGCTTTCACTAAGCCTTCATTTGAGAGTTTTTTAAGGAGACCCCGCGTTACTCCCTCTGTTAAATCAAGCAGTTTTCTTAATCTATACCTGCCTAAAACACCATACCTATTAATCCATAACAATGCTAAAACTTCTTTAATGAACTTTTGTTCATTCATATCAAATCCTTAAATAATTATTTTTGGTTTTGCTATACTTTAAATTTATCTGTTAAAGACTATATAAACAATCAAAAACTCCAACTTTTTGAACTTCTAACTAAATTTTGTTAAATAAAAAACTTTATTAACAATTTATAGGAAAATTTTCCTATTATAGGAAAAATATCCTAATATTGTTAATTGGGAGGGAAACACTCAATTGAAGAAAGCATCTCTTTTAATAGTTCTTATACTACTTAGCATTATCAGCGCCTCCATATATTCAACAGGCATTGCCCAAGCCTATCCATACAGCAAAACAGAAATTCAGTCATCATTAGATTGGTTGCGAAATCAACAAAACCCTGATGGTTCAATAGGTTCTTTTGCAATTTCCTCTTGGGTTGTTATGGCAATAGCTGCTTCAGGAGACGATCCTAATAAATGGGTTAAAAATGAAGTTTCCATAGTTCAATACCTTAAAAACAATATAAATGCGTTATTAACATGTAATGATTACAGCAGATTTATATTATCTATGGTGGCAGCTGGAGAAGATCCAAGAAGCATAAATGGTGTTGACTTAATCGCTAAACTTGAATCATTTTATGATGGAACTCAATTTGGCGACCCAACACTTTTAAATGATGATTTTTGGGCGGTAATGGCTTTAATATCCGCTGGTATTTATAAAGATGATCCTAAAATTCAAAACTCTATATCATTTATTAAGAATCATCAAACTGCTTCAGGCGGATGGAGCTTTGATGTTAATGCTACTTATGGACCTGATGTAGATAGTACTGCAGCAGCAATAATGGCTTTAATATCTGCTGGCGAACCACCACAATCCGAATCTATAGTTAAGGCTCTCAACTATGTTAAATCAACTCAAGATTCTACTGGAGGTTTTAATTCAGGCTGGGGATATAGTGCTGAGACAGATTCATGGGCTATTCAAGCAATAGTAGCTGCAGGGCAAGACCCAACAAGTTCAGATTGGACAGTTGATGGGAAAAACCCTGTAGATCATCTTTTAACATATCGAAATCCAGATGGTTCCTTTAATGATTGGAGCAATTCTCCAAGTGTTTGGACAACTGCATATGCAATTCCAGCCCTTTTAGGAAAACCATACCCAGTTATTAAAGGTGTAAAAGTGAATATTCGAGTAGAAGGGCAATACTCCACAATTTGGAGTGGCGAAGTTTTTGTTGCGTGGTCAAACATAACCGATAAAAATGGAGTACCCCATTACTATGCTGAACCAACTGTTCTTGGTGCTCTCGATGCAGCTTCAAAAAAGGGTGGATTCGCTTACATCGTCGATTACAGCTATGGTCTAGCTTATGTATCTTCCATTGCTGGTGAAACCGCTTCAGGGTTAAAAGGTTGGCTTTTTAGAGTTAATTATTATACTACAGGCTCCTATAGCGCAGATCAATTTATATTAAATAAGGTGGAAACACCTCCTCCACCTCACACATATATTTTATGGTATTATGGAGAATGGGGCTATAAAGTTACTAGAATCTCCATAGATAAAACAATTGTTCAGAAGGGCGAGCCTTTTACAGTTTCTGTAGAATACTTAAATGATAATACTGGAAGTTGGCTTTCTCTAGAAAATGCTACTGTCTATGCTAATACAACAACTTATTTAACAAACTCCACTGGAAAAACAATCATTAAGCTCTATAAAGAGGGCACTTATATTGTTTATGCTGAAAAGCAAGGTTTTGTTAGAAGCGAAAAAATTCAAGTAACAGTTTGTCCAGGGGCAGGCGAAAACAGTTCAAACCTTGAGGTAACTTTGATTCCAGCTCTTTCAATTGAGGTATCTCCAAATTTAATTAATTTTGGAATATTGGGGCCTGGAGATACAAGTCAAGCATTCGCTTTACATTTAGTAAATGGAGGTTCTTTTAATGCGAAAGTTTCCGTTACTGTAGTGGATTATGAAAGCACTGTATTTCAAGATTGCCTGCAGCTGGCTGAAGAATCCCAAGGAGCATGGGTTCACTGGCGTTCCTATGGTAAAAAAGATATTGAAGGCCATGGTGGAACAAAAACAATTTATGTTAGGCTTCAAATTCCAACAAATTATCCAACACCAGTTATTGGAGTAAACACCGGCAAAATAACATTTTGGTTAGAACCCGCATAAAACTATAAATTTATTTTTTATTTTCCCTCTATTTTTTATTATTTTAAGGTGAATAAAAATGAGAAAGGTTATGAAATCTTTAATATCTTTATTATTTTTAATAATGCTTTTTTCTAGCATTAAAACAGTTTTCGGTGTAGGCATAGGTGTTAACCCGTCACAACTAGAATATATAGTAATTTCAAACTCGATAATTCAAAAGGATTTATGGGTTTTTAATACCGGAGATACACCCGCCCAGTATACTTTATATTTCGATGCTCAATATCAATCTTTATTCTCTTTTAGCATTAACAATTTTCTTCTTAATCCTGGGGAAAACCGAAAAGTTACTGTTGCTTATGATCCAACTAAAGACTCAAATAAAATAAATTTAAATATAAACCTTTATGTGAAGGGTGTTGCTGCAAACTCAAATATTGAAGCTGGAATGATAGTTAACGTTAAAGTTATTTATCAGTTAAGTGAAACTGCAACAACTTCTTTAACGGGTAAAGCTTTTCCATTTAAACCTTCAGATCCAGAAATAGTTAACGCTCTTAATTATCTTAAAAATGTGCAGGATTCAAGCGGGAGCATTGGAGGATTCCATATTAGCTGCTGGACTGTTATGGCTATAGCTTCAGCAGGTTATGATCCACATAACTTTAGAAAAAACACTCACTCAATAGTTGATTATATTATTGATAATAGGAATCAACTTGATCAAACTAAAGCTACAGACCTTTCAAAATTTATTCTTGCCTTAACAGCTGCTCATGAAAACCCTAGAGACATTGGAGGAATAGATTATATTGCTTTGCTTGAAGCAACTTTTCGTAATGACCAATTTGGGGATGAAGCAATGCTTAACGATGATTTTTGGGCTATTATGGCTTTGAGATCTGCTGGGGTTTCTAAAAGCGATTTTAAAATTCAATCTGCAGCATCATTTATTAAAAATCATCAAAATCCCGATGGTGGATGGAGCTGGAATGTTGGTGGTGCAAGCGATGTTGATGATACATCAGCAGCAATAATGGCTTTAATATCCGCCGGTGAAAGTAATCAATCCCCATTAATTCTTAATGCTTTAAACTATTTAAAAAGCCAGCTCAGCCCTAATGGAGGATTTACTTATATGGGCGAAGTTAATGCTGCTTCAAATGCTTGGGGAATAATGGCTCTTGTAGCTGCAGGTGTAAACCCAACAAGTTCAGATTGGATAAAAAATGGTAAAAGCCCGGTAGATATTCTTTTAAGCTTTCAAAATTCAGATGGTTCATTCAGTTATGCGCAAGGTCAAAGTGGAAGCGCATGGTGGACTGCATATGCAATTCCAGCTTTTTTGGGAAAATTTTACCCAATTCAAGAGTCTTTTACAATTCAATTAACAACCACAACAACATTAACCTCTTTTTACACAAGTTCTCCAACTCAATCCTCAACCACTCAAACCGCAACAAAAAATCAAGTTTATATTAGAATTGAAGATGTTTCTGGAACGGTTTGGCGTGGTTGGATTGAAATTCCCCTTTCAACAACTATTACATGCTATAACAGCGGTAAATCATATATTATTCCTGGGGATAATGTTTTAGCAATTTTAAATGAAGCCTCAAAGCTTGGAGGTTTTACATATACTGTTTCAGACCAATGGTATCCTGATTTAGGTTTTTATGTAGATTCTATTAATGGGCATAAAGCTGAAGGAGCTTATGGATGGCTTTATAGAGTCAACTATGTTCTAGGAAATACTGCAATCAACAACTTTAAAATTCATTCTTTAGATGAAATCTTGATTTATTGGGGAACAGACAAAGTTAAACCATTAAAAATTGAAATTCAACCTTTAAAACTTGAAATTGATGTAGGTGAATCGCTTACTATCATAGTAAAATATAGAGATGATTTAACTGGTGAATGGCACCCACTTCCAGGAGCAACAGTTCATGTTAATGATTCTTATGTTACTGATAATGAAGGGAAAGTAACTGTTACATTTACTGAAAAAAAAGTGTATCAAATTTACGCTGAAAAATGGGGTTCAACTCCAGATGATCAATATGTAAGAAGCGACATAATTTATATTGGAGTTGGAGTTCCAATTCCAGAGTTTTCTTCTTCAGCATTGCTTTTAACATTTATCGCTTTAACTATGGCTTATACATTAATAAGAAGAAGGGTGAAACTTTATAAATGAAAAGGAAACTTGCATGCTTAACTATAATCTTAATTTTAATAGCTTCAACTATACTCTATTTTTATTCAACTCAAAATTTTTCAAAAAGTGCAAGCTTAATTTCAGTTTATATTGCTGTTACAAAAAATTTTGGTAAAGAAATTCTTATTGAAAAAAAGTTAACAGTAACCTTAGGGACTTCAGCTTTAGATGCGCTTAAAATGATAGCTGATGTTGAAACAGCTTATGGAGGAGGATTTGTAGTAGGTATTAATGGAATTAAATCAACTTATCCTAAAGAACCTTACGACTGGTTTTTTTATGTTAATGGGTTTTTAGCTAAAGAAGGTGCTTCAACATACATTTTATTTAACAATGATTTTATTCAATGGGATTATCATCGTTGGGAAAACGCTTTTATTTCAACAGCAACATTGGTTTCTTATCCATATGCTCTTATTAATGGATATAAGGGTAAAGCTACTTCTACACTAATTGTTTTTCAAAAAGAATTTTTTAATGAAGCTGAAGAAATAAAAAATCAATTAATGCAATTTAATGTTAAATCAAAAACTTTATCAATCGAAATGCTTTCTGAAAATGATAAATCCCGTTATAACCTTATAATTTTATCTAAACCGGATGATAAAATTGTTTTAGAGCTTAATAAAATTCATGAAAAAATTGGTTTTCAACTTTATTTTAAAGAAGGAATTTTAATTGAATCAAACAAATATGTCAATAAGCAATATTTAAAGGCAGGTTTCATTCAGGTTACGCAAAACATTTGGAATCCAAAAGGGAATATGGCATGCGAAAATATAATATTGCTTATTTCAGGTACAGATGTTGAATCTATAAGGAAAGCAGCAAACCTCCTTCTTAACCTTCAAAACTATAAATATTCTTTTGGTTTAATTGTTGCAAACAATGAAATTTTAATGGTTCCAACTGAAAACATTTAAAAAGGGTTTTAAATTGAGTAAAAAATCAAACAAACTAATTCTTTTCTTAATTTTTTCATTATCCTTTCTTTTAATAGTTTTACCTTTACCTTTAGCTTTTTTAGGTGTAAACCCTCTTATAGAAAAATGGGGTTTAATCTCTACTATTATAATAGCAATAACAATTATTAGCTTGATTATAGATTTTAAAAATCATTGTTTGAATTCAAGAATTATAAGTTTAACTATTGCTTTGGGAGCTTTAACTGCTTTGTTAAGAATTCCTTTTGCTCCTTTACCAAATGTTAATCCCTGCACTTACCTTATTATTTGTTCAGGAATAGCTTTTGGATCTCATATAGGATTTTTTATAGGGGCTTTAACTCCTTTAATTTCAAATTTCATTTTAGGGCATGGACCTTGGACACCTTTACAAATGTACGCTTGGGGTCTTATTGGAGGTTTAGCTGGATTATTAAATTTTAATTCTTCTAAAATTTTTCGTTGGAAGCTTGGGTTTATAGGAGTTATAGCAGGTTACTTTTATGGCTTTATAATGAATATATGGTTTTGGTACTCTTATCTTTACCCTATAACCTTAACAACCTTTATTATAGCTGAAATTCAAGGTTTACCCTTTGATACTTTACATGCCATTGGAAACTTTGCTTTTTTAACAATTTTGGGAAATAAAACTTTAAGGGTTTTTTCCTTCTTTAAAGAGGGAAAGTTACCTTCAAGAAGCTAAAGCTGAGTAAATGGAAAATATATGTATAAAGAAATATAGAAAAATTAAAAAATTAAAAATTGTTTATTTTGCTTCTCCATATTTTTTAATCATTCTCCAGCTTAAACGCATTGTTTTTGGATGGGAAGCTTTAACATCATCTACCATATCCACAGTTGTATTTACAGGTGCATCCAATACAACTTTAGGATTACTATATGCTTCCTCGCTTACCCTAGTAAATGCATTTATTAATTCATCTAAGCTTTCTTTGCTTTCTGTTTCAGTGGGTTCAATCATTAATGCTTCAGGAACTATCAATGGGAAATAATTTGTTGGTGCATGAACTCCTAAATCTAAAAGCCTTTTAGAAACATTTAAGGCTCTCACTCCTGTTTCATCCATCATTTGTTTAGCGCTTACAACACCTTCATGCTTTCTTAAGTTTTCAGGTTTATATGGAAGCGTATAACCTTTAGCTTTAAGCACTTTTCTAATAACATAATTAGCATTTAAAACTGAAAGTTCAGCAACCCTTTCTAATCCTTCAGCTCCCATTAAAAGCAAATAGGCGTAAGCTCTCACTAAAACTGCTATATTACCATAAAAGCCTCTAACTTTCCCTATTGAATAAGGCTTATTATAATCTAAATAGTATTTTTTCCCATCGAATTCAACTGTTGGAACTGGAAGAAATTTTTCAAGCTCTTTTTTAACGCCTACTGGTCCAGCACCTGGCCCTCCACCTCCATGCGGTGTAGAAAATGTTTTATGCGTATTTATATGAGCTATATCAAAACCCATGTCTCCAGGTCTAGCTTTACATAAAATAGCATTTAAGTTTGCTCCATCATAATAAACTAATCCGCCTGCATCATGAATTATTTCAGCTATTTCCATAACGTTTCTTTCGAAAACTCCAAGTGTATTAGGGTTTGTTAACATAAATCCTGCTGTATGCTCTCCAACAACAGCTTTTAAAGCTTTTAAATCAACTGTTCCATCTTCAGCTGATGGAACAACAACTGTTTTAAATCCAGCCATAGCTGTATTAGCGGGGTTTGTTCCATGAGCTGAATCAGGAACTATAATATCTGTTCTTTTATCAAGCTCACCATTTAAAGCATGATAAGCTCTCATAATCATTACGCCAACATATTCTCCATGGGCTCCAGCTGCAGGTTGAAGAGAAACCTTATCCATCCCTAATATTTCAGCAAAATAGTTTGAAAGCTCATAAAGAATTTGAAGAATTCCTTGAGTAAGTTCTTCATCTTGATATGGATGTAAATCCCTAAGTTTATGAGTGTTAATTACAACATCAGTTATTTTAGGGGTATATTTCATTGTGCAGCTTCCAAGCGGATAAATGCCTAAATCAACACCATAGTTTTGTTGAGAAAGCCTAATATAATGCCTTACAACTTCAACTTCTGAAACTTCAGGTAACTCAGGGGGATTTTCTCTAAGCAAGCTTTTTGGAATAGCTTTAATAATGTCTCCTGCAGCCTCCTCCTCTTTTGTAATTTCTGGAAGCATAAAACCAATTTTTCCAGGTTTAGACCTTTCAAATATTAATGGTTCATTCCATTTAGCTTGCTTAAAACTCATATTTTTACGCCTCCAAAACTTTTTTTAATGCCTCCACCAGTTTATCTATATCTTCCTTTAAATGAACTTCAGTAACACAATAAAGTGCTGTCTCTCCAAGTTCAGGAAACTCCTCTTTAATAATTTTTCCACCATGAACACCTTCCTTTAAAAGTTTTTTATGCACTTCTAAAGCTGTTTTTCCAGTTTCATCAAAGTTTACAGTAAACTCTTTAAAGTGAATAGCTTTAAACAATGGTGTTTTAACTCCAACTTCCTCTTTAAGTCTTTTCATAGTATAATTAGATTTTGTCATAATTATTTCTCCTAAACGTTTTAATCCCTTTGGTCCAAGTAAAGAAAGGTAAACTGCTGCAGCTACAGCGCATAAAGCTTCATTTGTGCATATGCTTGAAGTGGCTTTCTCCCGCCTTATATATTGCTCTCTAGTTTGCAAAGCCATGCAAAAAGCTCTTTGATTTTGTTTTTTAGTTGTGGTTAAACCTATTATTCGACCAGGCATTTGCCTAACAAATTCTTCTTTACAAGCAAATATTCCTAATAATGGACCGCCATAATTCATGCTGTTTCCTAAGGGTTGCCCTTCCCCAACAACTATATCTGCACCATAATCTCCTGGAGCCTTTAATAACCCTAAAGAAGTTGGATCAACCCCAACAATGTAAAGCGCTTCATTTTCATGAGCGATTTCCCCTATTTCCTTTGCTTTTTCCTCTAAAAATCCAAGGTAAGACGGATTCTCAATATATATGGCAGCAGTATTTTTTGAGGTTTTATCTTTTAAATCTTCAAGGTTTATTTGCCCTGTTTCCCTATTTTGATTTACTTCAATAATTTTTATTTTAGCTGGTTCAACCATAAGCTTAAGCACAGCCTTTCTTTCTGGATGAATAAAATGAGGAATAATAACTTCTGTTTTTTTAGTTAATCTAGAAGCCATTAATGCTGCTTCACCAAGGCTTGTAGCCCAATCATACATGGAAGCATTAGCTACATCCATCCCAGTTAACTCGCAAATCATGCTTTGATATTCAAATTGCGCTTGAAGAATTCCTTGAGAAACCTCTGCTTGATAAGGTGTATAAGAAGTGGCAAATTCTGCTCTTCCAATTATAGCATCTACAACAGCAGGCACATAATGAGGCCAAACTCCAGCCCCTAAAAACACTGGAATATCCATGCTGGAAACATTTTTCTCTAAAAGCTTAGCAATTTTTCTTTTAACTTCAACTTCTGAAAAAGGACCTGGAATATTTAATTTTCCTTTAAATTTAATTTTTTCTGGAATATCCGTAAATAATTCTTCAATGTTTTTTAACCCCAATTCTTTAAGCAATTCATTTTCTATAGCTTCAACTCCGGTTGGTAAATAAGGATGCGTTTTTAATTTAATTTTAATCCCCCTCCTTTTTATCGTTATTTTTTTACTTTTAGCTAGTAATTTGAAGCTATATTAAAATTTTTTTAATTTTTAGCATTAAGGAAAACTAAAAATAAGTATGAAAATCTTTTAAGGGGCTGAAAATCAAGTATTTATAAAGGTTGAGTTAAAAAACGAGGTAATGAATAATGAAATATTATACAAAAGAGGATATTGTTGGAAAGGAAGTTATTGAAAGTGAAGCGAAAAAAATAGGTATAGTTAAGGATTTAGCTTTTTCAACAGAGGGAAAAGTAGCTTTAATTCTAGATAGAATTGATGAAAAAGGAGAAATTCAAGAAGCAATTCTTCCCTTTGATAAAATCTTAAAAATGGGTGATGTAATATTAATTAAATCTGCAAGCGATTTAGAATCTTCTTTAACCCCTGGAAGAATTTGCCCTAATTGCAAAACTAAAAACCCTATAAATGCTAAATATTGCGTTAAATGCGGTGTAACCCTACAGAAAAAAGAAAAGAAGTGAATTTATGATTCGAAATCAAATAGATGCTTCTGCTTATTTAGATAAAGAAGTTGAGTTAGGTACAGGATGCCGTATTGAAGCAGGCTCAAAACTTTTTTTTAAAGTTAAACTTTCAAACAATGTTTGGATAAGCTTTAATACAATAATTTTTGGTCCAGTTGAAATTGGAGAAGGAACCTATATTGGACCAAACTGCATAATTGGTTATCCTAAAAGAAGCTTACTAAAAGCTAAAATTAGAAAAGAATCTTTAAAGGAAAATTTAAAAAATAATGATTTAGTTACTATTGGAAGAAACTGCATAATAAGAAGCGGTTGCATTATTTATTCTAATGTTAAAATAGGTGATGAAGTGGAGTTTGGCCATAACGTGCTTGTTAGAGAAAATGTTGAAATAGGCAATAAAAGCTTAATTGGAACAAACTCTGTAATCGATGGATATTGCCAATTAGGTGAAAATGTTTCAATTCAAACAAATGCTTATATTTGCGCTTACTCTAAAATAGAAGATTATGCCTTTTTAGGACCTTGCAGTGTTCTTTTAAATGATAAATATGCTGCTCAAAAAGAAACTCAATTAATTGGACCAATAATAAAAAAAGGTGCAAGCATAGGGGGAAACTCAACAATTATGCCTGGAGTAACAATTGGAGAAGGAGCTTTAATCGGTGCTTTATCTATTGTAACTAAAGATGTTCCACCAAAAAGCATTTATGCAGGAGTTCCAGCTAAAAAATTAAGAAATATCCCAAATGATTGGAAGTCAACTTTAAAAAGCAGAATTGCAACTTAATTTATTTATTTAAAATGGTTAAAGGGGAAAAAGAATTGATAAAGCAAAAGCTTAAGCTTAAATATTTAAATTTAACCCTTATAATTTTAGTTGTTGCTTTAGCTTGTTTACCAGCCTTTATTAATGCAATCCCACAACAAAACTATGAAATTAAAAAAGTTAATAGAATGATTTTTATTAGCGAGTGGGGTTTAATAGCGGTAAATGATACAGTAACAATAACTAACGCTGGCTTTGAAGATTTACACAGCATTAACATAGGTTTTCCAAATATTTACTCAAGCAACTTAAAATATTACACGGCGAATCTTCAAGGTGAAGCCTTAACAATAGAGGAAAAAATTGATGAAGCAAGAGAAATCTATTGGTTAAATTATATTTTTCCTCAACCATTAAAACCTAAAGAAACCTATAATTTTTCTACATTAACTGTTTTTGCAGGTTTAATTCAATTTCAAAAAGGAGGTTACACATATTCTTTTGCAGAAGCTCCAGCTTTAGAAAAACAAGCTGAATTATGTAATGTCACAATATTTTTCCCACCTGATTCATCTATATTTCTTCCAGAAAACTCAACTTTTAAAAGAATTGGTAAAGAACCTATAGTAAACAATGTTTTTATAAATTTAACTCCATATTATACTAAAATTTTATCGCTTAACTTTTCTTCAGTAACGCTTCAGCTTCTAGATATATATTGGTCTGAAAGAGTAATCTCTTTAGAATCAATAAGCAAAATTAAGGTTTCAGATACATTTAGCATTCATAATCCAGGAATTTTAATTTCAGCTGTTAAAGTTCGTTTGCCTAAAGGTGCAGCTAAAATAATGGCTTATGATTTTGCTGGACCATTATGGAGAGATGAAAGATCAGGTGATGAAGCTGCTGTTGCCCCAAGATTTGGAGACATAAAATCTAATGAAAACTTTACATTTAAATTAACTTATGAATTAGATAGAAAAAACTTTATCAATCAAGTTGATTGGCGCGGCATTTACATATTTAATTTTAATTTTTCTTCAAAGCAACCTTGGCTTATTAATAACTTAACAGTTAAAGTAATTTTACCTAAAGGTTGTGAAATTAAAGATTTAAATATGGAACCGGAAAAAATCGTTGAAACTACCTATCAAAAAATTTTAATTTATAATTTTAAGGATGTAACACCCCTTCATGATTTAAAATTCACTTTAAAATATAAATATAGTGGATTATGGGCTTCAATAAAACCTTTAGAATGGACATTAATTATTGAAGCTGTAATTCTTGTTTTTGCAGTAGTGGCTAGAGGAAGAAAAATTGTTTTAACGCAAGCAGCACCTGCGCCTGTAGATGTTATATCAAAGTTTGTTGAGCTTTATGATGAAAAAATGTTTCATGAAAAAGAGCTTAGCGAATTTGAAGAATCTAAATTAAGGAAAACTTTACCAAAAAAAGAGTATAAGCATAGAGTAAAAATTGCTGAGGAAAGATTAATCGAAATAAACAAAGCTTTAACAGAATTAAAAAATGAATTGAAAAAAGCAAGTTCAAGATATGAAGAATTAATTAAAAAAATTGAAATGGCTGAAGCTGAAATTGAAGCTGCTAAAGCAAGCGAAACCCAAATAAACCTTCAATATAGAGCTGGAAAAATATCTAAGGAAGCTTATGAAACTGTAATAAATGATGTTAAAAAACGAATAGATAAGGCTAAATCTGTTATTGAAAGCACATTAATAACCTTAAGAGAAGAAATTTAAATATGGAAATAAAATGGTTTTTGATAAAAATGCTGTTTAAATCCTTTAAGGCTTAATTATTTTTCTTTATTATTTTTAAGGAAGCTAAAGCACAGCTAAATGCTGCAAAACAGCATAGAATAAACGGAGTATTTAAACTTAAAATTTCAGAGGTAACTCCTCCAATAAATGGTGAAACTGCTTGTCCTGCAGCTGAAGCAGTTTCAAATAAACCCATTGCAACTCCCCTTTTATGAGAAGGAGCTTCATCTGAAATTAGAGCTATTGTTACAGGGAATGGGGCTCCCAACCCTAACCCTAAAATAAACCCCATAATTATTAATGTTAATTTTTCTTGAAAATAAGCTAATCCAAGTGAAGCTATAGCGCTTAAACAAAACGTAGAAAAAAGAATGATTTTTCTACCAAACTTATCTGATAGCGCACCTAAAAAAATAAAGGAAATTATTCTTGAAAGCCAAAAAATAGTTAAAAAGAATCCTATTAATGTGGCATTCCAATTTAAAGCTTTACTATAAACTGGGAAGAAAGAAAGAATCATTGCTAAAATAAAGCTGTAACCAAAGGAAATTGTTAATGCTATTTTTAAGATTTCTTTAAAATGTTTTTCAAAAGCTTCATTTTTAAAATTGCTTATAACATTGATTACGTTATTTGATTTTTCAGTTTTTGAGGGCATTAATATTGTTAAGGCTAAGGAGGCAAGGGAAAAAATAAAATAGCTAAGAAAAGGAATTTTATATCCAAAATAATCTACTAAAACTCCTCCAAAAATTGAGGCTAAAGCAAATCCTGCACCATAAAGGGTTGCGCAAATACCCATTGTTTTACCAGGTTTTGCTGTAACTTCAGTTGCAGCTGCTTCAACAGATGGGAAAAAGGCTGCACATGCTATTCCATCCAAAACCTTAATAAACAATAATTGAAAAGCTGTTTTTGAAATAAAATATAAAAGCGATGAAGTAATCGATAAAAAAGCACTTAAACCAAGCACTTTTTTTCTTCCAATTTTATCTGAAAGCTTCCCTAAAGGTGCTGCTGCTAAAGCATAGGAAAAGCCATAGATTGCTCCAATTAATCCAATAATGAAATATGATGCTCCCAAACTTTTTGCATATAAAGGTACAATTGGAATGGTTACTCCATAACCAAAAGAGAAAAATGCTGTAAATAAATAAATTAACCAAATTGCTTTAAATTTTTTATAGTAAAGCCTTAAATAATTAAAATTTTTGTTTTGTTTATCTTGCGCCTGCACCGCCGCCTCCAAAACCACCGCCTGAACCAAATCCTCCACCGCTAAATCTTCCCTGTTCAGTTTTGCTAAATGGAACAGCTGTAATTATTGGTTGAATAAAAATGGGTAGGTTGGATGTTACTTTTAATTCTTCAAGAGGTACTTTAAGAGCTTTCATAGCTTTTACAACATTATCGCCTACGCCTAAAGCTGTTCCATAAATAAGCCATTCTCCCCATATTGAAAGATCTTTAGGAGAATATTTTTTTATAAGCGCTAAATCTGAAAGAAATCTTTTAAAAGCATCCCATTCAAGCTTTTCTTTATAAAATGAATGGTGCCATTTACCAAAAAGTGTTGAGGGAGAACCTAAAGCAATTAAAGATTGAATTAAAGGAACAAATGAGCTAGCTAAAAGAATTATTGAAGTTGAATAAAATGATGAATTAAAAGCCAGCAATATAGAAGCCAATAGCAAAAAGATTGAGATGGATATAAATGGTATAAGCCTTTTTCTACCGCTAATCACATATGATTCAGCTGCATTTCGTTCAGCTTTTTTAATAAGATATAAAAGCTCATCTTTAAGTTCTAAAAGTTTCCATTCAAGCTCCTTATTTAAAGAAAGAATTTCAACAAGTTTTTTAAC
>CAZSNM010000017.1:0-22894 GCA_964608455.1 uncultured Candidatus Bathyarchaeia archaeon | reverse complement strand
GGGATAAGGGCTGAAAGCATCTAAGCCCGAAGCCCCTCCCAAAAATAGGCGGCCATTCCAGCTCAATTCTAGACCTGGCAACAGGTCTAGAGAGCTGGAGGAGGGCACCCATAGAAGATGGGGTTGATGGAGCAGGGGTGTACGCGCCAAGGCTTCGGCCGAGGCGTTTAGCCCGCTGCCCCCAATAGCCCGACGCGTCGAGCTGAAAAAGGAACCTATATTCGAGCGAAATTTAGAGGTTATGCGCGGCTAACGAAACCTTTAAATTTCTTTCCCCTAAATTTTTAATTTAGGGTTGGCGAGCCGGTGAGCGGCTTTCAAGCTTCACACTTGCTCTTTTCTCAGAGTTAAGTGTGAAGCTTGAGGAAACTCCACCCACACCGCGGAAGCGCAAGCTCGCGAGAGCTAGGGCGAGAGCCCTAAAGCCGAGAACAGAAACGAAACCTTAAACCATTATAAGCAATGATGCGGAAACGCTGAGCAATGAATGGTTTAAGGATGAAACGGCTCGGCTGCGCTGTGAAAGGGAAAATAGGCGCCCATGAGGTCCGCGTGAGGCGCGGGTATCCCGATTAGATAAATGCCGCTTAAAACAGAAGGTGGGTTACGGCCGGCACGCCAACCCTTTTAATACTGCTAATAACATTACTTTTATTCTTATTATTTTTTGATCCTTAATGAAAATCACACTTTAAGCTTTAGATTTTAGGAAAGGTATGCAAACATTTGCTTTCGCATAATTGTTTATAATGGGAGAAATAAATTTTTCTTGCTATTTTTAGTATAAATATGTCAATCTCTGTATGTATTAGAATATATTGAGCTAAGGTCCTTTCCTAATCTTTGAGTATGGCTCCCACCTGAATCGCCATAGGCCACGACCAAAGGATTCAACCGCTATTTCAAGATCTTCTGCCAGTGCATCGCTTATTAATGGTTCATCTGCCAATGGTGATATGACTATGTCTACATCCACATCCTTTGACCTTGCATCGACAGCTAATACTTTAACTTTACCAACTTTAGGGAGAAGCCAAGCTTTAAGAATTCCTCCAGCTGTTTCAAATTCAACTTCAATAGATTTCTCTGGAGGCCATAAGCCTAATTTTTTAGCTGTAGCTATAGGTATTAAAAGTTGAGCTGAAGGAGCCTCATATCCGCTGTTAAGTAAAGCCACCTCCTCAACTTTTCTTTCGCCCACAACAATCTCAAGCCTTAACCTCACGGCCAATGTAAAGCACCTTAATCCTGCCAATTCTACCAGCACGCTTAATCCTTATTCTGCCAATAAAGACTTTTTCCAATTTTTCCACCAAATCCTTATGATTAAAGAATTTGCTTAAAAAGTTTCCTTAAGCTTATAGCAAGGGGTTTATTTAAGCTAAAGCCTTTTAAAAGTCTTATTGTCTAAAAGCAAGCCTAAAGTAAACATGAATAAAGCCTTGATAAAACTTCAAGGATAAAATAATTGCTTAGTGAAAGGTGAAAAATCCTAACTCTGGAACCTTTTACCATAATGATTCATGATAGAACTGGATCTTTAATCCTTAAGATTTAGAGAAAAAGACTCAATATAGTTTTGCGATGAATTCAATATATTTAGAAAAAGGAGATCATCATAAGCATGAAATAAAAACATGAAGAGGTTTTAATTATGAATAAGCGAAGTAACAATTTTAGGGATAATTTTGTTTTCTTTCATTATTGGCATTTATTTTTATTCTCAAATGCCAGAGGAAATTATGGTTTTCAAGCTATCTTAATAAAATTAGAGTGGGGGCATCTCTCTCATCTGCCCCAAACTCATATTTGAACTATATACAAAATAATAATATTTTTATTTCCCATCAATATAGTTTAATCCTTAAAACATAACATTATTTAAGCCTTAAACCTTAAATTAATAAATTACGATAAAAACTTCTACTATATATATATTATAAGAATGAAAAATTTTAATTTTTAAGGTGATAAATTTATTTTTAGGTTTTAAGTGGATTTAAAAGAGGTTTTTGGGTTTGGTTGATAGGGTTAAATCTGGAATTGATGGTTTGGATGAGGCTGTTGAAGGTGGTTTCCCTAAAGATAGCTTAATCCTGCTGGCTGGTGAACCTGGTACAGGTAAAACTGTTTTTTCTATGCAGTTTTTGGTTAAAGGTGCTGAGCTAAATGAGCCAGGTGTATATGTAAGTTTTTCTGAAGCTAAAAATACGCTTATAAATAATTTTTCTAGGCATTTAAATGTTGATTTAACTAGGCTTGAAAGTGAAGGTAAAATTAAAATTTTAGATTTTACAGCCATAAAGGAGGAAGGCATCTCCTTAATTTTAGAATCTATTTTGGCTGAAGTTAAAGCTTTAAAGGCTAAAAGACTTGTTATAGATAGCTTTTCAGCGATGGCTCAAGCCTTTAAAGAACCTATAGACGTTAGAATAATTGTTCACACGGTTTTAAGTAGAATAGTTAGGGGAATGAATTGCACAACCATTATGATAGAGGAAATTCCTATAGGAGAATCCAAAATAGGCTTAGGCGTAGAAGAATTTGTGGCTGACGGCTTAATAAGGCTTAATGCTCGCGAGCTGAGAGGGCGCCTCTTTAGGGATATTGAAATACTGAAGTTAAGGGGAGTAGAACTTAAGGAGCGGAAGCTCACCTTCACGTTGAAGAGGGGATTTAAAGTCTTTCCGCCTTTTAAGCCTAAGCCCATTGAGAAGCCCAGTCGATTCCAGTCGATACCTGATAAGCTGGATAAATACTCAACTGGTGTAGAAGATTTAGATGCGATTTTTAACGGTGGATTTTCTAAGGGTGATACGGTTCTTTTCGAGATAGCAAGTGAAGTTTCTATGAGTGAATATCATTTAATTGCTGCTCCTACGGCGGTGAACTTTATTGCTAATCAACGGGCTGTGTTGATTATACCTACGATTGGGGTTGATGCTGAGAAACTTAGGCAAGTAGGTTTAAGTTATGGGTTAACAAATGAGGAGATTAACAGTTTTCTAAGGGTTTGCACATCTCGAGGCTGGGGGAAGTATGAGGATAAACCTTACATTGTATTTTTCGATATGAAGGATCCATGGGAAGACTATCTAAAATACATTGAAACTGAAGAGGATTTAATGCAGAAAACAGGTCAACCCATCATGAGTATTGCTGGTGTTGACACCTTAACAAGCTATTATGATGAATCTACTTGTGAAAAGATTATTGGGCGAGAAGTTATAAGAGTCCGAAAGAATAAGGCCCTTAGTCTCATTCTGATGAAAGGTAATTCCTATAAGTTAGGAAGAAAGCTAAGCTCAATAGTTACAACTCATCTAAAGCTGACTAGAGAGCATGGCTGTTTACTGTTTTATGGCGTTAAGCCTAGAACAGGCTTATATGCGGTTGAAATGGATGTTTCAAAAGGTTATCCTTTACCTAAGCTTACGCCGATAATATGATTAAGGGGATGGAAAAGGTTGAGGAATAAATGTTTTAACTCGTCGGGGGGGGAAGCAATTAACAGGGATGATTTTCATCAAGCTTTATTGGAGGCAGTTGATGAAGGTTTTTTGGCTTTAGGCGATTCTATTCGTCAAGCAATATATTGGCATTTAGAAAATCGTTTTTCAATTAAGCAGAATGAAATCCCTAATAAGCTAAAGGAGTTTATGGAAGCCTTAAAAAATATGTTTGGTTCAGGAGCTGAAATCCTCCTTAAAATTATAATTAAACGCTTTTATATAAAGCTAAATTTAAAATTTAAAGATGTTGAAGGATGGAGCTTTATAGATTACATAGAAAACGCTAAAAAGCTTATCAAATAAATTTTCTATTAACCTTATTTTGAAAGAAAAGGAATTTAATTAAAGCTTTTTATTTAATAATTTGCATGAAAGCTCAAGCAAATTTATATGTCTTTTTTCATCTTCAGCAATGTATTTAACAATTTCTTTTATATGTAATCTCTCTTCTAAATTTTTTAAGGCTGCTCCATGAAGCATAATTAAATATTCCTCGCTTATTGAATTTTCAAATTCAATAAGTTTTTTAAGAATATTTAAAATTGAATGTTTTTGTTCAATTTGCATTTTCAAAATTTGAATATTTTTTAAGCATTCTTTAATTAGGTAACCTGCCTCTTTTTCGCATTCTTCAATAGTAGGTAATTGAAATTCCTTTTTTAAATTTGCAATTTGAAATAAAAGCTCTTTATGTTTTCTCGTTTCGTAAAGAATGTTAAATAATAAAAGTTTAACTGCTTCATTTTCGCATTGATCCACAAGTTTTTCATAAAGTTTACTTGTTTCATCCTCGATTATTGCAAGGCAAGCATAATATTTACTTGAAAAATTCAATTTCACCTCATTTATTAAATTATTTTTTTTAACCTATTTAATTTTTGTTATTTATTTGTTTTTGTTTATTGCTTATGTTTACTTGTTACAATATTTTTACATAAAAATTTCAGTTTCTATATAATTTCACATTATTCACTTTAAATCTATTTTTTAAGCTATTAGGCTTTTTTTGAATTCTATTTAAAAGCTTTAAAATTAATAAATGATATTGGTTTTAATGAAAATAGGTTTAACTATGAAGTTTAAATTTAAAAGCAAAGGTAAAAATGCCTGGTTTAGAGTTAAAAAGGTATTGGAAAAAGCAAATATTGTGCTTGAAGTTTTAGATGCTCGAGATCCTTTAGCTACAAGAAGTTTAGATTTAGAAAGTTTAATTAAAAACCTTAATAAAAAATTTCTTTTGGTTTTAAATAAAACTGATCTTGTTCCAAAAAACATTGCTAAAAAATGGGTTGAATACCTTAAATCTTTCGGTTATATTGTTACTGCAATTAATGCTAAAAATAAAAAAGATATAGAAAAATTAAAAAGAGAAATTAGAAGCTTAGTTGAGGAGAAACCTATAGTATTAGCTATTGTGGGCTATCCAAATGTTGGTAAATCAACATTAATAAATGGCCTTAAAGGACGGTATGTTGCTGAAACCTCGCCTATACCTGGATTCACTAAAGGAGAAAAGCTTGTAAAAATTGATGAAAATTTTTTTATTTTTGATACACCAGGTATACTTCCATTAAGAAAAATTAACCTTACTGAGCTTGCTCTTAAAGGTTTTATTTCACCTGAAAAACTTAAAAATCCTTTAACACCAGCATTAAAGCTTTTAAATGAAATATTAAGGTTAATGCCAAATCTTTTACAAAAAACTTATAAAATTAAAGCTGATGATGCCTATGAAGTTTTAAAGCTTTTAGCTGCTAAAAGAGGTTTTTTACTTAAGGGTGGAGAATTAAATATTGATGAAGCTTCAAGACTTATTTTACGCGATTGGCAATCAGGAAAATTAAAGTTTTATAAGCTTCCTGAAAATTTTGATTTATAAATTTTTACTTAATTTTTCTGATTAAAATTTACATTTAAAAGCAGATTTTAAATTATTTATTTTTGTTTGACACATTTATTGTGTTAATGGTTTAATTATTTTTATTAATCTGCAAAATGCGCATGTATTTTTTGAGGTTGGCATGCCGCAAATTTCGCATTCAAAAATTTTTTCTAATGGAGGATTAATGTAAGGTGCTATTCTTTTAACATATGATTTAAAAAGCATATGCTTAAAGGTTGGCATTTCCCTCAATATGATTGTATTAATAAATTTTTTATTTTTAAGGCTTCTATTCCCTTTTGATAATGGACATGATAAACTTCTAAAGGGAAGCTCAGCATAAGAAGCATAAAGCAAATTTTCTATTTCAGTCATCATGCATAAAGGTTTTATTCTAGCAACAAGTTTTGGATGATTTCCTGAAAGCACAGGGTTAACTCTAGCCAATTGAACAATATCTCCCTGAACATAACAATTAAAAATAACCTCAACTATATCATCAAGGTTATGTCCTGTAGCTAATTTATCCAGTTTATTTTCATAAGCAATTTTATTTAGCAAATAACGTTTTATTGTTCCGCAAATAGAGCATATTTTTCTTCCATGTCTTGTTTTTTCAAAATTATGAATTGAAAAGCCAAGCTGCTTAATTAAATTAAACTCTATTAGTGGAACATTAAGCTTTTTAATAAAGCTTCTTAGAACTTCATTGCAATGATCCGAATATTCTTTAACGCCTAAATTTAAATGGATTGCTGTTAAATTTAATGATGGATAAAGCTTTTTAAGCACATAAAGAAGCGTTGTACTATCTTTTCCTCCTGAAACTGCCACTCCAATTTTTTCATTAGGTTTAATCATTCTATAAGCTTCAATAGTTCTTTTAACTTTTCTTTCATAATAATTTAAAAAGCAGTTTATGCAAAGCCATCTTTTAGAGTAATCTATAAATATTTCTGCAGGTTCTTTTGAGCATGCGTAGCATAAACGCATAAGCTTTCATCTCTTTTAAAAATTTAAATTTTATTCGAATAAAATAAATTTTATTCATTTAAAAGGAGCTTGTAATTTTGATTCAAATTGCTGAATCTAATGGAGTAAAAATTTACGTTAATAAAGATAATTTTTTCTCCTTTACTAACAGCCCATATTATGGTCATAAAAAATTATCTGCTATTGATATTTATCCACCTAGAGGTTGCAGGGAAGCTTTAAGCCCAATTGAAGGAGAAACATTTTTAATTAAAGCTCTTAAAGAAGATTATGTTATAATAATTAAGGTTGATGAAGAAACATGCGTTAAGATACTTCATGTTAAACCAAAATTAAAAATTGGAGATAAAATTTATCCAGGAGATTTTATAGGAGAAGTTATTTGGAGTCCCTTTTTCAATTTTTGGACTGATCATCATCTTCATGTTGAAGTTAGACCTATTAAAGATCCTTTAAGAGCGAGAGGTGGCTATAAATTAAATATTTCGCCTTTGCTTGCTAAAATGAAAATTAACGAAAATTTTAACAACTTTTTTAAGGTTGAAGAAGTTAACAAAAAATATATTCTTTTAAGCAATCAATATACTAAAAACTCTTTTTTTAATTCTTCCTTTTCAATTAAAGCTTTTGAAGGTTGCTTGGAAGGCGGTTTTCTTCATTATGGTCATGGTGCATTAATAACTTTAAAAACCCTCAATTTTTTAAATGGTTTGCTTAAAAATCAAACTTCAGAATTAACCTTTAATTCTTTTAAAGCAGTTATAGATTATATTGAGGAAGGATATATTCATTTTAACTTCGAGAAAAAAACTCTTTTGATTAATAAAGAAAAATATAAGGGATTAAGCGTATACTTTAATGATAAATTTTTAAAACTTATTCCTGTTAAACCAGGTGAAACTAAAATTAAAGAAGGGGAGGAAATTGCGATACCATTCATTTTTTAATAATATTAATAAAAGCTGCATTTTTACATTAATTATTTCATAATAATGATGCCTCAAAAATTTCAGAAAACTAAATAAGTTTCATTTTAGTTTTATTTTATTTTTATAAAATTACTTATGGGAGTTGAAAAATGATTCCTAAAGAGTTTTTTGTTACTTGTGGTAAAGCTGTAAGCAAAGTTTCTCCGCTTAACGCGTTTGATTTAGCGCTGGTTAAAGCTGGAATAGCTCAATGCAATTTAGTAAATGTTTCTTCAATTTTACCTCCAGGCTGCAAGGAAACTAAAAGAAAGAAAATTCCCATAGGTTCAATCACCTATGCTGTTTTAGCTAGAATGGATGGAAATGAAGGGGAAACAATTGGTGCTGGTGTAGCTTGGGGTTGGAAAAAAATGGAGAATACGGATTGGTTGCTGAAGCTCATGGATATATGGATCGAAAAGCTTTATTGGAAATTTTAGAGTGGAAAATAAATGAAATGGCTCAAAATCGAGGAATTGAATTAACAAAAATCAAGCATAAAATAGATGTTTTATGGATCCCTATGGATCATTATGGCTCCGTTATAAGTGCTTTAGTGTATATTCCAACTCAAAAAGAATAAATTAAACTTTTGAATCAATAATTTTAACCCCAACTTTAGTTAATGGAAAAACACCTAAAATATCCTCTATTATTAATAAAAATCTAGCAAAAATAGCAAATGCCACAGCTGTTTCTATTGGAATTTTAAATAAATAAAGAACCCCTACAATAGCTCCTTCTTGAAAGCCTAAACCTGATGGAGTTAAAGGAAGAAATGAAAGCGCTGTTATTAATGGATGAAGAAGAAAAAAATCTAAAAAGCTTAATTGATTTATGCTTAAGGCTAATCCAATGAAATACCATTCTAAACCTTTAATAACCCAAGAAATTAAAGTTAAAAAAGTAACAATTGAAATTGCAGACTTAAATTTTTCAGCTTCAGATTGAAAATTTAAAATTTTATTTAAAATAGGTGAAATGATTTTTCCAATTAATGGTTTTTCACCAAGCTTTTTTATTGTATTATGGATTTTTTTCGACCACATGCTTAAAGCTATTGCTAATCCACCGAAAAACATTAAAGCAACACCAAGAATAGAAAATGCTATAAGCTCTTGAGTTAAATAAATTTTCGAAATTAAATATAAAACTGCTGCTAATCCTCCAACCATTTTAATTAAAAACTCTATTGATTGACAGCCTAAAATGCATGATAAACCTGTTTCTATTGGAACTCCATATACATTAAGAATTAATGGAACCGTTAAATAGCCTGATCTAGCTGGAGTAAAATCGCTAGCAAGCATACCTCCATATTGAGCAGTTAAAGCTTTAAAAAAGCTTAATTGCCTTCCTAATGCATTAAGAACATATTTAATTCTATAAGCGAAAATTAAATTCATTAAAAAATAAGCAAATAAAGCTAATGCTAAAAAAATATGATTTGCCTTAACTAATGCAAAAAATAGGTTTTTTGCATTAGTATACCAAATTAAAGCTAAAATTATTAAAGCTCCAAAAATTAATTGAAACAACAAAACTATTTTTCTTCTTTTACTTTTCAATCAATTTTCCCTTTCCCTAAAATTCTAAATTAAAAATTAAATTCTTAAAAAGATAAATATTTAATTGTTGCAAGCATAGTAAACCATAAATATATGCTTTAACAAAATTTTTTATAACTAAAGAAAGGGGCTGAGCAAACTGAGTTATAGGAGAGATCGCTTTCTTTAAAACTAACCATAACTTAAGCTTTCTCTATTTAAATCAATTAATTTTAAATTTGAAAAGGAGGATTCAATTTGGCTTGGAGGCTTATAATAGAGAAAGAATGCAATCTACCGGATAAAGTAAAATTTCTTGATACAACTTTAAGAGATGGAGAGCAAACCCCTGGTGTTGCGCTTTTACCTGAAGAAAAACTTCAAATAGCTAGGCAGCTTGATGCTTTAGGTGTAGATTATATTGAGGCTGGCTTTCCAGCTACTTCTGAAGGGGAAAGAGAAGCTATAAAAATGATAGCTAATGATGGACTTAAAGCTGAAATTGTTGGTTTAGCTAGAGCTATTAAGCAAGATATAGATTTAGCTATTTCATGCGATGTTGATACTATTCATACTTTTATTGCAACTTCAGAAATTCATATGAAAAAGAAATTAAAAATGAGTAAAGAGGAAGTTTTAAATAAAGCTGTTGAAGCTGTAGAATATGCTAAAAGCTTTGGTGTAAAAGTTGAGTTTTCAGCTGAAGATGCTACAAGAAGCGATTTAAACTTTTTAATTCAAGTTTACAAGGCTGTTGTGGAAGCTGGAGCTGATAGAATTGACATACCTGATACAGTGGGTGTAGCCATTCCAAGAGGAATGTTTAATTTAGTTAAAGCTATTAAAGCTCAAGTTAATGCTCCCATAGCTTTGCATTGCCATAACGATATGGGTTTAGCTGTTGCTAATTCTCTAGCTGGTGTAGAAGCTGGAGCTGAAGAAGTTCATGTAACAATAAATGGTTTAGGGGAAAGAGCTGGAAACGCCAGTTTAGAGGAAGTTGCCTTAAGCCTTCATGCACTTTACGGAATTAAAACAAATATAAATTTAAAGGAAATTTATAAAACTTCAGTTTTAGTTTCCAAGTTTACTGGAATTCCTATACCTCCAAATAAAGCTATAGTTGGTGATAATGCTTTTGCTCATGAAAGTGGAATTCATACAGCTGGAATAGTTTCATCTCCTGATACATATGAGCCTCTTCCTCCAGAAATAGTTGGTAGAGAAAGAAAAATAGTTGCTGGAAAGCATGCTGGAAAACATGGAATTGAAGCCATGCTTGAAGAATTAGGCTTTGAATTAACTAAGGATCAACTTATGGAAGTTGTTTCTAGAGTTAAGCAACTTGGAGATAAAGGAAGAACAGTTACAGAAGCTGATTTAAAAAATATAGCTGAAGCAGTATCTGGAACTTTAACTCCAAGCAAAAGAAAAATAAATCTTGAAGATTTGCTTGTAGTTACAGGAAGTAAAGTTACACCTACAGCTACAGTTAGACTTATTATAAATGGTAAAGAATATAAAAATTCTGAATATGGCGTGGGACCAATAGATGCAGCTTTAAAAGCTATACAAGGAATCGTAAGCGATGTAATGAATTTTAAACTTGTTGAATTTAAGCTTGAAGCTACATCAGGTGGAAGCGATGCTTTAGCTAATGTTATGGTTAAAGTTATGGATGAAGCTGGAAGAGTGGTAAGTGGAAGGGGAGTTAGAGAAGATATAGTGATGGCTGGTGTTGAAGCCATAATTAATGCTGCTAATCGCCTTATAAGGCTATATGAAAAACATTAAAATTAACCTTTTTTAATTATTAAAAATTTACTTAAAAAAGGTTTTTATTTATTTTTCTTTTTAAAAACGTAAAGTTTATTAATGATTTTTTATAGGGCTAAATGATATGATGAAATTTGGAGGCTACCTAATGAAGAAAATTAAATGTCCAGATTGTGGAGCAGATATAGATGTTCCAGATGATGTTATGCTAAATGAAATTGTAGCATGCCCAGATTGCGGTTTAGAACTTGAAATAACAAAAATTGAAGGTGATAAATTAAGTTATCAAAGAGTTGTTGTAGAGAAGGAGGATTGGGGTGAATAAAGCTAAGCTTGGAATGATATGCGATCATATTAGGCTTGATGAAAAATTAATTATTGAAGCTGCTAGAAAAATGGATATTCCATTAAACATTTATAATGCTGACGATCTTTTTTTAGGAATTGATGAAGAATCAACTTTCGAACCTGTAATCCTTCAAAGAAGCATTAGCTACTTTAGAAACTTGCATATAACAGCTTTGCTTGAAAAAATGGGTATTCAAGTAGTAAATTCCTTTCATTCAGCTTTAATCTGCGGTAATAAAGCTTTATCTTCATTAACCCTATCTAAAGCTGGTGTTCCAACACCTAAAACTTTCATTGCTTTTTCTAAGGAAGGTGCTTTAAAAGCATTAGAAAAGCTTGGTTACCCTGCTGTTTTAAAACCTGTTGTTGGAAGCTGGGGCAGGCTTATAGCGCTTTTAAAGGATTCAGAGTCTGCTAAGGCAATTCTTGAATCTAGAGAATATATGTTCCCAATTTACCAAATATATTATCTTCAAGAAATGATTAAAAAACCAGATAGGGACATTAGATGCTTTGTTATAGGAGATCAAGTTGTAGCAGCTATATATCGTTACTCTCCTCCAGGAGAATTCAAAACAAATGTTTATATCGGTGGAACTGCTGAGGAGTGTAAGATAACCCCTGAGCTTGAAGAATTAAGCCTTAAAGCTGCTAAAGCTGTTGGAGGAGGAATATTTGGAGTGGATTTAATGGAAAGCCCTGAAGGTTTAATTGTTCACGAAGTAAATTATGCAACTGAATTTAAAAAAACAGTTGAAGTCTCCAAAGTTGATATTCCAAAATTAATTATAGAGTATTTGCTTGAAAAATTGAAAAGGTGAATTTTATTGAAGATTGGAATTGTTGGAGGAGCTGGATACGTTGGAGGAGAACTTTTAAGAATTTTGCTTAATCATCCAGAGGCTGAAATTCAATTAGTTACTTCAAGACAGCATGTTGGAAAATATGTATTTAAGGTTCATCCTAATCTTAGAGGTTTCACTCAACTTAAATTTTCTCCTTTAAGCGAGGAAAGATTAATTAAGGAATGTGAACTGGTGTTTTTAGCTGTTCCTCATGGAACATCAATGAAGTTAACACCTAAACTTTTAGCTCAAGGATTAAAAATTATTGATTTAAGCGCTGATTATAGACTTAAAAACCCTGAAGATTACCAAGTTTGGTATGGTTGGAAGCATGAAAATCCTGAGTTGCTGAAAGAAGCTGTGTATGGGTTACCTGAACTTCATAGAGAATCTATAAGGCATGCTAAATTAGTGGCTTGTCCAGGATGCATGGCTTCAGCATCAATTTTAGGTTTAGCACCTTTAATTAAGGAGGAAGCTATAGAGCTTAATAGAATAGTTATAGATGTAAAAATAGGGTCTTCAGGAGCTGGAAATCAACCAACATTAGCTTCTCATCATCCTGAAAGATTTGGAGGTGTTAGGGCTTATAAACCTGTAAATCATAGGCATATAGCTGAAATAGAACAGGAACTTTCTCTTTTAATTGGAAAAAAAGTTAATGTAGCTTTTACGCCTCATGCCGTAAATATGGTTAGGGGAATTTTAGCTACAATCCATTGCTTTTTAACTAAATCTCTTTCAACACCTGATGTATGGCGGATTTATCGAGAATTCTATGGAAATGAACCGTTTATAAGGTTTGTTAAAGATAGGGAAGGCCTATACAATTTACCTAATCCTAAAACTCTTACCGGAGTAAACATATGCGATTTAGGGTTTGAGGTAGATGAAAGAATTAAAAGAATTGTAGTTCTTTCCGCTATAGATAATTTAGTTAAAGGTGCAGCTGGCCAAGCTGTTCAATGCTTTAATATTATGCTTGGTATAAATGAAAAAACCGGTCTCGAATATTTAAGTGCGCATCCAGCTTAATAAAAAAGGTGAATAAATAAAATTGCTTATAGTTGTTAAGCTTGGTGGAAGCATTTTAGAGCAAGGCATTCCTGAAAACTTTGTTAAAGACTTAAAAAACTGTTTAATAAATGATAAAATAACTTTGGTTCATGGTGGAGGAAAAATAGTTAATGAAATAGCTGAAAAAATGGGTAAAGAACAAAAGTTTATAGTTTCCCCTGAAGGATTCAGAAGCAGATATACTGATAAGGAAACAATGGAAATATTCACAATGGTTATGGCTGGGAAAATAAACAAAGAAATAACTTCAGCCTTATTAAAAGTTGGAGTTAAAGCTGTTGGACTTTCAGGAATTGATGGTGCTTTAATTAAAGCTGAAAGAAAAAAAAGGCTTATTCAAATTGATGAAAGAGGTAGAAAAAGAGTTATAGATGGAGGTTACACAGGGAAAATAAGCGAGGTTGATGCAAACCTTCTTAAAAGCTTGCTTAATCTTGGTTATACACCTGTAATTGCTCCAATAGCTTTAAGCGAAGATTATGAAGCTTTAAATATTGATGGTGATAGAGCTGCAGCTTATATAGCTGCAGCCTTAGAAGCTGATTTATTAGTTTTATTTACTGATGTATCTGGAGTGATGCTTAATGGGAAACTTATTCCAAAATTAACTTTAGAAGAAGCTGAAGAAGCTTTAAGTAAAGTTGGACATGGAATGATAACAAAAATTTTCGCTGCTACAGAAGCCTTAAAAAAAGGTGTTAAAAAAGTTGTTATAGCATCAGGTGTTGTTAAAGAACCAATTTCATCAGCTTTAAAGGGCTTAGGAACAACTATAATGAAGTAGAAAATATATGAATGAAGAAGAGATTATTTCAATTGAACAAAAATTTATGGCTAAGGTTTATGCTAAAAGACCGGTGGTTTTAGTTAAAGGTAAAGGAGATTTAGTTTGGGATATTAACGGTAAACAATATATTGATTGTTCAGGAAGTTATGGAGCAGCTGTAATTGGATATTGCAATCCTAAAGTTGTTGAAGCTATTAAAAAGCAGGTTGAAAATTTAACTTCATGCCATGGTTTTGCTTATAATGAAGCTCGAGCAATGCTTTTAAAAAAACTAGCTAGACTTTTTCCAGAAAATTTAAGCAAATTCTTTTTATCTAATAGTGGAGCTGAAGCTATTGAATGTGCCTTAAAGCTTGCTAGAAAGTTCACTGGAAAAATGGAGATAATAGCTATGAAAGGTGGGTATCATGGAAAAACCCTAGGCGCTTTAGCAGCTACATGGAATAAAAAATATAGAAATGGTTTTGAACCCCTGCTTATAAAAGTTAAGCATGTTTCATATGGAGATGCTAAAGAAGTTGAAAAATCTATAAATGATGAAACAGCTGCTGTAATTGTTGAGCCTATTCAAGGAGAAAGTGGAGTTAAAATTCCACCAAAAGATTTTTTAAAGGAATTAAGAGAAATATGCGATAAAAAAAATGTTCTTTTAATTTTAGATGAAATTCAAACAGGGTTTGGTAGAACTGGAAAAATATTTTGTTTTCAACATTATGGTATAATTCCTGATATTGTTTGTTTAGCTAAAGGAGTAGCTGGAGGATTACCAATAGGTGTAACAGCAGCTAAACCTGAAATAATGGATGCTTTTCAAATTGGAGAGCATACAAGCACTTATGGAGGAAATCCAATAGTTGCGGCAGCTGCCTGTGCAGCTATAGATGTTCTTTTAGAAGAAAACCTTCCAGAAAAAGCTTGGATTTCAGGAAACTACTTTATAAATGAACTTAAAAAAATAGCTTTAAACCATAAGATAATAAGAGATGTTAGAGGTTTAGGTTTAATGATCGGTGTTGAATTTAGATTTGAAATTTACGATTTGCTGCTTAATTTAATTGAAAAAGGTGTTTTAGCATTAGATGCTGGTAGAACCGTTTTAAGATTTTTACCACCATTAATTATTTCTAAAGAGCATATAAATCAAGTGGTAAGTGTTTTAAATGAGGTTATTGAAGAAAAAGAAGGAAGCTTACTCAGTTAACTTTCTTAAATCTCTTCTTGAATTTTATAGTCCCTCAGGTTTTGAAGAGGAAATTTCAAATTTTATTAAAGAAGAATTAACCAATTTAGGATTTAAAACTGAAAAAGATAATGTTGGAAATGTTATAGCTGAATCAAATGGAAATAAACCTATAATTTTTTTATGCAGCCACATGGATACAGTTCCTGGAAAAATCCCAGTTAAACTTGAAAACGATAAAATTTATGGAAGAGGCGCTGTAGATGCTAAAAGCTCTTTAGCAGCTATGATTATAGCTTCAACCAATCTTCTTCAAGAAAATTTCCCTGCAAAAATAATTTTAGCTGCAATTGTGGATGAAGAGGGTTCAGGCAAAGGAATAAAAAATTTGATTAAAAAAAAGCTTAATGTTGATTATGCTATTTTTGGAGAGCCAAGCAATACAAGAGGTATAATAATAGGTTATAAAGGAAGCTTAAAGCTTAAAGTTACTTGTGAAACAGTTACTGGACACTCTTCTGCACCATGGTTATTTGAAAATGCTATTGAAAAAGCTTTTGAAGCTTGGAGTATAATTAAAAGTTTTAGGCATGAAAAAGAAAATTTAAATTCTAAATTTTATTCTTTAACCAGTTGCTTAACAAAAATTGTTGGAGGTTCAAATTTTAGCATTGTTCCAAACCATTGCGAATTTGAAGTGGATTTAAGGATTCCACCTCAAATTCATCCTAAAGAAATATTTAATTTAATAAAAGAAAAGTTAAGCTTCGCGAAGGTTGAAGCTTTAGATTATGTTAAAGGTTATGAAGCTGATCCAAAATCATTTTTAGTTAAAGCTTTTATTCAAGCTATTCGAAAAATTGAGGGGACTCAAGTAACTTTATTAAGAAAAACGGGCACATCAGATCTAAATATTTTAGCTGAAACCTTAAAAATTCCTATGATAGCTTATGGACCAGGAAATTCAATGCTTGATCATACAGAAAACGAATTTATAGAAATAAAAGATTTTTTAAACAGCATAAAAATTTATGAAGAAGCATTAAAGTTTTTAGTTAAAAACCGCTTAAATTAAATAGAAATTTTCGTTAAGGTTAAGATCATGATAAAAGATGAAGAATTATCGCTTGAATTATGGCCTTTTATTCTTCCCCTTCCAAAAAAGAAATGGATGCAATATAAAATTCTTTTATCAGCTTTCGGATCTAAAGTTGCTTTTTCAATTTTAAAAAACCTTAAAATTGAGGGGAAAACCTATCAAAAAGACCTTCTTAAAAAATTAACTCAACACTCAAATAAATCCATTCTTAATTATTTAAAATTGTTTGTTGAAGCTAAAATTCTGGAGGAGGGTATGGAACAAAGCAAAATTGAAGGGAAAACTATATGGATTAAATGGTATAAACCAACTTTTCTTGGAAAATGGCTTATTTTACTTTTAATTTCACCCAAAAAACTTTCTAAAGATGAAATTAAGGAAATGAGCAGAGATTTTCTAAAGTTTTATGCTAAAAACCTAGCGAAATTCTGCAGTGACTATGAAATTGATCCTGAAGAATTTAAGAAAATATTTGAAGAAGCTTTAAAAGAATCTAAAAGTAATTTTAAACATTAAGTTAATTTTTCTTTATTTGGAGGGTTTAAACTAAAAAAAATTAAATGTCCCAATTGTAATAAAGAAATGAAAGAATATTATGTTGGATTAATTCCAATAGGGATGTTTTTAACACTTGGAAATATTGCTACCCATCTTTGCGAAAACTGTGGATGCATAAACTTTTATTTAAAAGATTTACTAGAAAAATATTAATAAACTCCAAAAAGGAATTTTAATTAAAAATGATATTACCCAATATAAAATGACATAAACAATTAAGGCTACTATTGCTATTCCTAATGCTCCTAACCAACCAGTATCAAAAAAATGACGGATTAAACCTAGCCATAAAATTAAGGCTATGAAAACTCCTAAAAAAGGAATAAATCTTGAAATTAAAGTTCCAATAATTAACCCTAAAAGCGCCATCCATAAAGCATCACTAAATTTAGCTTTATTTTTTCCCACAGTGCTTCTTCCCACAATCCAAAGCGCTAATGCAACTAATAAAAACCTTATCAAAAATAGGGTTATCCAATCAATAAATCTTGGAAAAATCATTATTTAACCCTTTGATAATTTTTTAAGTAATTAACTAATTATAGATTTTGGTTTTTAGTTTTATAAAATTTTATTTTATTCCTATTGGAATTTATCTTCCAGAAAAATATTAATATTAGAATTATTTAATCAATTAAGAACTCTCCTCTAAAAATGAAATGGGGTTGGAGGAAAACTAAGTTTGAAGCAATTAAGAACAATAGAGGAAATAAATAAAAAAATAGAAAGAGGAGACGTTGTAGTTTTAACCGCTGAAGAAATGAAAGAACTTGTAAGAACTAAAGGTGTTAAAACAGCTGCTAAAGAGGTTGATGTAGTAACAACTGGAACTTTTGGAGCTATGTGCAGTTCTGGGGCATTCCTAAATTTTGGTCATTCCGATCCACCAATTAAAATGGAGCGTATAACAATTAACGGTGTTGAAGCTTATCATGGAGGGGCAGCTGTAGATTGCTATATTGGAGCAACTAAAATGGATCCAAATAGACCATTTGAATATGGTGGAGGACATGTTATAGAGGATTTAGTAAGTGGAAAAGAAGTTGAAGTTGAAGCTATAGGTTATGGAACAGATTGTTATCCAAGAAAATATATAAAAACTGAAGTTACAATTCATGATTTAAATCAAGCAATTCTTTGTAATCCCAGAAATTGCTATCAAAGATATAATGCTGCCACCAACAGTCGAAATGAAGTTATATATACTTATATGGGGAAACTTCTTCCAAATTATGGTAATGTTTCTTATGCTGGAGCAGGATGCCTTAATCCATTAATGAATGATCCTGATTATGAAACCATAGGGATAGGAACAAGAATTTTTCTAGGAGGGGGAATAGGATACGTAATAGGAGAAGGAACTCAGCATGACCCTAAAAACGGTTTTGGAACATTAATGGTAAAGGGGGATTTAAAACAAATGAGTCCTGAATTTCTTAAGGGTGCAAGCTTCACTAAATATGGAACAACTTTATATGTAGGTATTGGAATTCCAATCCCAATTTTAAATGAAGGATTAGCTAAAAAAACTGGAATTACAGATGAAGAAATAGAAACAAACCTTTTAGATTATGGTATTCCAAAAAGAGAAAGACCAATTTTAAAAAAGGTTAAATATAGCGAGCTTAAATCTGGTAAAATAGAGTTAAATGGAAAAGAAATTCCAGCTGCTCCTCTTTCAAGTTTAAAAAAAGCTAGAGAAATCACATATATTCTTAAAGAATGGATTGAGAAAGGGAAATTCTTTTTAACAATGCCTGTGGAACGTTTACCTAAAGATACCATTTTTAAACCTATGAAAATGACTAGAGAAGTTACTTTAGCTAAGCATATAATGGAGGAAGCTGTAACTTGCAAAATTTATGAAAACATTAAGGATGTTGCTAAAAAAATAGTTGAAAAGGAAGTCAACCATATAGTAATTGTTAATGAGGAAAATAAAATTGTTGGGCTTGTTACAAGCTTTGATATAACTAAAGCTGTAGCTGAAAACGCGAAAACCTTATCTGAAATAATGGTTAAACAAGTTATTACAGCTTCACCAGATGAATCAATTTATTCATGCGCGCGAAAACTAGAAAGGTATAGAATTTCAGCTTTACCTGTAATAGACAAAGATGGAAAAGTTTTGGGAATGGTTACCAGCGAGAAGATAAGCGCTTTGATTGGGAAAGGTGAAAAAATTGAAGGCGGAACTAAAATTTAATAATAAAAGAGTTGCTGAACCAATAATTTCAACGATTGTTTTAAAAGAGCAAGCAACAATAAATATTCTTAAAGCTCGAGTAGATGAAACTGGAGGAAAAGTTCTTGTAGAAATCCCTGATGATAAAGCTGAAAATGTTATCAAAGCTTTTAGAGATTCAGGTGTGGAGGTTAAATTAGAAATTTTAGCTGAAATAACTGAAAATTGCATTCATTGCGGGCATTGCGTAACTCTTTGCCCAGTTGAAGCAATAATATATGATAAGAAGAGTTTATCAGTAAAAATGGTTAGTGAAAAATGCATTCAATGTGGAAGATGCGTAGATGCATGTCCTACTAAAGCAATTAAAATATGGAGATAAAATCTTGAAAATTGTTAGAAAAATTATTGAAGAAACAGATGTTTTAATAAAATCTGATAGTGAAAAAGCTATAAAAAAAGCTTTAAAATCAATTGAAGAAAACAGAAGGTTGCTTAAAATTTATTTGAGGAATCATCCTTTATTTTTTTACTCTTTAACACCTATTCCAGCAGCCTCTAATGCGCCGGAAATAATTAAAAGAATGGTTGAAGCTTCAAGTAAAGCTTATGTTGGTCCAATGGCTAGTGTAGCTGGGGCTTTAGCAGATTTAGCTCTTGAAGAAATGATTAAGGAAGGTGCTGAAATAGCTTTAATTGAAAATGGAGGAGAAATAGCTGTTAATTCAAAAATTGATATTAATATAGGTGTTTACGCTTTTAATTCTCTTTTATCAAAAAGATTTGGTTTTAAAATTTCTCAAGGAGATTGCCCTTTAGGGATAGGAACAAGCTCATCAAAATCAATTAGAGCTTTAAGTTTTGGTGAAGCCGACGCCGTAACAGTAATAGCTGAAAATGCTGCTATTGCTGATGCATCCGCCACAGCTATATGCAATATTGTTAAAGGTGACCCTAAAAAAGCTATTCAGCAAGGTTTAAATTTAGCTAAAAAAATTGATGGAGTTAAAGGAGCCATAATCGTTAAAGGGAATTATGTAGGTTTATGGGGAAAAATTCCAAAACTTTTATGGATTAATAAAGGATTTCATCTTCTTTAATGTTAAAATTATGAATACTCCAAAAATTGAACCTAATAAAATAGAGGGAAATTTAAACCCTGGAATTAATGGAGCATTTAATTGAATTTCTTTTTCAGCATTTAAATCTTCAATGCTTCCTATAAGCTTATATAAACCTGGTGAAGCCTGTCTTCCATCATTGCAAATTTGATTCCAAGTAAACTCATATATTAATGTTTGCTTTGGCTCTATAGTATCATAAACATCTTTTGAAGATGCAGAATTAAAGTAAACTATTTGCCCTTTAGAATCAATAACCTTAAATGTCACAGAGTTTCTTTTATAAATCAAGCGTTGCTGAGCAATATTTGTTACTTTAAGTTTAAAAGAAATTTCTTCACCAACAATAAATTGAGTTTTTTCAACTTCAATATCTAATTTTAAATTTATCTTTTGCTTTAAGTATTTAATCTCAAATTTTTGCTCATTAAAGCTTGCATTAACAGTTTCAGGCAATTTAACCACTAAAATATTTAGGCTTGAAGGGCCAAAAATTTTAACATTGTCTTCACTATTATAAAAATTAAATGTGTTACTTGTTTGATTCCAAAACCAATCTTTAAAATAATGCAGTTTTATAATATATGAACCATTCTCTTCCTTAGAAAAATTTTCAATAATAAAAGTTAGATAAGCTTCTTTTCTTGTTTTATTAAAAACTAATTTTATTGTTGAAGCATTTATTTCCCAATTTATTTTTTTAAAATTTAAAGTTAAATTTTCTTTGTATTTTTCATAGCCTTCCTCTAAGTAAAAGTATCTTTGGGAAGAAAAATCTTCCTTATAAAATGAAGCTTTGCAAAAGCCTTTTTCATCAACAGGTTCAACTTCAAGTTTTACTAATGTTTTTCCACCTTTAAAATTAAACCATAAACTTTTTGCTTTCTCAATGAATTTTACAGTTAAATTATATGCTTTGCTATTGTAATGAGCGCCATCTTCTTCTTTAACCCAAACTTCATGGCTTGAATCTGGAATTAAATTCCACTCTTTAAAATACCATGGAAAATCAATTTTTTCTGGAGCATTATCATAAAATTCTTTTCCTTGAGGCCAAATTTCATCACCCCAAATTTTGCCATAAATCAATTGAATGTTTGCCTTTATATTATTGGCATAAGAAACTGAATTTAATAAGCCTTGCACACCCTTTAATGGTGCACTTATTATTATTGCTCCATTTGGAGCAACCCAACTTTCTGGATCTCTAACGGTAATTTCATATCCAACTGCTACTCCTCCAGTTGAGTAACCAATCAAATAAGTGAAGTTATATCCATTCCTTAAAATCCAATTATAAATATCTTTTAAAAATTTGCTATTTGAATAATAGCTTAATGCATAAAATTCCTGATTAGTGAATGGAACTAAAATTTTATTTGTCCCTTTTCGCAAAGCTAAAACACTATATTCTTTAGCTAAATCGTTTATATACATCATTGCGCTGAAAGTTTCCATATCATAAGGATTTATAGTTACATGATCTTTATATACGTGTCCACCACTTAACCATACTATACATGTATCGCTAAAATTATTGTTCCAATAATACCATTCAGTACCATCAATATTTGTTATTAATGGTTTTTGCTCAATATAGCCTTCCTTCCCATTTAAACTATAAACTTTTATAGAAAATTCTGAAATGCATTTTGGATTAGTAACCCAAAAGTTTTGATACCAATATCTAGTAACTACTTTTAAATTTAAATCCATAGATTTTAATGGAGCAATACATGTTAAACTAAAAGTTTTAACAGTTGAACCCGTTAAATAATATCTAACATAATCAAGAATTGTAGTGAAATTTTCATGAAAAACCCCTAATTCAGCTAGTGTCCATCCTTCATAAGAATAGTTAACAGTAACATTTATTTTAAACACTTCTCCAGCAATAACCTCTGCGGGATAATCAACTCTAATTATTTCAACACTTGGAAAAGCATTACAAATATTAGGAGAAATAGTAACTAAAATTATTATTGTTATAAAAGTTATGAGAATTAATTGAGCATATAACTTTCCTTTTTTCACTAGCTTTACCCCCTAGAAATATAATAAATTCTATTAAAAATTGTTTGGTTTTAATTCATAAAAATGCAGCAATCAATATTCTTTAAATGGTTAATGAAAATATCGGGAATATCAGCTAGGACCTTATAAGATATAATGAAAAAATGAAAGTAAATAAAATAAAACATTTAGCGAGAATTTAGAATTTTTAACCCTTAAATTAGAAATATTTTTTCATTACTTTTTCTTCTTTTTCTTTCCTTCTTTCTTTTCTTCTTCCTTCTTCTCTTCAGACAAGGAGTTTTCGCCTCCATTTAGTGGTTATGAATTACATGAGATAACACAACTATTTAACCTTTACTAAACACCTTTCAAGTGAAAACTATTGGCCTTCATAAAATGTTTTTAACCTAAATTTTTACATAAAAAAGTTAAATTTAGAATCTTTTCTTCACATTTAAAGCTTTAATTAAGCATAAAATTGATTTAAAATATTGTTTAATTCCCATCAAATCGATAAAAAATTGCTTCCTCTAACTATATAATAGCTATTAAAAGAGTTAAGCTTAATTGCTTTCGAAAAATAAAAGAATAAAATCTATTCTGCTTTGTAACAAGCCCATTATTAATTACTAAATTTAAAATTTTCCTAAGCTTCTGTTTTTAATTCTTCAATATGCATGGCCTCAACCTCCTAATTACCTAAAACTTGAGGCCTTACGCCTGAAAAAGCCATTAAGGCTACAGCGGCTCTAACATTAAGCTTGCAAGCCCTAAAAATTTTAGCCAACTCTTCTTGCGTAGGCGTACGTTCATTCGCCAATGTAGGCGTATCCTCAGCATCATTAATTTTAACTTCAATTGTTAAAGCCATATTGTTGAATTTAAGCCATGATTTAACCGCTTTAAGTAAGCTTTTAATATAGCTGTTAGCATAGCCTTTAGCTTCAAATTCCTATACCAACGCTTAACATCCTCATCCAAAAACAAATAGGCGTATTTA
>CAZSNM010000016.1:23982-25818 GCA_964608455.1 uncultured Candidatus Bathyarchaeia archaeon | reverse complement strand
AATTTATCACCAATTTCCCTCATACAATCAGATAAAACATCAATAATTTCTAAAGCTGATAAACCAATATTCAAGGCTTTTTCAACATCAACTTTAATTCCTTCAGCATCATAATTAAACAAATCTTCACGGATTTTTGTTAAAATTTCTTCTTTAGAGGACAAAAGTTTCACCTCCCCCATTAAATTATTGAATTTATTCTATTGGTATTCCTAAATCAGCAATTTTTTTCACCATACTCTTATAGAATTTTAAGTATTCTTCCTTTGGCTTGCCTGTTTTAACATCATAGCATTCTTGATACTTTTTGCCTTTAGGTGGATTACTTAAATCTTTTTCATATTTAGACAGCAAGGTTTTCACAAGTTCATTTGCTTCACTTCTTTTCATGCCAGTAACAGCATGAGCAACTTTACAGTAGAATTCAGATTCCATAGGAATAATATGATCGGTTATTGCAGCTTTAGATGGATGATTACTTTCCACAGATATTCCAGAAGCGACGCATGCCAGCATAGCTGCAGCCATTTCATAAAATAGCATTTCCGTAGCCGAATCAGCAGCTTGATAAGATAAATGAATGATAGGAACTTTAATGTTTCTGCTTATTGCTTGAGCGCTAACAGATAAAGTCCAAAGTGCATCTCTACTGCTTGAAGAACCATTTATTATATTTGATACATAGTAAAGTTGGTATCTTGATTTTAACACCATTACTCCATTTATTGAGTATGCAACGCTCATTATAGCTGTTCCTTCAGGTCCGCCTGAGTAACCACCTATTAATGGAGTAAAGCATGCGCCAATATTTGCACCCCAATTTAATAGGTAAGCAGCTTTTGTTAAAACATCATTATAGATTTTTAAATCTGGGAAGGCGTCTACAAGCCATCCATCAGTTGGTTTTATGCCGAATTGAGGGGCTGTTGCGGCTATTCCAGCTATTTGAGAAGCTGCTGTAGAAACAAGATTTAATATTGGTAAACCTGGGCGGCCAGCTCTTTTCATAGCTTCATGAGCTAAAGCAATCATTCTTATTGAGCCATAAACTTCCAATGGGGGAGTTCTTATTGGAACTCCATCAACCTCCATTAATGTTGGAACGCTTATAGAATCTGTTTCTGGAATGCTTGCAAAAGCTTCAACCAACTTCATTAATAATTCCTCGCTAGAAACGCTTATTCCAGCGCCTACATGGCACCATGGGGGATCTTTGCTTTCAGGTTTTCTTGCAGAAAAAATTTTAGCTTCATTTCCTTCTCCAAAAAGAGTTGCATGAGGGGCATTTTTTATTCCTTCTTTAATTTCCTCTTCTGTAAATGTTATTCTTCTTTCAGTATCCATGCAATAAGCTCCTACATCAGCATAAAATTCTACAGCTGCTTTAAAAACATCGTCTGCTAAGCTGTCATCAGATGGGATAGGATTTTCAGGATCATATTTAATGTCATATTTTTTTACAAGCTCCCTTAATTTAGTGCCAAGTTTATAATCAAACTCTCTTTCTGAAGCGGCAGGCCCTGTTAAGCTTCGATTCAAAACCTCAATAAAACTTATAGGAGACAAAATTTTTTCCTCCATCCTTTCTTTTTATTCTCTCTTATATATTTATTTATTTAAGATTTTTGGTTGATGACATATTAATGATGAAAGAATTTCTTTGAATAAATCTTCTTTTTCTTCAGTTTCTTCTGTTTCAGAATAAATTATAATCGATCTATCGGATTCTTCGCAAAAAAGCATTGCAAATTTTACAATTTTAACTGTAAATTTCGGTTTAACCATTATTAGAGCAGGTTTATAAAGGGTTACTTTAACATTGTAAAATGCAGCCGT
>CAZSNM010000016.1:13853-23882 GCA_964608455.1 uncultured Candidatus Bathyarchaeia archaeon | reverse complement strand
TGAATTATATTTCCTTTTAGATTGTTCTAAAGGTTTCCATGAAAGCATAAGCGTAGGCGTTGCTTTTTGAATGTTTAAACTAAAAGCTAATTCGCCTCTAAGCCTTTCAAGTTTAGTTATTGGGTGAATAACCCATTCTTCAGGGTATTTAAGTTCTATTCCATGAATTTTCAAGATTTCAAACATTAATTCTTTATTTAAAAAGCTTTATGAAGAGTTAAATTGTTTGAGCAATGAATTCTTACAGCTCCAGCCCCGACAATTCTTAATATTAACCCCGCTTTTTGAGCTGCTTCAACAGTTTTTAAAGCTTCCTGAATCATTTCTTCATCAGAAGGCAAAATAGCACCTCCGAAAACAAAACATACATTTAATTATAAATAATTTATATAGTTAATAAATAAAGATTAGCTACGATTTAAAAACTTTTCTACTAAATTTTTATGATTTTATTTTGAAGATAAAGTGAATTTGGAGGTTTCATATTTGGAGAATGAATTAAACCATATAAAAAATATTATTAAAGAAAATTATGATTTAGGGGAAGTTGTTAAAGTTGAAAGAGTAAGTGGCGGATACGTCAATATAAGCTATGTTATTGAAGCTTCCAGCGGAAAATATTTTTTAAGACGTTATAGGGATACTGCTCGAAGAAGTGAAGTGGAGTTTGAGCATGAGCTTATAAAGCATTTAATAAACTCAGGTTTTAATAAAACTCCTCAACTTTATAAAACTAAAGCTGGAAAAACTTATGTAGCTAAATTTGAAAGAAAAAATGCTTATAAAAAATTAGTGTTTTATGCTATGTTTGAGTTTGCAAAAGGTGAAGATAAGTATACTTGGTATTATCCTTACTGTAACCCTTTAGAGTTAAGGGAGGCAGCTAAAACTTTAGCTGAATATCATATATATGTTAAAGATTTTAAACCTAAAGCAAAAAAGAAAACAGTTCCGCTTGATAAATTAATTCTTAATTTAAGAAAGGAGTTTGAAAATCTTTCTAGAAAAGCTGATGCAACAAGGTTTTGTGAGTTGTTTTTAGCCAATAAGGAAGAACTTGAAGATAAATGCGTTGAAGTTTATAAAGAGTTAAAAACAATTGATTATGCAAATCTTCCTAAAATGGTTATTTTTGGCGATTTCCACCTTGGAAATTTAAAGTTTAAAGATAATAAGGTTACTGCCATGTACGATTTTGATTGGGTTAAATGGGATGCAAGAGCTTACGATGTTGCTTATGCCATTTATTATACGTGTGGAATATGGGGCAAAAAAGGGGAAAATACCATAGATGTTAGTAAGGCTTTAGAGTTTTTTAAAGCTTATCAAGAAGCTTTTATAGAAGCTAAAAAAGAAAATGAAGCTTTAAACAAAAGGGAAATTGAAGCTTTACCTGTTTTAATGAAGGCTGTAAACATTTTTTTAATTCATTGGGATATTAGCGATTTTTATTCTGGAGTAAAAAATGTGGAGGAATATTTAAAGTTTTTAATTCATGATTTAGATTTAATGAGGTGGCTGGAAAATAATAAAATAGAATTCAAAGTTTAAAATACCTTTTTAAATTGAATATTTTTAATTAAAGATTCCTTTTCTAAAGCCTTTTTTAATTCATTAAAGTTAATTTTGCATTTTGATATATCACCTATGGCATTCCATTCAGCAAGTTTTCCTCTTTGAAGAGTTCTTGATTCGCTTGAAAGTAAGTCTATGCCATATTCAGCTAAAATAGAAGCTACTTTAGCTAAAGCACCAGGTATATCCAAAATTGTTATTTTAAAGTTTACAAGTTTAGCTTTAGGATCAGCAAATGGAGTTAAATGTGCTTTTTTCTCATCTAGATCTGCATGAATCATTAAATACATACCTTTAGATAGCCCTAATCCCGCTCTTATGCTTGATGGAATCAATATTCTTCCTTTAGAATCCAACTTAACAATTTTTGAGAGCCTCATTTTTTAATCTTCCTTTTTGAAAAAATAAAGCGAAAGATTTATATAAATCTGTGGGTAAAAAGTGGGATAAAAATCATAAATCCGTGGGAGAAAAAATGGAAAGGGGGCCTAACGTTCATAACGCCTCAATTACCAAATGGAATGAAAGATATTTTACCTGAGGAAGCAAAAATTTATAGATATATAGAGGAAAAATTAAGAGAAAAATTTGAGCTTTGGGGATATAAAGAAGTAATTCCTTCAACCATAGAATTCGCAGATGTTTTATCTATTGGAGCAGGCTCAAAATTAATTGATAACATGTTTAAATTTCAAGATTTAGATGGAAAAGTTCTTGCTTTAAGAGCTGAAGCAACTATTCCAACTGCCAGAATTTTAACAAGTGAGTTGCGTTTAGCTTATAAACCAATTAGAGTATATTATATAGTAAATGTCTTTAGAAGAACAATTGATAAACCTGGTGGATTTAGAGAGTTTTGGCAAGCTGGAGTTGAACTAATTGGTAGAAAAGATGCTGAAGCTGATGCTGAAGTTTTAATGCTTCTAACAGAAGCTTTAGACTCTTTAGGTTTAACGAATTTTAGAATAGATGTAAGTCACGCAACCATTTTAAAAGAGGTTGTAAAAGAATTAAATTTAAACTCTAAAGAAAAAGAAGAGTTTTTTGAAATAACGGGCTATAAAGATTATTCAAGATTTGAAAGATTTTTAGAAAATAAAAATTGCCCTTTAAAACTTGCTTTAATTTTAAAAAAACTTTTTAAATGCTTTAAAGTTTCAGAAATAAAAGATATCCTTAAAGAGGCGGAAAATTATCAAAATATAAAAAATGCTTTAGTAAATCTTCTTGAAGTAAATGAAAAATTAGAAACCATAGGATTAAAAGAATTATTTTTTGATTTTGCTTTAACTAGAGGAATAGAGTATTATAGTGGAGTAATCTTTGAAGTTTCTTTACCAACTTTAGGTTTTCCAATTGCTGGAGGGGGAAGATACGATGAATTATTAAAAAAATTCGGTGAGGATCTACCAGCAACAGGATTTGCAATAGATGTTACTGAGTGTCTTAAAATAGTTAAAAATCAATCGCAGATTAATAATTATAGAAAAGCAATTATTTTAAAAGCTTCATATTCAAAGCTTAGCAATGAGTTCGCTTCAAAATTAAGAAGAAACAAAATAATAGTAGTTTGGGAACCTGCGAAAACGATAGAAGAAGAAAAAAAGATTGCTGAAAGCTATAAAGCAAACACTATAGTGGACTTAATTAACGATTATGCTTTAGTAATAAATGTGAAAACTGGAGAGAAAAAAAGATTAAGCATAGATGAGGCTTTAAAAAATATTGTTAAGGAGGAAACATAATTATTTGAATTGCTTTAGAATAGCTTTGCCCAGTAAAGGTAGGCTTAAACCCTCAGCCTTAAAAATTCTTGAGGAAATTGGATTAAAAATCGAAGAGCAAGAAAGAAAATATATTTTGAAAACTTCACATCCAGAATTCGAAGTTGTGTTAGCTAGAGCTTTTGATATTCCGCTTTATGTTCAATATGGAGCAGCAACATTAGGAATAACTGGACATGACATAATTTTAGAAAGAGGAGCAGATGTATATGAAGTTTCAGATTTAAAATTTGGAAAATGCAAACTTGTATTGGCTGTGCCCATGGAGGCAGAATGGAATAAAGCTATTGAGCTTCCATCAAATACTAGAGTGGCTACGGAATTTCCAAATTTAACAAGAAAATTCTTTGATTCATTAAAAAAACCTGTTGAAATTTTAACAGTTAGGGGAGGTGCAGAATTAACTCCAAAACTTGGTTTAGCAGATGCAATAGTGGATCTTTCAACAACAGGAGAAACATTAAGGAAAAATGGTTTAAAAGAAATTGAGGTTATATTGGAGTCTACAGCTAGGTTAATCTGTAATAAAATTGCTTATAGAAGCTTTAATAAAATTAAAGAGTTTATTGAGAAAGTTGATGAAATAGTGAAGAAAAATGAAGCTTTTAATTAGACCTGAAATTGAAGAAGTTAAACCGTATGATGTTAAAGATTTGCTTGAAATAAAAAATTTAAAAGCTATAGCTAAATTAGATTTAAATGAAAACTTGCTAGTTTCAAATAGGGAAATTAAAAAAATTGTTAAAGAAGCAATTAAAGAAGTTGACTTTAGGCTTTATCCAAAACCATATGGAAAAGAAGCTGCTGAAGCAATAGCTGAATTTTATGGTTTAAAAGAGGAAAAAATATTTGTAGGTAATGGTTCAGATGATTTATTAGATAAGCTTTCAAGAACCTTCATTTCCAAGGGAAGTAATGTTATAATTAATGAACCAACATTTGCTATGTATTCTTTTTTCATAAAGCTTTATGGTGGAGAAAAAAAAGAGGTTTTATTAAAACCGAATTTTCAATTAAATGTAGATGAAATTTTAAATAAATGTGATTCAAAAACATCAATGGTTATTATTTGTTCACCTAACAACCCCACTGGAAATCAATTTGATATAAAAGATGTTGAAAAAGTTTTAAAAAATTTTGATGGTTTAGTTGTTGTTGATGAAGCTTACGTAGATTTTGCAGATTATTCTATAATTAATTTAGTTGAAAAATATGAAAATTTAGTTGTTTTAAGGTCTTTTTCTAAATCTTTTGGTTTAGCTTCTATTAGAGCGGGTTTCGCAGCAGCTAATGAAAAAGTAGTTAATTATTTAATGAAGGTTTCAGCACCATTTTCAGTTAATTCTTTAACTCAGAAAATCATTAAAATAACCTTAAAAAATTGGAATTTATTTAAAAAAGAAATTAAATCCATTGTTAGGGAGAGGGAATGGTTATTTAATGAGCTTAAAAAAATAGATGGAGTTACGCCTTTTCCTTCAAAAGCAAATTTTATTCTATTTAAAGTTAATAAAAACAATTTATCAACAAAATTTATATGTGATAAACTTAAGCTTTTAGGAGTTTATGTAAAGAATAGGAATAAAGACCCTCTTTTAGAAAAATGTTTAAGAGTTACTGTTGGAACTAGAAAAATGAATATAAGGTTCATTTATGGATTAAAAAAAATTTTAAATGAAGCTTAAAATGATTTTGAAAAACCTTAACAAACTTTTAACTCAATTACAAAATATAGAAGTTCTAATTTTAGATTTTGATGGAGTATTGTTTTCAACAAAAAATTCTTTTTGGAAAACTATTCAAAAAACAGTAAATTTTTATTTTATTCAATTATTAAAACTTAAGGGATCTTATTTAAATTTAATTACTCAAAAGGAGATTCAAAAATTTAAAGTCACAGGCATGTATAATGATGACTGGAAATTAACAAAGCTTTTTATTCTATATTTTCTTTCAGTCCTAACTTTAAAAAGTAAAAATTGCTTAAAGGTAATTAAAGAAGGAAATAATTTAAAAGAAGTTTTAAATATTATCCAGAAATTAAGAAAGATTTTCGAATCTGAAAAATTAACTATAACCTATTTAATTTTGGTGAAGAAAGATAAAGAAAGGGGATTTGAGCCTTTATTAAAATTTTTAAAAGAAAATGATGAGCTTAAAGCGTTACAAAAAATTTTTCCAGAGTTAATCGATTCTTTACCTAAATTAAAAAATTTTATTCAAACAAAGGTAAATAAAGAAGATTTAATTCAAAAAATTTTTGAAGAATTTTATTTAGGAAGAAAACTTTATGAAGAATTTTATAATCAATCAGCATTATTCAATTTAGGTAAAGGCTTTATAGAAAATGAAAAACCTCTTATAACAATTGAAACCTTAAAAAAACTTTATGAAAAATTTGGTAAACTTATAATTTATAGTGAAAGACCTAGAAAACAAGCAATTTATGTATTAGAAAAGTTTAAACTTAAAGACTATTTTAATTTAAATGCTTCATATTTTAGAGAGGAAATAAACAAGTTTAGTTTTTTAGGAGATCCAGGAAAGCCAAATCCAACCCCATTTTTTAATCTTCTTAAGGAGTTAAAAGCTGAAAATAAATTTTTAGCGTATGTAGGCGATACAGCAGCTGAGGCTATTTTAATTGAAAAACTAAAAGCAAAATACTTAACAAAATCATTATCAATTATTGTTTCAAAAAACTTTTCACAAAATAATGCAGATATTATCTTAAAAAACGTTAATGAATTAAGTTTAATTTTTTAAGATAAAGGAGGAGAAAAATTGAGAGAAGCAAAAATAAAAAGAAAAACTAAAGAAGTGGAAATTTCAGGAATAATAAATCTTGATGGTGAAGGAAAATCTGAGGTAGAAACAGGAATTAAATTTTTTAATCATATTTTAACTACAATAGTTAAACATTCAATGATTGATTTAACAATTAAAGCTTCTGGAGATTTAGCGCATCACTTAATTGAAGATGTAGGAATAGCTATTGGTTCAGCTATTTTAGAGGCTTTAGGAGAGAAAAAGGGAATTAAACGTTTTGGATATGCATACATACCTATGGATGAAGCTTTAGCTAGAACAGTAATTGATTTAAGTGGAAGACCTTACGCTAAAATAAACCTTAACATTTCTCAGGAGAAAATAGAAGATGCAAAAACAGAAGATATAATTCACTTTTTCTCTTCTTTAGCTCAAGCTTCAAAATCCACATTGCATATTAAAGTTATTTATGGAGTTAATGCTCATCATAAAGTTGAGGCTGCAGCAAAATCTTTTGCTTTAGCTTTAAAAGAAGCAATTTCAATTGATGAAAAATTAAAAGGAAAAATTCCAAGCGTTAAGGAGGCCCTTTAAAATTTCATGTCTAAAATAGTAATTTTAAATTATGGTGTAGGAAATCTTAAAAGTGTTTCTAAAGCTTTAGAAAATCTTAAAGCAACGGTAAAAATCACTAGTAAAGAGGGGGAAATTAAAAAAGCTGATGCATTGATATTGCCTGGTGTAGGAGCATTTAAAAAAGCAAGAGAGAAACTTGAAGGTTTAGAAGAAACCATTAAAAAATTAGTTGATTCTGGAAAACCTATTTTAGGAATATGCTTAGGTCTTCAACTTTTTTTTACAAAAAGCTTTGAAGGGGGAATTTTTCCAGGATTAAACTTAATTAAAGGAAATGTTATTAAACTACCTGAAGTTGTAAAGCTTCCTCATATAGGATGGAATAGTATAAAAATAGTTAAGGAAAATGAAATTTTAAATGGGGTTGAAAATGGATCATTTCTATATTTTGTTCATTCTTATGTAGTTAAACCAGAAGAACCTGAAGTAGTTTTATCAACAACAGATTACGGCATAACTTTTCCATCAATTATAGCAAAAAATAATATTTATGGGGTGCAATTTCATCCTGAAAAAAGCAGTAAAAATGGATTAAAAATCCTAGAAAATTTTGTTAACCTAGTTAAAAGGTAGTTTATTTATGATAGTTATACCTGCTATAGATTTGATGGATGGTAAATGCGTTAGGTTAATTATGGGAAAACCTGAAACAAAAAAAGTTTATTTTGATAATCCATTAATTCCACTTGAAAGATTTATTAAAGATGGAGCTAAATGGATACATGTAATAGATTTAGATGCCACTTTAAACTTTGGAGAAAACATTAATATCATAAAGCAAATTTTAAAGAAAGCTAAAGAAGCTAAAGTTAAGGTTCAGGTCGGGGGAGGAATTAACTCATTTGAAAAAGCTGAGGAACTTATAAAGTATGGTGTAAATAGAGTTATATTTGGAACAGCATTAATTGAAAATCCAGAATTGATAAAAAAATTTTCAGAAGTTTTTGGACCTGAGAAAACAGCAGCAGCTATAGATGTTAAAGGAGAAAAAATAGCTGTTAAAGGTTGGAGAAAAGAATTAAATTTATCATACAAGGATTTAATATTAAAGATTAAAGAATTTAATATTGGAGCTTTGATTTTAACCTTAATTGAGAAAGACGGAACTTTAGCAGGTCCATCAATAAATAAAATTTCTAAAATTCCACGTTTATCAAAAGTGGAGTTTATAGCTTCAGGAGGCATAGGAAGTTTAGAAGATATTAAAAGGTTATCTAAACTTAAACTTGATGGAGTTATAGTTGGGAAAGCCCTTTATGAACAAATATTTACTTTAAAAGAAGCTATGGAGGCTGCAAAAGAATGCTAACGAAAAGGATAATTCCTTGTTTAGATGTTGAAAAAGGAAAAGTTGTTAAGGGGGTTAAATTTAAAAATTTAAGAGTGGAGGGGGATCCAGTTGAGTTAGCTGAAATTTATGATGAACAAGGTGCGGATGAACTTGTTTTTTTGGATGTTACAGCATCATATGAACGTAGAAACATAATTTTGGATGTTGTAAAAAGAACAGCTGAAAAAATTTTTATTCCATTTACTGTTGGTGGAGGAATAAAAAGTTTAAGGGATATAAGGCGAATTCTTTGCTCAGGAGCAGATAAAGTTTCTATAAATACTTTTGCTGTTAAAAAACCGAATTTAATTAAAAAAGCTGCTGAAATCTTTGGAAGTCAATGCATAGTTGTTGCTATAGATGCTAAAAGAAATTACACAGAATTAAATAAGCCTGGGGTAAAAATAGTGGATACGCCTCAAGGAAGATGCTGGTGGGAGGTTTATATAGAAGGGGGAAGAACTAAAACAGGTATAGATGCTATAGAATGGGCTAAAAAAGTTGAAGAGCTTGGAGCAGGTGAAATACTGCTTACAAGCATGGATTGCGATGGAACAAAAAGCGGTTATGATATTTATTTAACAAAAACTATAAGCGAAAACATTAATATTCCAGTGATTGCTAGCGGAGGAGCTGGAAAACCTGAGCATATTTTAGAGGTTTTAACAAAAGGGAAGGCAGATGCAGCTTTAGCAGCCTCAATTTTTCATGAAGGAGAATACACCATAATGAAGGTGAAGGAACTTTTAAAAATGCATGGAGTCCCCGTTAGAACTTAAAAATATAATTTTTATTTTTAAAGGCTAAACTTTAGCTAGACGCCTAATAAAATCTAAAAATCTTCCAAAAATTCCTCCACTTAAAATTTGAGCTGCGGTGCCAAGAATAGACATTGCTATATAAACTTTAAATTCTATTCCTAAAACTATTGCGATTATGGCGCCTATAATCCCATAAAAAATTGTATGAGCTAATGAATCAACAATAAATTTTTTAAGATTTCTTTTAGCAATTAATGCAATAGATATTTTTTGTAGCCCCATCGCTTAACCCCCTTTTTTTACTGTAGTTATGTACTACATAAAAACATATAACTTTTCTATACAAAATTTCTGAAAGCTCAAAAAAGCTTTTTTTATAAATGATATCATTTATTAAATTAAATAGGGAAATTATGCTAATACTTGGAGATGAAAAATGGTTCTAAAGCTTTCAGAAAAAGAAATAGAAGATTTTATTTTTAAGGTTAACTTTAAAAAAATGAATGGTTTAGTCCCAGTTGTGGTTCAGGATGTAGCTACAAACAAGGTTTTAATGCAAGCTTTTATGAATGAAGAAGCATTAAAACTTACATTAAAAACTGGTAAAATGCATTATTGGAGCAGAACAAAAAAAAGAATATGGCTTAAAGGCGAGGAGTCTGGGCATTACTCTATTTTAGAAAATGTTATTTTAGATTGTGATAACGACGCTATTTTATTTAAAGTTCATCAAATAGGCGCCTGCTGCCATACCGGCGAAGAATCATGTTTTCATAATTCTTTCATTGCTTTAGAAAAAGAAGAACTTGATGGGAGATTTCTAGAAAAAATTTATGAAGTTATTTTAGAAAGAATAGAAGAGCCTAAAGAAGATTCCTATGTAGCCAGTTTATATGCTAAAGGTGAAGATGCGATTCTGCAAAAACTAGGGGAAGAAGCTTTTGAATTAGTTTTAGCCTCAAAAAAGAATGAAGAAAAAGAAGTTGTTTTTGAAGCTTCAGATTTAATTTTTCACATTTTAGTTTTATTAGCTAGCAAAAAAATAAGTTTAAAGAAGATTTTTGAGGAGTTAAAAAGAAGACATAAAGTTAAAACTGAAAAAAGCTGATTTTTATTGTATGTAAATAAAATTAGATATAATAGCTTAAATGTTGCATAAAATATACTATTAAAT
>CAZSNM010000016.1:0-13753 GCA_964608455.1 uncultured Candidatus Bathyarchaeia archaeon | reverse complement strand
TGTAAATAAAATTAGATATAATAGCTTAAATGTTGCATAAAATATACTATTAAATTGTTGTATGTATAAATTACCATATGTGAAAATTGGGGGAAACCTATTATGGAGGAAAGATGGACTCTTTGGCTATTCTTTGATTGCATAAATTTTTTAAATCATCCAGATGCTAGAGGAGTGGCTGTGTTAACAAACTATTTTTATGCTCCAAAAGTGATTGCAACTATTGAAGAAAGAATCTGCAGTATATGTGGTTTTCCATTAATTTATATTGGAGAAGAAACAGCTTTAACGCCTTTTCTTCAACATGATTTTGAAAGGATTAAAAAATTAGGTTATAATCCAATGAAGGATGAAGAAATAATTTAATTCTTCTTAAACCGCTCCACCTCTTTTTTAATAATTTCCATAACTTTCTTCGGATCTGCTTTTCCTCTAAGCTTACTCATAGCTAAATTCATTAATTTTTTAAAGGCAACTTCGTTCTCAACCTTTATAAGATCTAAATTTTCATTAATAATTTCTAAAACAATTTTTTCAATTTCTTTTTCATTAAGCATTTTTAAATTTAAACTGGTTAAGGCATCTTTTGGATTAGCATTTTCATTTTTAGCAAGCCATTTAAAAATTTCCCCTACAGATTCTTTAGCTGTAAGTCCTTTATCGATAAGATCAAAAGTTTCTTTTATTTGTTCATCAGTTATTTTTTCTATTTCAAAACCTTCTCTTTCAAGGTTTTTTAGGGTTTCAGTTAAAACTGTAGCAATAAAAGATGGAGGAATTTTAACTTTAGAAGCAATTTCTTCAAATAAATTAATTTTATCTGAATCCAGTAATTGTTGAGCTAATTTAAAGTTTATTCCATAAATTTTAATTAAACGGTTAATAATTTCTTCAGGAAGTGCAGGAAGATTTCTTTTAATTTTAAGAAGCATTTCTTCAGTTATTTGTATCGGTGGAATATCTGTTTCAGGATACATTCTTGCAGCTCCAGGTCTAGGTCTCATGTAATGAGTTGTTCCATCAGGGTTTGCAGCTCTTGTTTCTTCTGGAACACCTAAAATAGCTTCTTTAGCTCTTTCAATAACAGCTTTTAAAGCATCTTCAGCATTTTCTTTTAAATCAGCTATGATTACAGCAGCATCCTCCTTAGTTAACTTAAGTTTTTCAGCGATTTTTTCAACTTCTTCTTTTGAAATTCCATATCCAGGTAATTCATCTGTATGAAATAAACCTTTAACTTTACCGGCAAACATAGCTCTATAAGCCATTTCTGTTCCAAGCCTTACTCCAGGAATTAATTCTTTTTTAAGCAACCCAGCAAATTTAGGTAATTTAATAGCTAGAGTTACTCCACCTTTATCAAGAGCTTCCTTAATTATTCTGCTTTTTGTTTCTTTTAAAATTGAGGTTACATCAAAAATTTCATTTTGAATTAATTCTGTTGTTAAACCTCTCTTCTTTAATTCATTTTTAATTTCTATCAATGAAAGTTGACGTTTCACTTCATACTCCACAACTTTTCCTATTAATTCTAATTTTTGAACACCCTTAATCTCTATTAAGGCGCCTTCCTTAATTGAAACATTAAGATCTTGCCTTATTGTTCCGATTCCTCTTTTAACTTTTCCTGTAGCCTTTAAAATTCTTCCTATAGCTAAAGCTACATTTTGAGCTTCAATTGGACTATTTATAACTGGAGCGGTAGCAACTTCAACAAGTGGTATTCCTAATCTATCTATTCTATAGCTAACTGTTAATCCTGATTCCCCAGTTTTTCTAGCAGCATCCTCCTCTAAACTCACATGTTCAATTGGAATTTTCTTATTTTCAACTTGAATAAAACCATTTAAGGCAACAGCTGCGGTTCTTTGAAAACCTGTTGTATTGGAACCATCTATTACAACCTTTCTCATTACATGAATTTCTTCAATTGGTTCAGCGTTTAAAAGAAGCGCTATAGTTAAAGCTGTTTCTAAAGCTTCTCTATTTAATTCATGGGGAGGTTCTTCATCCATTTCAACTAAACAGCATGTTTCAAAATCAGCTTCATAAATAATTAATTTTCCCTTTTTAAATTCAAATAAAGCTGCCGGATCTATTTGGCCAAGTTCACTTTGAGTGGGTCTTAAACGTCTAATAAACTTAAGGCTTGGAGGATTAACTGAAAGTTTTGTTAAGCAATTGCAAAAAAGCTTTTTTTCAGTATCAAGTTGACAATGAATTTCAAGACCATCTTTTAATCCAATTTCTTCATAATTTAAACTCAATTATTTATCCCTCATACAATCTTTTGCTTGAGATTTCTCCAGCAATATTTTCTAGCATTAAATTTTTAATTTCATTTAGGTTTGTGGTTTGAGCCAAAACCCACATTAATTTAACTAAGGCTGTTTCAGGAAGCATATCTTCAAGTGGAGTAACCCCTAAATTTAATAAATCTCTTCCAGTATAGTAAACATGCATGTTTACTCTGCCCCAGATGCATTGAGAAGTCATTCCAATAAATACTCCTTCTTTAACAGCTCTTTTTATAGAGTTATAGCAGTATCGACTTACATGCCCTAAACCTGTTCCTTCAAGAATTAATCCTAAATATCCCTTATCAACAAAATGATCTATAATTTCAGGGTTCATTCCTGGATAAAATTTTATTAAAGCTGCTTTACTATTAAATTTTGGTTTTAAAATTAGTTTTTTATCTTTTGCTCTAGCTTTAAAATCTTTATTTAAAATTTTAATTTCGTTATTTATTAAATCGTATTCTGCAAGAGGTTGAGCATTTATAGATTTAAAAGCATTTCTAGCACTTGTATGGCATTTTCTAGCTTTAACACCTTTAATAACAATTAATTTATCATCAGATGTGTTTTTATGCATTACTATTGCAACTTCAGCAAATGAAGCTTTAGCTGAAATCGCTACAGCTCCTATAAGGTTTGTTGCAGCATCTGAGCTAGGTCTATCTGAGGATCTTTGAGAACCAACTAAAATCACTGGAACTGGAAGATTTTGTAAAGCGAAGCTTAAAGCTGCAGCTGTATAAGCCATTGTATCTGTTCCATGACATATAACTACTCCATCAACTCCATTCTCAATATTTTTAGCTGTAATTTCAGCAATTGTTTCCCAATGGTTTGGAGTAAAATTTTCACTAAATTCGTTATAAAGGATTTCAGTATTTATTTTGGCTATATTGGAAAGTTCAGGAACTATGCTATAAATATCTTCAGCATTTAAAGCTGGTTCAACAGCTCCAGTTCTATAATCAACTCTACTGGCAATTGTACCACCTGTACTTATTATAGAAATTTGGGGTAAACCCTCTTTTGTTTCTGGAGGGGGGGGTTTAACAAATTTAGGTTCAACTTTAAATCCTAAAACCTCGATTTTAACATTTGAATCTATTTTAACGCCTATGTTATATCCACTTTTTAATTTTAAAATTATATAATCACTGTTTTGATATTCAGGCCTTGGAATTAAAATTCCTCTATAAACTTTTTCTCCCTTGATAATTTTTATTTCATCACCTAAGGATGCTTTAGCTTCCTTCAGTTTTTCTAAAGCTAACCCTTTATAACCTGTTAATTCACTCAAAATGCTTAACCTTCTTAATTTAATATTTTAGCCATATATGGTCCATCTGAATGATAACCTAATCGTCTATAATAAGGTTTTACGCCTAAACCGCTTAAAACAAGAATTTTTTTGCAATCAAATTTTTCTAAAGAAATTTTTTCAGCTTCAAAAAGCAGTTTTGCTCCTAAACCCTTATGTTGATAGGCTTCTTCAAAATGCTCTCCTAAAGGCACTACTGGACCACAAACTTTAAGCTCTCTTACTATAGAGGTTTTTCCATTTAATATTTCAGGTCTTTCAGCTTTTTCTGATGGAATTCTAAGTCTTAAATAACCTATTAACGCATCAACGCTAGGTTCATCAATTGAAATAAATGTTTCTATTCCTTCAGAAGCTTCATATTCTTCAATATTAATCTTAAAGTTTTCAAGTTTAGGTTTTATATTTTCTTTTAACATTTTATGGCCTATTTCTCTGCATCTTATGCAGTTACATTTTAAACCTTGCTGCCTTAATTTTTCTTGAGCTAACTCTCTTAAATTACCTTTTTTAACCCCATCTATAATTAAATTGGCTGGAATATCTCTTTGAATCCTCATTATTCTAACCCATTTAGGAATATTAGCCTTAACTTTAGTTATTAATTCTAAAGCTTCCTCAGTAGAATAGGGTTTGTATTTTCCTTCTTTCCACCATTCATAAAGTTTAGTGTTTTTTAAAACTAAGCATGGATAAATCTTAAGCATATCTGGCTTAAAGCTTGAATCGTTAAATAAAATTTGGAAGGCTTTTAAATCCCTTTCAAAATTGCATCCTGGTAAACCAGGCATCATATGCGCAACAATTTTTAATCCTGAATCCTTGGCTGCCCTAAAAGCATCAATAACATCTTGAACTGTATGACCTCTTTCAACAAGCTTATAAACATCATCATATAATGTTTGGACGCCTATTTCAACTCTAGTAGCGCCTAATTCAAGCATTAAATCTATATGCTTTTGCTTGCACCAATCAGGTCTAGTTTCAATTGTTAACCCAACATTTCTAATAATGCTTTCCTCAGCTTTCTTTTTAGCTTCCTCTAAAGATTCAGTTTTTTCTCCAATAATTGCTTCTAAACAACTTTTTACAAAATTTTTTTGATAAGAAATAGGCATAGCTGGAAAAGTTCCACCTTGAATTATAAGTTCAACCTTGCTAACTAAATGTCCAATTTCTTTTAATTGCCTTATTCTATTTAAAACTTGAAGATAAGGATCGAAATCGCATTGAAGCCCCCTCATAGAGGAGGGTTCATGCCCAGTATAGCTTTCTGGAACACCAGGTTCTGAGGGACAATAAGCACATTTTCCATGAGGGCATTTATATGGAGCGGTCATAACCGCTACAATGTTTACACCAGAAATGCTTCTAACTTTTTTTAATTGAAATAAATTCAAAAGGAATTTTTTCTCTTCAGGAGTTAACATTGATAAAATTTCAGAGTTACTTAAAACTTTTTTAAGATGAAGGGTTTTAGCTATTTTAAGCTTAAATTCATTAATTTCCTTAGCTGTTACATCTTTATTTTTAAGTTTTTCAAAAAGCAATTTGCAATTTAAAACTTTTTGAGTCATTTAACCTAACCCTTAAACTATCATTTTTTAAATAAAGTTCATGATATAAGTTATAGAATTAAGATTTAATCAACCTATAAAAACTTAACCTAAAGATTTAAATTTTTATATTGCTTAATAGTATAGATTAAAGAATTAAAATGGAGGAAGAAAAAATTGGCTAGTGAAGATTTTGTATCCCAAATAATGAGTAAAAATGTAATAACAGTTGATGCTTCAGAAAAAGTTTTAAAAGCGCTTCAAATAATGGCTGAAAAGGGTATAGGAAGCGTTGTTATCACTGAAAACGGTAAACCTGTAGGTATAATAACTGAAAGAGACATCGCAAAAAAGCTTATTCAAGATAAAAACACTTTAGATAAAAAAGTTAAGGATGTTATGAGTAAACCTTTAATCACTGTTTCTCCAGATACAGGAATTTTTGAAGCGCTTCAAATAATGCGAAAAAACAATATTAGACGTCTTCCAGTAGTAAGCGGAGGAAAACTTGAAGGAATAATTACAGAAAAAGATTTATTATATTGGGTTTTAAAGGTTGCTTATGCACCTTATCCTCCGCCATAAACTTTTTTTTATTTTTTACATCCCTTTTTGGCATTAATAATTTTATAAAATAGTTCTTAAAAAGAGCTAAACACCATATATATCTATATAGTAAAATAGAGTTAATTAAACGATAAATTTAAACGTAACTTAAAATTGTTTTGATAAGAATGATTGAGGGGAAAAATTTGGTTGATGAAGCTTTTATTAAAAGTTTAAGGCAGGAATGGCTTGAGAAACCTGTAAAAATCGTTAGGCTTAAAGGTGGAATAACTAATGAACTTTATTTAGTGGAGGATGATGAATGTAAACTATATAAAGTTAGAATTCCAGGGAAAAAAACAGAGCTTTTTATAGATAGGGAAGCTGAAATAAAAAATTTAAAAGCTTTGGAAATAACTGGAATAACCCCAAAGCTTTATGAATACAAAGAAGATACTCAAATCTCGATAATAGAGTTTATTTCTGGAAAAGTAGCTAAAAAAGAAGATTTTAAAGATCCAAAAGTTAGAGAGAAAGTTGTTAAAGCTATAAAAACAATTCATAATTCAAATGTTAAACTTTGTAATACATTTAATATTTTTAGGGAGATTGAACGCTATAATAATTTGCTTAAAGCTTATGATAAAGCTATTTTAAGTGATTATCCCGTAAATGAAATGCTTGAAATAGTTAAAAACATAGAAGCTGAAGTTTATAAAGATGAACCTATAAAGCGTGTTCCATGCCATAATGATCTTTTACCTGAAAACTTTATTTTCGTTAATGAAAAAGTTTACATTATTGATTGGGAATATGCAGGTATGAATGATCCATGTTTTGATATAGCAGATTTTATAACTGAATTAGATAATTTAACAAGTGAGGAAGAAAATCATATAAAGCAACTGTATTTTGGTGAAGAAAAAACCAAAGAGAAGAGAAGAGTTGATTTATATAAGCTTCCAGCTAGACTTTGGTGGGCTTTATGGGCAGTTATGCAATATCATGTTTCAGAATTAGATTTTGATTTTAATAGTTATGCTAGATTTCAATTTAATGAATGTTTAAAACATCTTGAAATGTTAAAGGAGAAGTATCCGAAAGTGATAGGTAATATTTTGCTTTAAAAAATAAATTTATTTAAGCAGATTTTTTCTAGCTTCATCCATTATTTTTCTTAAATCTTTTTTTATATCTTCATCTAATGGTCTACGTTCATATTCCTTAAGAATTTTCTTTACGGTTTCTTTTGCTCTAGTTGTTAAATCTTTTTTTCCAGCAGCTTCCCATGCTCCTCTAGGATTTCTATCAAAAAGCTTTGGAATATAATGTTCTTCAAGATAATATTTAGCGGTATGTTTATCGGCTAGAAAATGACCACCATGCTTAACTCTTTCAATAACATGATAAGCAATTGTTTCTTCATTAACCTCAACTCCTTTAGCAATTCTTTTAGCTATTCCTATAATTTCATTATCGATTACCAATTGTTCTAAGCTTGCAGTTTTAACAGAATCTATTCCTCCAGCTCCAGTCATTGTATCAGGCTTCATTAAAGCCGCTAAAGTTATTTGCATAGCTTTTTCTATGCATGCTTGACCATCTGGAAGCTTAGAATCTGTGCTTAAACATTGAACACATACTGGAAGCTTAATAAATCTAGCTAATTGAACACCGATAGCTGAAGCTAAAGCATATTCTATAGCACCCCAAAGAGCTTGAGCTGTCCGCATATCCATAGTGTTAGGTCTAGGTGTATATTCTATTGGAGCCCCTGGATTAATCAATTGGGTTAAAACAGTAATCATCATTATTTCAGCATGAGCTAAAGCTGCTAAACCGGCTAAAGTTACAGGCCCAGTTGCACCAGCTATAGGCGCGCTAACAGGCATTATTGGAATCCTATTTTTTGCAGCTATTTCTATAAGCTCGCAATTATGCTTATCTATTTCTAAAGGACTTGTTGGTCCAATAAAAACGCTTATAAGAGGTCTTTTCATAAATTCCTTTTCATTTCCAACAACAGCCTTAGCCATTTCAACTTGATATTTAAATGATTCAGTTGTATATGGTTGCGCAACTATATGTTTCACAGTGTTTTCCATCATTAGCATTAATTGGTAAAGATCTCTAGTCATTGGTGGTTCATCACTTGGATGAAGAAAACTTGCGCACCAATGAATGTTTTCTAAAGCATCCTGAATAACTGTAGCATTAATAACATCATTAGTGTTAGCTTCTCTAATAACTCCTGTTTCTAGATCTAAAATATGATCGCAACCTCCTTGACTTCTAACATAAGCTTTTCCATCTCCAACATATAAATCATATTCTCTTTTTCGTCCACCCATAATATAACCGCTTGGAGCTTTATCAACAAGCTCCTCAACTAAATAAACTGGAAGCTTAACTAATTGTTTTTCTTCATTAACATCAGCTCCAGCCTCTTTAAGCATTTTAAGAAATTTTTCATGCTTTATTACTACGCCAAGTTTATTTAACATTTTTAAAGAGGAATTATGTATTTCCAAAATTTCTTCATCAGATAAAAATTTGAGCATTTTTAACGCTTTCCTCCTTTAATTTTTAACCTGTTGTAAGCATATATCGAGCAATTTTTCCTTTATCCAAATCAATTACAGCACCTAGCAATGTTCCTTCTTCATATGAGCTTCCAGGATTAACACATAATGTTCTTCCAATACGGGAAATTCCTTTTCCTTCATGTATATGCCCATGTAAACCAAGTAAAGGTTGATATTTTTCTATAGCCTCTTTAACAGCTTTGCTTCCAACAGGTGTTAAAACTTGACCTCCATAAATTGGTTTAAGATTTTCATCTAATTGAGGAGCTTCATCAAGTCCTGAAGCATATGGTGGAGCATGAAGATTAAAAATACAATTTTTTAAATTATTAACTTTTTGAATCATTTCCTCTATTTTCTTTTTAAGCTCTTCTTCACTACATTCTCTAAAGGTTTTCCATGGAGTAGCATTTGTCCAGCCTGTACTTATCATTTCATGATATGAGTCAATTTCAACAACTTTTCCTTCAGCATTTTCTATAACTTCAGATTTTTTAATTAATTCGTCAATTATAAATGGATCATCGTTTCCAGGACAAACATAAGCTTTAATTTTTGAATTTCTTAATTTTTCATCAGCAAATTTTAACCAGTTTTCTAAACGCTCAATCATTAATTGTTCAAAGATTTTGTTAACTTTATCTTGGTTAACACTTAACTCTTTTAATTCTTCACGGGAAACAATATATGGATAATAACCTGAATTAACTATTTTATAAACCATTTCATCAATCTCTTCTTTAGATTTTAATGTAAACTCCTGCTCTAAAAAATTGACTTTATAAATATTGTTTCCTTCATTTACTATTGGAATTACAGCTTTACCAGTTAAGTCTCCACCTAAAATTGAAATATCTGCCTTATAAAATTTTCCAGCATTAATAAATTTTTTCCAGCATTTTTCTGAACCGTGAACATCAGTAGCAAAGAATATTCTAGTCATTAAATTGTTCTCCCTCCCACGAAAGTTAATTAAAAAAGGTTATTAATGGAAAAGTTAATAAGCTTTACTGTAATAAAAAATTGTTTGTTTCAACTTTACGTTTTAAAGGGGGGAAGCATTAAAATTGGCTTTATCCAAAGCAAATCTTATAAATGAAGCTGTTAAAATAGCGGAGCTGGGAGAATCCAAAGGGATTCCATTAAGGTTAATGGGCGCTTTAGCTATTTATGTTCATTGCTCTGATGAAGCTAAAGCTTTTCATGAAGCTTTAAGCAGGCAATTTACAGATATAGATTTTATGACTACTGCTGATAGAGAAAAAGTGAAAAAGTTTTTCTTAGAAATAGGTTATAAACCTAGAGAGAGATTCATGGCTATTATGGCCGAAGCTAGACATATTTATGAAAAACCTGAATTAGGAATTCATGTAGATGTATTCTTTAATGAATTAGACATGTGTCATAAAATTGATTTTAGAAGGAGGCTTCTTATAGATTATCCAACTATATCTTTAGCTGATCTGCTTTTAGAAAAGCTTCAAATAGTTGAAATAAACGAAAAGGATGTTAAAGATGTTATTGTTCTTCTTAGCGATCATAAAATTGGAGATAAAGATGAAGAGGAAACGATAAATATTGAGTATATAGCGGATCTTTTATCTAAAGATTGGGGATTTTATTATACAGTGACAACAAACTTAAATAAAATCAAAAAGCTTGTTGATTCTTATGCTCAAGTTTTAACTCAAAATAAAGTTGAAGATGTAAAAAATAAGATAGATATTATATTAGATAGGATAGAGAAGAAGCCTAAAAGCATGGGATGGAAAATGCGTGCAAAAATAGGAACTAAAACAAAATGGTATAAGGAAGTTGAAGAAATATAAAATAATACCTTAAATTTTTAATAAAAATAAAAAGAGAAAAAAGAAGTTTTTATTCGGTTGGAATCTCTTTATAAAGCATATCTACTTCAATTCCTTGCTTCTTTCTATACCATTTAAATGCATAGAAAATTATTGCAGCAGCTATATAGTTAGCTATAAGATATATTACTGAAACTGGATCATTAACACCATAAACAGGATCTTTAGCCCAAAGATACATTACCCATATTAGGAATAAAGTAAATAAAATTCCAGCTATAGTTATTACTGGAACTTTACCAATTTTATATTTTGAAATTGGAGCTCTACTGTAAGCGTCTGGCATTCTCCATGGAACAATAGCTGCGGCAATGCATGTTATAGCATAACCAACCGCAATCATAAATACGGCATCAAGCGTGAAACGCGTAAAGCCTCCAATATTAAAGCAGTAAAGCCAACCTATAAAAGCAGTCATTATAGTCATAAAGAGTAAACAATTTATCGGTGTTCTAAACCTTGTAGTTACTTTTCCAAACCATTCTGGTAGAACTCTATCAAAAGCCATTGCAAAAACAACCCTTGTAGAAGATAGGAATAAAGTTCCAGACCAACCGAAGAACCATAACCCAGCTAAGAAAACTATTAAAGCTCCTAAAGCAGGGTTTCCAAGCACAAATGCTGCTAAAAGCACAGGATATGGGAATAAAGGCATGGTTGAATCGGCGCCAGTATAAATATAATACCAAAATAGATAATTAGAGGCGTTGAAAAACTCGTAGCCAATAAATTTCCATAAAGCCAAAAGCATTATAACAGCTAAAATATTCATGAATGTGCTTCCTAAAGCCATGGCACCAGCTTGCCTTTTAAAATCGCTTGCTCCTCTAACCTCACCATATAAGGTAGCACCCCATTGTGGATAAAGATTAAAGAATACAATAAATGGTATTAAAGGTAGGCTTAAAGAGGTTATTGTAGCTGAAAATGGATATTCTCTAAAGTCTAAGGCCCAATCACCTATTTGTGTTGTTCTCTCTAAAATATCATGATAATTAACTGTTTGCCCTGTGATTTCAGACCACCATTTATTGAAAGCTTCAATAAAGGCAGATTGAGGTGTAGCCGCTATAATTCCTATAAAAGCTAAAACGCCTATAGTACCGAGAATAAAGCAAATCTTTTGTATTCTAGCATAATTTCTCATTCCTAAACCTACATAAATAAAGACAAAGGCGATAGTAATTAATGTTGCAATGAAAGTTCCTAGAGGGCTTGTCCACCATAAGGCTGCTGAATATAAGCTTGGATTGCCTGTGATTTTACCGAAAAGTACTAGGAGTGGGCTTATAAATTCCCAAACAAGCATTTGACCGTATATTGGACCCCAAAGCCAAAGCACTGAAACCCAGCAATTCCAAGCAAAAACAAAACCTATTAAGGGATGTAAAACTCTTGATTCCCAAACATAATCTCCGCCTGCTCTAGGCATAACAGAGATTAAACCACAGTAAGCTATAATTTCAAGAAATATTATAAGCCAGCTTATTAAAATTGCTGGAACCAAATTATATTGCGGAAGAAAACAGCCAAATGAAAAAGCATACATTCCTAGGGTTACTATATTAACGGAGAGAGCAGAATACATAAAGGCGTCGGTTAAGGACCAAGCCCTAACAAGCCCTGTAGCTCGTCTTAAAAATAGGGTTTTTTCTTCACTCATAAAATTTTCCTCCTTTCTATAAAAATTTTAAAAAATAAAATAATGATTAATTAATATTAGGAGGTAGTATTTTAATTTTTCGAGAAAAATAAATTTAAAACTTCATATTTTCGAAAAGCATATATTTTCCAGCTATTTTTTATTTTTAATGCAGTTTTAAACAAAAAGCTTAAATGTTTAAATGATGCAAATAAAAGTAAGTTAAAAAATTCAATGAAATATAACGCTATTAATGAGTTAACAATGAAATGAAAGGAGGCGAATATAAAATGAGTCAAGTAAATCAAGTATTTATTGGTAAAAAACCATTAATGAATTATGTTGTAGCTTGCCTGCATTTGTTAAATCATGGAGCAAATGAAATAGTTTTAAAGGCTAGAGGAAAAGCTATTTCTAAGGCTGTTGATACAGCTGAAATGCTTAGAAGAGTTTTTGCCAAAGGCTTAGCTGTTAAGAAAATCGATTTAAACTCTGAGGAAGTTACGCGTCAAGATGGTAGAAAAGCCCTTGTTTCAACAATTGAGATTCTTTTAACCAAATGAGAGCTTTTTATTTCTTTTTTAAAATAGAGATTTAAATTTTATTTATTCAATTTTCTTTAACTGTTTTTTGTAGGTTTCTATAACTTCAATTGTTGTTGTAGCATCTTCAGGCGATTTATCAAATCTCCATTTACCTGTAAATCTTGGAAATCTTAAAGCTAATCCGCTTCCCCTCTTTATTAAATCTCTTCCACAAGTATGAAGGGGTGAAAGCGTTATTTCATCTGAAGCAACCTCAAGAACTATTCCTGGAGAAAACCAAACATCAGGTTCTATAAGCGAATCTACCCTTGCATGTTTATGTGTAATAACCCATTTTTTCATTTCCTCCTGAAGCTTTTTTAAATCTTCATCTGTGAAGCCGCTTCCAAGCTTGCATATAGTTTCAAAAATATCTTTTTCTTTATTATAAACAGCCATTAATAAAGCTCCATAATTCCCAGCCCTTTTTCCTTTACCATAAAAAGCTCCAATTGGAACTAAATCGAATGTATCAGCTAATTCAGCTTTATAGGATCTTTTATATTTTATCCAAGTCCAACCTCTAGCTCCAGCTTTATAAATTGAATCCAATGCTATTGATTTAACCATTAATCCTTCGCATCCTTCTGATACAGCTTTATCCATATATCTATCAAGTTCTTCAGGATCGCTTGTAATAATTAATTCTGAAATTTTTCCTCGCTCTGTTTCCTCAACAATTTCCTCAAGTTTTCTTCTTCTTTCTAAAAATGGTTTAATTGTATAATCTTCTCCATTTACATATAAAACATCAAAAAGAAAAACGCTAACAGGTACTTCCTCCTCCATTTTTTCTATATCATATTTTCTTCCTCTACGTTGAGATATAACTTGAAAGGGAAGCATTTCACCTGTGTTTGGATCTATTCCAACGCATTCCCCTTCAACTATAGCCTCCTTAACTTTTATGCATTCTCTAATATATTTACATGCATCTGGAAATTGATTTGTAACATTTTCTAAACGTCTAGAAAATAGATAAACCTTATCGTTAAGAAGGTGAGCTTGCAATCTAATTCCATCATATTTATATTCAGCAGCGCCTTTTCCACCAAGTTTTTCTAAAATCTCCTTGGGATTTGAAAGTCTTTCAGCAAGCATAGGCCTTATAGGTCTACCTATAGATATTTTAAATTTTTTTATGCCTTCAAGACCTTCAAAAGCTACTGTTTTAGCTACAAATCCTAAATCTGAAGATAAATTATAGGCTCTTTCTAAAATTTCTCTTGAAGCTTTTCCACCGCCAAAAGCCATTGCTAAGGCATCCAAAATAGTCATATCTGCAACACCAAGTCTTAATCTACCTAAAGCAGTTCTTATAATATATCTGGCTTCTTTAGGTGCAGCATCATTT
>CAZSNM010000015.1:0-28998 GCA_964608455.1 uncultured Candidatus Bathyarchaeia archaeon | reverse complement strand
AAATCTCAAAAAATTTTGATAAAACAAAAATAAAAGATTTTATATGGTGCTCCGGGCGGGATTTGAACCCGCGATCAGCGGCTCGATTGGCCTCTTAAGGCTTTTTAGGCCTTTAAGATAAGGCCGCTATGCTTTCGATGCTTAAGCTTAACCGGGCTACACCACCGGAGCTTTTATTTTTAATTTTTAGAACGCTTAACCTATTTTTATATTTTACCATTTCTTTAAAATGCTTAATAAAAATATTTAATAAATGATTTCAAAGCTTTCATATTCTCCTTTATAATCTTCCCATTTAACTTCTACTTTTTCAACTTTAGCTCCTGGAGGTCCCCTTTCACAAAACTTAATCATTTTTTCAATATCTTCTTTTTCTCCTTCAAAAACCGCTTCAACTCTTCCATCGCGTAAATTTCTAACCCAGCCTTTAACATTATTTTTTAACGCGTTTTTTCTTGTTTCCCATCTAAAAAATACTCCTTGCACTAAACCACTTATGAAAACGTGAGCTCTAGCCTTCATTAATTAACTCACCTTATTAAATTTAATTAAATTTAAATTTCTTTTAATGTTTAAATACTTTAGAGAGTAAAATTGAATTTAAGTTTAAAAGAAATTATTGAGGAAGCTATTAAAATTTATAATCATTTTAGAAGCCCTGAAGCTATTGCTAAGCTTATTGAGGTTTCCTCAAATCAGTTTACTGTTGAATTTAAGGGACCTTTTTGTCGATCTTGTGGTGTTTATGATTACTTTGAAGATTTAATTTATGAAATAAAAAGTTTAGTTTCCTCATTAAATATAGAAGTGGCTGAAGTTAAAGAAAATGATGAAGGCTTTATTGTTATTTATAAAATTTTAAGTTGATTTCTAATTTTGTTAAACATTTCATTGTATTCTTCAGCTTTTTTTCTTGGATTTTCTGAATAAATTATAGTTCTTCCTACATTGATTAAAATGTTTTTTCCACCGTTTTTTATTGCTTTTTTAGGATCCCCCTTTTGCATGCCTACTCCAGGAAATAAAATAATTTTTTCTTCACCTATAATTTCTCTAACTTTTTTTATGTCTTTACCAGTGGTATATTTACCTACTCCAACTATGCAACCATCCCCATTAAACGCTTTAACTTCCTCAGCTATCTTTAAGTAAACCGGTTTACCCTCAATTTTAGATTGTTTAAAATATTTTTTTGACTCAGAATTTGACATTAGAGTTAGAGTTAAAACGCCTATATTGCTGCTTTCAGCTTTCTTTATTATATACTTTAAGTTTCCAGGGAATGGATTTACTGTTATAGCGTTATAACCCCAATTTTTAATATAAAATAAAGCTGCTTCAACGGTATCTTCAATATCACCTAATTTAAGATCATATATTGAAGCTAAACCAGCTTTATAAGCTTTGCTTGTTAAGGTTTGATGATGAATCGAAGAAAAACCTTTAACATATTGCTCGTTAACTTTAATAGCAATGCAAAATTCTGAAATTTCATCGATTAAGTCTAAACAAAATTTTAATCTAGCTTCATTTTCATTTGCATTTATTAAATATTTAGTTGAAATAACATTTTTTTCTCTTTGAGCTGGTAAAGCGGGATCAAGCCCTATACAAAGCACACTTTTCTTTTCATTAATGTTTTCAGCAATAAATTCTTTAAAGATTTTCAAGCTTACTTCAACCTATTTAAAATCATTAAATTTTTTCTTTTTAAATATTTAAGATAATGAAATAAAATTAATAAGTTTGCATTATTGATAAAATATAAGTTCGCATAGAAAAGGGTTTAAAACAATTCAGCTAAAAATTAAATGTAAAACTTTATTTTAAGAAACTTTGTGTTGCAACGGAGCTGGATGAAATTCAATGAGGGAGCTAATTCATAATGGAGTATTGGTTCCCAGCTATGAACCTAAAGGCTTCTCTATAATGTTTAGAGGAGAAAGAATAAGGCTTACTGCTGAACAAGAAGAAATGGCGGTAGCCTGGGTTAAAAAACTTGGAACAAAATATGTTGAAGATAAAACTTTTGTTAAAAACTTTTTCAAGGATTTTGCTAAAGCTTTAAATTTAAAATGTAAATGTCAACCTGAAGATTTTGATTTCTCCGAAATAATTGCTTATATTGAAAATGAGAAAAGAATTAAAGAATCTTTAAGCAAGGAAGAAGAAAAGAAGCTTTCTGAACAAAGAAAGATTATTAGGGAATTGAATAAAGCTAAATATGGATGGGCAATTGTTGATGGAGAAAAAGTAGAAGTTGCAAATTACACTGTAGAACCATCTTCAATATTTATTGGTAGAGGTAAACATCCTCTTAGAGGTAGATGGAAACCTGGACCAAAGCAAGAAGATATAACTTTAAATCTTTCTCCTAACGCGCCCATTCCTGAAGGTAAATGGAAAGAAATAGTGTGGGAACCTGATGCAATGTGGATTGCTCGATGGAGGGATAAGTTAACTGGAAAAATGAAATATGTATGGCTTTCAGATTCATCACCATTAAAGCAGGCTAGGGAAAAAGAAAAATTTGATAAAGCTAACTCTCTTGATGAAAAAATTTCTGAAGTTAGAAAGCATATATGGATGAATTTAACAAGTAGTGATGTTAAGCAAAGAAAAATAGCTACAGTATGCTATTTAATTGATAAATTAAAGTTTAGAGTGGGGGATGAAAAAGATGAGGATGAAGCTGATACTGTTGGAGCAACAACTCTTAGACCTGAACATGTTCAAATAAAACCTAATGGTAAAGTAGTTTTCAAATTTTTAGGGAAAGATTCTGTAAAATGGCGAAAGGAAGTTGAACTCCCAAGCCTGGTTGTAAATAATTTAAAAGAGTTTATTGCTTCAGCTAACTCTTCTATTTTTGATGAAGTAAAGTCTGAAGATGTTAATGCTTTTTTAAGCGAAGTCATGCCTGGTTTAACAGCTAAAGTTTTCCGAACATATCATGGAACAAAAATTGTTAAGGAATATCTAGAAGCTCAAAAAGTAAATCCTGAAGACCCAGATTATATAAAAAAATTTATAGCTAAAATGGCAAATCTTCAAGCTGCTATCGAATTAAATCATAAAAAAACTCCTCCGAAAAATTGGAAGGAAAGACTAAGAAAAAAAGAGGAGCGTCTTAAAGAATTAAAAAGCAAAAAACCAACTAAAAAACGTAAGGAAGCTATTAAGAAATTGAAGCTTCAAATAAAGCTTATGAAGAAAACAAATGAATATAACTTAACTACCTCATTGAAATCATATATTGATCCAAGGGTTTATTATGAATGGTGTAAAAAAATCAATTTTGATTGGAAACTTTATTATCCTAAAAGTCTTCAAAAAAAGTTTTCTTGGATAGAAACTGAACAAAATTAAAAAACTTTATTAATTTTTAAATTAAATTTTAATTGAGTAAATCTTGAAAGAATTTTTTGAAAGTTTAATTAAAGCTGCTGAAGCCTTAAAAAAATCTAGAGTTAAAGAGGCTTTAATAATTCATCATGATGAAGCTGATGGTTTATGTTCAGCTTCAATAATAAAAAAGGCTTTAGAAAGGTTTGGTTTTAAAATTGAAACTTTATGCTTAGATAAACTTTTTCCAAATATAATTAAAACTGTTCAAGGTAAAGAAGAAAAAATAATTTTTTATACAGATATAGGCTCTTTCCATATCGAAAAAATTTCTCAATTTAATGAATTAAAAAATTTAATTATAATTTTAGATCATCATGATACAAAGCCTATATTTAATTTAAATGTTTACAATTTAAATCCAGAATTGTTTGGTTTAAGCGGAGAAAGAGAAGCTTCAGCTTCTTCAACAGCTTATTTTTTTGCTAAAGCTTTAAATGAAGAAAACATGGATTTAGCTCATTTAGCTGTGATTGGTTCAGTTGAAATCCCTGGTGAACCGATTGGGTTAAATAAAATGGCTTTAGAAGATGCTTTAAAAAAGAATCTTGTTAAATTTTCTGGAAAGGAAATTAAAGTTTTAGGTTTAGGCGAGCCTATTTCAGTTAAAAGAGTTTCGACACTTTTATCCATTTTAGGTTCAGTAGGTTATTATCAAAATGGCCCTGAAATAGGTATATCAATATGCTTAAATGGTTTTTCAGAAGAATTTAAAAGAAAAACGCTTGAACTTGAAGAAAAACGTAAAAAAGCAAATGAAAAAATGTTAAATGAATTAAAGCTTAAAGGATTAAATCAATTAGAAAATACTCAATGGTTTTATGCTGGAGACATTTTTAATGGTATGGGTGGAAAAGTAATTGGAAGCTTTTGTTCTTACCTAAGCTTTCAACGAATTGTAAATCCTGAAAAATATCTTCTTGGAATGATGCCTATACCTAAGGAAATACCAAAGTTCGGTTTATTAAATGAAGAGTATATTAAGGTTTCTGGAAGAGCCCCAAAAAAGCTTGCGGAATCAATAAATCTTGGGATGAAACCAGCTTTATCAAAAGTTTTACCTAAAATTTGCGAGTTTTTTAATGGATTTGGCGATGGACATTCTATAGCTGCTTCAGGAGTGTTTTTAAAAGGAAAAGAAAAAGAATTTGTTGTTAAGTTTGATTCAGAAATAGAGAAAATTAAATAAAATAAATTTTTAATTATTCAAAACGCTTAATTAATGAATCAAGTATAGATGTAACAAGAACAATTGATCCAGTTATTGGGAAAATCATTGGGGAAGTTAAACCTAAATTTATACTTGTTCTAGCTATTACAAAAGAAAATTCTCCTCTAGGAATCATTCTTAACCCCATTTTGTAACTCTTGCTTTTAAAACCTATTATGTAACCTGCCACAATAAAACCTAAAAGCTTTCCAGCAATGCTTGCTAAAATTATTAAAAGAATGGCTTTTCCAAATTTTAAAAATGAGAAATCTATAAGCATACCCATCGAAACGAAAAAAAGGATTATAAATAAATCTTTAATTGAACGAAGCTTTTCATAAATAAAACGTGCTCTTTTACCTACAAGAAACAATCCTGAAAGGAAAGCTCCAAGACCAGAAGAAAAACCTAAAAATTTAGAGAGAGAAGCAGCTGTTAAACATAAAGTTAATCCTAAAAGAAAACCAACTTCCTCAATTTCAATCTCATAATGACATATTTTATCTATTATTCGCGGTATTAAAAATTTATTTACTGCAAAAATTATAGCAATTAAAATTGCCGCTTTTAAACTCATAAATAAAAACTGAAGTATTTTTATTCCCCTTAAAACTAACCCAGGCATTAAAAATAATAAGAATACTACAAATAAATCTTCAACAATTAAGATGCTTATAATCAATTTTGATTCAGAAATTTTAAATTCACTCATTATTGTTTTCCCAATTATTGCTGTGCTACTTATAGATAAGATTAAACCTAGAATAAAAGCTTCTATAAAACTCCAACCCAAAAATAAACCTGAAGTTAAACCTAAAATAAATGATGTTGAAATTTCACATAAAGAAAAAATTAATGTGTTTCCCCATAGCATGCTTAATTCCTTGGGGTTAAGTTCTAAACCTAATAGAAAAAGAAGAAGAATTATTCCAAGCTCAGCTAAAACATCTATTAATAATGTATTTTTAATTAAGTTTAATCCGTAAGGTCCAATAATCATCCCAACTATTAATAATCCAATTATTATTGGTAAACGAAAATGATTCATTAAAATGATTAATATAAGAGATGCTGTTAAAACAACAATTATATCAATTAAAAACTCCATTTTGCATCCTTAATATAAAACTTTAAGATTAAATTTAAAGTTTAAACCATAAAACTTTAGAGTAAGATTTTCTTTTTAAAAATTCTAAAAACTAAGTTTACTGTTGGCTGGGAATGAAAATTGAATATAGCTTTATCCACAGACCTCTATGAGTTAACCATGGCTCAAAGCTATTTAGAAAATGGTAAAACTAAACCTGCTGTATTTAGCTTGTTTATTAGGAGGCTTCCTAAAAACAGAAGTTTTCTTGTAGCTGCCGGTTTAGAAACATTGCTAGAAAAAATAAAAAATTTTAGATTTACAGAGGAAGAATTAAATTATTTAGAGAACTTAAAAATTTTTTCCAAAAACTTTTTGGATTATCTTGAAAATTATAGATTTTCAGGCGATATTTATGCTGTAAATGAAGGAAAAATCATTTTTGAAAATGAACCTTTAATTCAAGTTGAAGCAAATTTACCTGATGCTCAAATTCTTGAAACATTAATAATTAATATTATTCATTTTCAAACTTTAATTGCATCTAAAGCTGCTAGAAGCTTTATTGTAAGCGGAGGTAAACGTGTTATAGATTTTGGATTTAGAAGGGCTCATGGAATTGAAGCTGGTGTATATGCTGCTAGAGCAGCATATATAGCGGGAATAGATTCAACTTCAAATTTGGAAGCTGGAAAAAATTTTGGTATACCTGTTGTTGGAACGATGGCTCATTCCTATGTTATGGTTTTTGATTCTGAAGAGGAAGCTTTTAAATGTTTTGCTAAAAGTTTTCCTAAAATACCAATCTTTCTTATAGATACATATGATACTTTATCAGCTGCTAAAAAAGTTGTTAAACTAGCTAAAGAAGGTGTTAAAGCCATAGCTGTAAGAATAGATAGCGGAGATTTAGTTAAACTTTCAAAAAAAGTTAGAGAAATTCTTGATGAAGCTGGCCTTAATGATGTTAAAATTATTGTTAGCGGAGGTTTGGATGAACATGATATAAAAAAGCTCATGGATGAAAAAGCTCCTGTAGACATATTTGCTGTTGGAACAAAACTTGTAACATCTGCTGATCAACCATATTTAGATATAGCATATAAACTTGTGGAATATGATGGAAAACCAAAATTTAAATTAAGCCCTGGAAAAGCAACATTTCCCTATAAAAGACAAATAATAAGACATTATCTTCAAAATGGAGTTATGAATTATGATGAATTAGTAAGGTTTAATGAAGAAGTTGAAGGGGAAAAACTAGTTTTTAAAGTTGTTGAAAAAGGAAAAATTATTTACACATTTAAGTCTCTTAAAGAAATTAAGGAAACTTTTCTTGAAGAAATAAAAAAACTTCCTGAAAACTTAAAAACATTGGATGCTCCAACGCAAAAATATAAAGTAATAATTAGGTAATAGACTTATTAAAACGAGTTGAATTAAATTGAATTTTAAAATTGTTAAAGCTGAATCTTTAAAATCTTTTTGCATTAAAGTTTTAAGAAAATTAAATGTTCCTCTTGAAGATGCTGAAATAACCGCTGATGTTATTGTTTCAGCTGATCTTAAAGGTATAGAATCCCATGGTATTGCTAGATTAAATCGTTATGTAAAAAGATTAGCAAATGGATGGATAAAACCTGAATCTAAAATTACAATTCTAAAAGAAACACCTATAACTTTACTTATAGATGCTGAAAACAGCTTAGGTCAAGTTGCAGCTTATAAAGCCATGAAGCTTTGTATAAACAAAGCTGAAAAAAATTATTTGGGAGTTGCAGTTGTAAAAAATAGTAATCATTTTGGTATTGCAGGATATTACGCTATGATGGCTTTAGAAAAAGATATGATTGGGGTTTGCATGAGTAACGCTTCCCCGCTTGTTTTACCCACTTTTAGCATTGAACCAATGCTTGGAACAAATCCTATTGCTATAGCTGTGCCAAAAAAATATGAACCACCGCTTGTTTTAGATATGGCTACAAGCACAGTTTCCATGGGAAAAATCGAACTTTACAAAAGGTTAAATAAACTTCTTCCTGCAGTATGGGCAATAAACGAAAAAGGGGAAGTTGAATTTAATCCAGAAAAAGTTATTAATTGCGCTTATAAATTAAAAAGAGGGGGGCTTTTACCTTTAGGTGGCTTAGCTGAAACAAGCGGTTATAAAGGATATGGATTAGCTCTAATAATTGATGTGTTAACAGGGGTTTTATCTGGTGCAGCTTATGGACCATATGTTGGAGAACCAAACGATTCTAAACCCTCAAATATCGGTCATTTTTTAGCAGCCATAAACATTAATGCTTTTATGGATATAAATGAATTTAAAGAAAGAGTTAATGATTTAATTAGCATAATTAAAAAAGCTTCTAAAGCTGAAGGTTATGATAGAATTTATATTCCTGGTGAAAAAGAATGGGAAATAGAAAAACAACGTAGAAGAAATGGTGTACCAATTTCAATGGAGATTTTAGAAAACTTAGAAAATTTAGCTAAAAAATTTAACATAGAATTTTCCTTGTAAAAGTGTTCTATTTTATTTTCATCATATCTAATATTTTTTTAGCTTCAAGCTTTTTTTCTTTATTAACTTTAATTGAAACAATTCCTTTTTTTGGTTGTCCATAAAATATTAATGCTCCTTTTGGAGCAGAAAGAATTGCTGGTAAAGCTAAAAGATCTTCTTCTCCATCAATTATTATTAAAGCTTCATCTTTTTTTAATGCATCTTTTAAAGCTTGCCAAGCAGCTAAATTTATTGTTCCTTTAGGATTTTTAACTCTAAAAATTGTTTCAGCATTAAAAGCGAATGGTTTAACTTTTTTTCTCATTTCTTTATTATCAATTATTTTAATGTTTGCTGGTAAACCAAGTTTTGTAAATTTTCTTGAAACAGCATCTCCGACGCAAATAATTTTTTTAGGTTTTTTTGAAATTAATTTTTTTAATTGAAAATTTATTTCTTTTTGTGAGCCTGTTAAAAGATCTCCTAAAGGTTCCTTTAACTTCTTTCTTAAATACCTATTTATTTTAAGTTTAAACATTTTTATCTAACATGAAGAGCATATTTTCCAGCTTTTTTAATACCTAACTTTTTAGCTATTTCTGAAGTTTCAGGATTAATAACTATAAGAAGACCAGACCAATCATCACTTAAATCGGATGATTTACAATTTGGACATATAGGTCCAGAGCTTATTAACCTGCAATTTCTACATGCTTTATCCAGTGGAACCCCCTCCACTTACCTTTTTAACATCTTCTTTAATCCATTCTAGTTTTCCAAGAAATGGTTGCCTCATTGTTACACCTATTTTTCCTCCAGTTCCCCCCTTTGGAAAACTAACAGCAATTATTCTAACTCTTACTAAATCGCCTTTAGCAAGTTTTCTATGCGTTTCCTTTCCAATTAACTCTCCATGCTTTTCATCAAAAGATATGAAATCATCCATTATTTGTGATACATGAAGAAGCGCATCCTCAGGTCCAATTCTAATGAAAGCTCCAAAATCTGTAACTTCAATTACCTCTCCCTCTACAATCTCCTGAAGTTTAGGATAAAAAGTTAATAGCTTAAAGGTTGCTTTATGATATGTTGAACCATCACCAGGTAAAATTCTTCCAACAGGATCTATTGAAACATCAGTTACTGCAATAACATAACCTAAAGCTTCATCAACTAAATTTTCATATTTTAATTTAATTTGTTCAAGCGCCACTTTATTTATTGGATTACCAAATTTGCTTGGTGGAATTCTAACAACATCTTCAACAGTTATTAACTTAAACATTCTAGACCCTTTTTTTAAGTTTTCTTTTCATATTTAATAAGGATATTATTATGTTTTTCTATTTTTACTTTAAATCTTCAGGTAAACAATAAATTCTGTTTCCTCTTAGGGTTATTATTGGACGGTTTGCCCTTCTTAATTTTCTTTTTAAATTTGAATCTAAAGTTGCTATAACTGCATTTAATTTAATTGAAGCTTCAATTAAAGCATCATCAACATTCATTTTGGAAGAGTTAAAATCTATCAGCTTGCATTTATTTAATATTAAATTTAAACCTAAGGATGCGTATTTTCCAGTTTTCCCCCCTTTAACGCTAAGTTTTTCAAGCTCTTTAATTATGGCTGGAATAGTTATAAATTCTATTTTAGCCAAAACTTTTTCTTCAATTTCCTTAAAAAGCGGGATTCTATTTTTTAAAGCAGTTAATAAAATGCTTGAATCCAAAATAATTTTGATTGTCAGCTTAGCAATCCTCTCATTCTATTTTACTATTCCATATCCTATTAAACGCCATCCTTCCCCTATTTTTCTGCTAATAGCTGCTTTAGATTTAGGCTCAATGCAAACAGGTTTTTTTAAAGCTATTTCAATTTCACTATTTCTTGCTGAAGTAACTATTCCTGAAGTAACTGTTGTTGCTATATTTAAAACTAAAGCTTCATTAGATTTAATTTTTTCTACATTAACCATTTCTTTTGTTCCAACAGCTTTTTCAAATAATGTTACCTCTAAAGTTAATTGAGTTAAAGGTTCAGGGAGCGTTCCCGCTTTTCCAACAACATTTCCAATTAAACCATCAGATTTAGTTAGAGAGGGATCTAAATTTGTTCCAACTCCAACTAAACCGCCAGGTTTAGCTTCTTTAACATATTTTCCAGCTACTTGAAGAGATTTAATAACCGTATATAAAGGTTCATAAACACCTTTTTTTGTTTTAACTCCAGGCTTAATTTCTATTTCTTCATCAACATGAAATACTCCTTGAGTTATAGATCCGCCTATAACTCCTCCAACTAATTTTTCAGCTCTGGTTCCAGGCTTATTTACATCAAAAGACCTTAAAATATACATTTTTGCAGGTGCATTAACATCTCTTTTAGGAGTAGGAATGTATTTTTCCATAGCTTCAATTAAAGCATCAATATTAAGTTTATGTTGAGCTGAAATAGGAATTATAGGTGCATTTTCAGCTATTGTTCCTTTAACAAAATTTTTTATTTCTCGATAATTTTCTAAAGCTCTTTCTCTAGATACAACATCTATCTTATTTTGTACAATAATAATATTGTTTATTCCAGCTATTTGAGCTGCTACAAGATGCTCTCTATCTTGAGCTTGAGGAAATTTAGCATCTGCTGCTGCAACAAATAAAGCACCATCCATTAAAGCTGCTCCAGAAAGCATAGTAACCATTAAGCTATGATGCCCTGGACAATCTATAAAGCTTACCATTCTTAAAAATTCTGTTTTAGAACCACATATAGGACATTTTTTCTGTGTACCATAGCAATCTGGCGGTGGGCATTTAGGGCATTTATAAAATGCAGCGTCAGCATACCCTATCCTAATAGTTATACCTCTTTTTAATTCCTCCGAATGTTTAGCTGTCCAAATTCCTGTTAAAGCTTGAACTAAAGTGCTTTTACCATTATCTACATGGCCTAAAGTTCCTATATTACATTCTGGCTGAGCAGATTCCTCCTTCAGTTTCAACATCACCTTTAATACTTTTATAAAATTTGGGAATAATCACTAAAAATATCATTAAGTTATATAAAAACATTTTAAAAAATCTTTTTTAAGCATAAATAAGGTAAATGAAAAAAATGTTTCATAAAATAATTTGTTTAGGAATAGAATCTACAGCGCATACTTTTGGTGTTAGCATAGTTTCTGAAGATGGAAAAATTTTATCTGATGCAAAAGATGTTTATATTCCTCCAGTTGGTAAAGGAATTCATCCTAGAGAAGCTGCTCAACATCATTCGCAAATAGCTCATAAAATTGTTTATCAAGCATTAAAAGATGCTAAAGTTAAACTTAAAGATGTTGATGCTATAGCTTTTTCTATGGGGCCAGGTTTAGGCCCAGCTTTACGAGTTGGCGCCACCATCGCTAGAGCTTTAGCAACTTTTTTAAATAAACCATTAATTCCAGTTCATCATGCAATAGGCCATATAGAAATTGCTGCTTTAACAACGGGTGCAAAAGATCCTTTAACGCTTATTGTTTCTGGAGGCCATACAGCTTTAGTAGCTTTCGCTAGAAAAAGATGGAGGGTTTTTGGTGAAACAGAAGACATTACGCTTGGGAATCTTCTTGATATGTTTGCTAGAGAAATGAATATTCCTCCTCCTGGTGGAAAAAATGTTGAGAAACTTGCTGAAAGTGGAGAAAATTTTATAGATTTACCCTATATAGTTAAAGGAAATGATGTTTCTTATTCAGGATTATTAACAGCTGCATTAAAACTTAAAAATATTGTAAAACTTGAAGACTTATGTTTTTCACTTCAAGAAGTTGCTTTTTCAATGCTAACTGAAGCTACTGAAAGATGTCTAGCTCATACAGAAAAAAAAGAGCTTCTTTTAACTGGTGGAGTGGCCGCTAATAAAAGGCTTCAAGAAATGCTTAAAAGCATAGCTGAAGAGCATAATGCAAAATTTTATGTAGTGGATCCAAAATTTAGTGGTGATTGTGGAGCTCAAATAGCTTGGGCTGGATTGCTTGCTTTTAAATATGGAATAAAAATTAAGGTTGAGGAAAGCTTTATTAAACCTAAATGGCGACTTGATAAAGTTGATGTTCCTTGGAGAAAAACGGGTTAAAGCTTATTAAAAAAGGTGCTGAAGCAAATCTTTATCTTGCAAATTGGCATGGAAAAGAAGTTATAATTAAAAAGAGAATTCAAAAAAAATATAGAATAAAAGCTTTAGATGAAAAAATTAGGCTTTATAGAACAATTCATGAAGCTCAAATAATGCATGAAGCTAAAAAAGCAGGTGTTGCCACACCAACAATATTTTTTGTAGATGAAATTGAAAAAGCTATAATAATGGAATATATTAAAGGAGTTAGAGTTAAGGAGCTTTTAGATTCTTTAAAACCTAATCAAAGAATTAATTTATGTTTAGAAATTGGAAAGATAATAGGTAAACTTCATAAAAAAGGGATTATTCATGGTGATTTAACAACATCAAATATGATTTTTATTGAGAATGAAAAAATCTTTTTTATAGATTTTGGTTTAAGCTTTTATTCTTTTAGAGAAGAAGATAGAGGGAGCGATTTGCTTTTAATGAAAAGAGCGCTTAGCAGTACGCATTTCAAGTTTTTTAATAAATGCTTTAAAAGCGTTGTTGAAGGTTATAAAGAGGAAATGGGAATTAAAGAAGCATTAAAAACATTAAATAAAGTTAATGAAATTGAAAAAAGAGGGCGTTATGCTGAACGTTAACAAAATTTTCATTATTTAAATTCATAAATATTTATGAATTTAAAAATTGAAGCGGGGAAGATTTAAAACGAAAATGATGAGCTAAAACTTTAAGCTATTAAAATAAAAAGAAAGATTTTAATTTAAGTAAAACATTTTTATAAAATCAAATTTTTAGGAGTTGAAAAATTGAAAATTAATCAAATTAAATCTGGAATGAGCGGAATAAATGTTACTGGGAAAATAACTGAAATTGGGGAAAAACGTTTAGTTTCAACTAGATTTGGAGGTGCTTTTGTAGCTAAAGCCGTTTTAGAAGATGAAACAGGTAAAATACCCTTAAATTTATGGCGAGATCAAATAAATATGGTTAAAATTGGAGATGTTATAAAAATAGAAAATGGTTTTTCTAAAGAGTTTAGAGGACAAACAGAATTAAATGTAGGTAGTAAAGGAAAAATAACTATAATTTCAGAGGATAAATAGGATGAAAAAACAATTTTTAAATAGTTTTAACTTTTTGAAGAGGCATAATTTTTTGAACTTCTTTATTCACTAAATATATTGGAGGTTCACCCTTTAAAACTGAAATTAAATTTTTTGCTGCTACCTCAGCCATTTTAAATCTTGTTTCTTTTGTAGCACTTCCTATATGTGGAGTAACGACAACATTATCTAGTTTAAGAATTGGATGATTTGGATCTATAGGTTCATTTTCAAAAACATCTAAAGCTGCTCCAGCAATCCACTTCTCCTTTAAAGCTCTTACTAAAGCTTCCTCATCTATTACAGCTCCTCTAGAAGTATTAATTAATATGGCTGTTGGTTTCATTAATTTTAATTGAGCTTCACCAATCATATGATAGGTTTCCTTAGTTAAAGGTGTATGAATAGTTACATAATCAGCTTCTTTAAGTAAATCATTTAAAGGCTTATAGGTTAAATTAAATTTCTCCTCAATTTCTTTAGGCAATTTAGATCTATTAAAATATATTTTTTTCATGTTGAATCCTGAAGCTCTAGCTGCAACAGCTAACCCTATTTTTCCAGCACCTATAATTCCTAAAGTTTTTCCATAAACATTTTCTCCAAGAAAAAGTGTTGGAGACCAACCTTCTTTCCATTCTCCTCGCCTAACATAATTATTAGCTTTAACTATAAGCCTAGCGGCGGCCATTAAAAGAGCCCAAGTTAAATCAGCTGTGGCTTCAGTTAAAACTTCAGGAGTATTAGTTACATATATTCCTTTATTAGTTGCTTTTTCAACATCTATATGATCGAAACCTGCGCTCATAGAGCTTATCACTTTAAGGTTTAAAGCTGCATCTATCACTTCTGAATCTATCTTATCATTTAACATGCATAATAAACCATAGGCTTCCTTAACATTTTTAATTAATTCTTGTTTAGGCGGAGGAAAGCTTTCGCTCCAAACTTTTATTTCGCAAAATTCCCTTAAAATATTTAATCCAATTTCTGGAATATTTCTTGTTACAAAAACTAAGGGCTTCATGATTAATTAACTCCCTAAAATATAATAGTATAAATTATATATAAAAAGAACTTTATAAGAATTAATTTTCATAATAATAAAAAATAGAGGGGAAAGCTTAAAAATGAGGGAAAAAGTTTATGTTAAAACTGAGCAGGCACCTTCTCCTTTAGGAGCTTATTCTCAAGCTGTTAAAGTGGCTAATTGGCTTTTTATTTCAGGGCAGCTTCCATTAAATCCTTCTACAGGCGAGTTAATTTCAAAAGATGTAGCAGAGCAAGCTAAACAAACTTTTGAAAATTTAAAAGCAATTTTAAAGGCTGCTGGAATGGATTTAAAAAATATTGTTAAAATCACCTTATATATTAGAAATCTTGAGGATTTTCCAATTATAAATAGGGTTTATGAAGAGTATTTTAAAGAGGTTTTACCTGCAAGAAGCACCGTTCAAGCTTTTCCACCTAAAAATGCTGCTTTAGAAGTTGATGCTATCGCCTTTAATTTTTAAAGTTATTTTTTATGGTGGACCCCAAACATCTATTTTTTCCCAAAGAGATTTTACAGCTTCCTGCCAATTTGTTAAAGCAAGCTTATAAAGCCTAGCATTTTCTATAGCTACTCCTCCAATACCAGCTAAAAGATTTAAAGCTTCAATTTCATCATCCTCATATCTTCTATAGCTTTTATCATAAACTTTTAATACACCTATTACTTTACCTTTCACCATTATTGGTGTTGCCAAAATTGATTTAACACCTTCTTTCCTTAACGATTCTTTATTATAAATTCTTTCATCTGTTAAGGCATCATAAATAACAGCTGTTTTTCCCTCAAGAACATCTTTAATTTCTTCAGTCACATTTATAGTTCCTTTAGCTAAATATTCTTGGCTTAAACCAATTGAAGAAACAAGCTCAAGTTTTTCTTTAGTTTCATTTAAAAGTCTTAAGCTACATCCTTTAGTATTTAAAATTTCAACAGCTGCTTTAACAATTCCATCTAAAACTTGCTTTTTATTTAAAGTTGAGGTTATAGCTTCAGCTATATTTAAAAGCTTTTTCATAATTTCTGCTTTTTTAATTAATTTTTCATTTAACCTTGCATTTTCTATAGCTATAGCACCTAAATTTCCTAAAGCTGTTAAAAATGTTAATTCAACATTTGAGAAATCTCTAGATTTAGCGGTGTAACCTCTTAAGCTTCCTATAACTTCATCTTTAATCATTAATGGAACGCAAACCATTGAGGCTATTCCCTCTTTTTTAGCTTCATCGGGATATTGAAGCATTCTAACATCTTTATTAACATCTTTCACTACTACAGGTTTACCTTTCATAGCCTCTTTATCAATTGGGCTTTTATCAATTTCAACAGGGCCTTTCCTTAAGTATTCATCGCTTAATCCATAGGCAGCTTCAAGTTTTAAAGTTTTTTTATCTTTATCCAAAAGCCTTATTGAAGCTGCTTTCAACCCTAAATTATCAGCAGCACTTTTAACAATTAAATTCAAAATTGCTTGAAGGTTTTCAGCCATTCCAAGAGATTTAGCAATTTCATGAAGCATCCAGCAATATTGAAGCTCAATATTTTCCATTAAAACTTCACCATATAACATAATTATATTTTTAAAGATTTAAAGTTAACTATGAGCTAGATTTAAATTAATTGATTGAAATGAAAATTTAAAATAGTGAATTAATGGGCCCGTCGTCTAGTTTGGATAAGACGCTGGCCTCCGGAGCCGGAGATCCGGGGTTCAAATCCCCGCGGGCCCGCATCTAATTAAGTTCGAATCCTTTAAATAGAGTTTTTCTTTAAAATAATTTGGAGAATCTTATTTTATTTTGGTGAACTCATATTTCGAAGCAAGCGTGCTTTTTGTAAGCATGCAAGAAGCTAAAAAATTTGGGAGCTCTGAAACTTAGCTTATCTTCTAATAAGGGCATAAACTTCAATAACTTCTCCTTTTTGGTGTATCCTCTTTTAGTCTTTCGATTTGATTCTCAATTATCCTATGTACTCCTAGTTTCTAAGCATTTATTCCATTTTCAAATTAAAAAGGATTATGATTTTGCATCGATAAAAAGAGATAGCTGGAACGTAGGCTAAATGAAGTTAAGAGAGACACTTCTAAAGATGTATGAAGTTTTAGGGATGAGGCTGAGTTTTAGAAGAAGTAAAAGGCTGCTTACACAGGATTAATTAAAAGAAGAGGTTAACGATAAGTGAGAGAGGATTATTATTTTGAAATGATTTTAGGGAGCAGAGGATTAATAGAGCTAAAGTTTGTTAAAGAAAATAAGAATTCTTAGCAAATTAATTTTAGACTTTATGTAGAGCTTGTGTTTCAGTATATCACCTACTTCAAGAGTTTATCTTTTTGCTTATGAAAAAGTTGTTTTAATTCCTTAATAGGGTCTTTATGGTTATCTACCTTTAGATTTAAGCTTTTTTTGATTTTGGATGCTGTCACTAATGCTGCAGATCTTTCTCCTCTAATATCACCTCCAGCTTTTTTTCCAGCTTCCAATGCAAGAAGTAATTTTTCTTCAAATTCTTCTTTTCCCCTTTCAAAAGCCTTCGCCATCTCAATAATTACTTCTTTTCCGGCAAGTAAATTGCCTGCTACTATATAGCATTCCCCTATAATATGCCCCTTAAAGTTGAAGTTTTCCTTTCCTGTAAAAGCAGCTTTTCTTCCCTGTATATCAATAATTATCACTTGTCTATATTCCTTCCAAGGATCAATTTTAAGCAATTTTTCTAAAGCTTCTTGTGGTGTATAACCCATTTCAAGTAACTTCAATCCTTTTATTCCATAGGAAGTTTCTGTAAGACCTTGTGTGGCTATAGCACCTATATCTTCTTTAACATGAGGGACACGACTTCCCACATTTATATTTCCAGTTGCGGTAGCAACACCTACTGTTTTGGTTTCTTGATCTAATGCAACAATTGAGAAAGTCATAATCCATCTACCTTTATAAATATTTCATCTTCACTTAAATCTAACTCATAAGGAATTTTTCACAGAACTAATTGTATTGACCTACAATAAGGGCTTGCACCTAATTAAATGTGAATACTCACGAGGCTTGCCAAAAACCATTTAAAAATAAATTTATAAAATTTACATGATTAACGAAATTTTAATCCTGAGATAACTTTATTTCTAGATCATCCTTTAGCAATAGCAACTCATAATTTAATTAGCTTCTATAACCTTCGTATTACAAACTCAATATTAACACTTTTACTTTTTATTTTTATTAAGTTTATTTAATTAAAAGAAAATATTCTATAATTTTAACTTTTACCGAATTTAACATAAATGGGTTAATTTTTTATAGTATTCATACATGATTTTTAGCTTCTAGCTTTTCTTCTAGCCTCGAAATAACCCATAATGCCTTGTGGGAAAAATGTTATAAGACCAATTATTAACGCACCTGTAAAACTATGCCAAAAAATAGTATTTTCACTTACTATCCAGTAAATATTATAATATATTAAAGTGCCAATGATGGGACCAATAAATGAACCTGCGCCTCCCAGCAAAGTGCCAGCTAAAGGATTAAGCAACATTAACCAACTACAATATCTTGGATGAACTACTGAAAAAAGAATTCCATAAAGTACTCCTCCTACCCCTAAAAAGAATGTTGAGATTATAAAGAGTAGTTTTTTATATCTTCCTACATTAATTCCTATACTTTTAGCACGAGATGCGTTATCCCGAATAGCCTGTACAGCTAAGCCAAAAGGTGAATTTACAATCCTATAGAGTATTATTAAACTCACAACTGTAACAGCAAGTACGATGTAATAAAATGGTATCATATCATGTATGCCTATAACTCTCAAGTGTAACCCAACATCACCACCAGTTTCTCTAAAAGACCATAACAAAATAGCTATAAATTCCCCAAATGCAAGACTACATAAAGAAAAATAAATTTTTGATAATCTTACAATTAAAGAAGCTACTAAAGCTCCATAAAGAGCTGGCACACATATACCAATCAATATTGCGTAAGCAAGGTTAACCTTCGCCCATATTACTGGGAGAAATAATGCATATGCACCTAATCCAAAGAAAGCTGCATGACCAAAGGGCAATTCTCCCATATAACCATAAACTAAATTAAAGCTTACAGCAAATAAAATGATTAGAAGGGTATCAATGATATGAATTAAAATGTATGTTGAAATAAAATGTGGTAGTATTAAAACGGCTATTGTTATTATGATAAATGTTAGTAGCTTTAGACTTTTGTTTTTTATCTCCATATTAAAATCTCCCTCCAAAAATTCCTTGCGGTCTTATTAATAAGACAACAGCAAGAACTATAAACATAGTGATCCAACCAACTCCTGGACCTAAACGTGAGAAAAAGAAGATAGCATAGGATTCTGTTAAACCAATGATGAGTGCACCAATTAATGCTCCTCGAAAACTTCCTAATCCCCCTATAACCGCTACAACGAATGCTTCAAGTATAACTTTCTCCCAAGTTACAAAGTTGACTTCACCAACCATAGCCCCTATGGCACCTCCAAGTCCAGCTAGAAAGCTTCCTAACATAAACATAATCAATGAGACATATCTTGTATCAATGCCCATTGCAGATGCTGTTCTTTCATCAAAAGCCATCGCTCTAACTACAGTGCCCGTTTTAGTTTTAAAGAATAGAAATGTTAAGATAGATCCAAGCACAACTATTATAACAATATTAAAAACATCATAATTTGGAAACATTCGTCCTAAGATTAATATAAAGCCCTTTAATAATGAAGGTTTTGGGTATGAATAAACATCTGCTCCCCAAATAGCTAATGCTACATCATTAAATATCATGGCCAATCCAATGGTAAAAATAAGCGAGTTTACTGCAATTATTTCTGGAGATCCTCTAGCACTAGCTGTCAAAATATATTTAAAGGCAATTCCTACAAAAGTTACACAGAGGGGGCCCAATGCTAATAGCATCATCCATAAGTTAACTTCCGAATAACCAAGTATTCTTATTAAAGAAATTGCAAAAAATCCAGATAACATATACAATGTGCCATGGGCAAAGTTCGCTACATTAAGCATGCCAAAGATAACAGATAATCCACAAGCTATTAAGAAGAGAAGAGCAGCTTTACTTAATCCATATAAGGCTTGAATAATTAATTCCTCAAGCATATATTTACTCCCTCAAACTTCTTTTTTCAATTTTAAAACTGTTTGGAACCATTATTTAAAACTTTTTCTAAATTAAAGGATGAAAGTGACAAAAATTTATTAACTCATGAGGTTTTTACTTCGCTAATTTCACCCCTTTCAATACGATATAACTTATCAACCCATGTTAAGAAATTAGGATTTGATTCCGTAAGTACTGCTAGCATTCCTTTACTTTTCTCTTTAAGCAAATAGTCTCTAATGTTTTTACGCATTATAGGCGCTAAACCTTCAAAACATTCATCTAAGAGAAGAAGCTTTGGTTTAGAAGAGAGAGCTCTATATATAGCTGTGAGCATTTGTTCCCCGCCACTACAATACATGCTTCTTTTATTGTATAGTTCTTTAATTTTAGGGAAGAGCTCTTCAAAAACACTAAACATTCCTTCTTCAACTTTCACTTTTTTCCCCCAGCATGGTAGTAGAATGTTTTCCTTAACTGTTAAATCCCCAAAGAGTCTTCTATCTTCAGGCACATAACCTACACCAAGTCTAGCAATCTTATAGGGTGGTAAATTTGTAATCTCTAAATCATTAAGATAAACATGTCCTGACTGAATGGGAACTAACCCCATTAAACCTTGAAGTAAACTTGTTTTTCCAGCACCATTGGGGCCAACAATTCCTATAATCTCCCCTTCTTTACATTCAAAAGAAACATCTTTGCATGCATGTACATAACCTCTAAAGATGTTTACATTTTCAACCTTTAATTTCATGCTTCATTTTCACTCTCCGAGTAAGCGAGTTTTAATTATTGGATCCTCCATCAATTCGTTAAGTTTACCTTCAGCTATGATTTTTCCTTCATCCATAACTAGGGTTCTTGGCGCATATGATGCTACTTCATAATCATGTTCAACCATTAGCAATGTTAGCTTCATTTCTTTTTGAGTCTCTAAAATTTTTTCAATAATTCCTTTTTTCTCGTAACTGCTAACGCCTGACGTAGGTTCATCTAATAGAATTACTTTCGGCTTAAGAGCAAATGCGATAGCCACATCAAGTAATTTTCTTTGCCCTTGTGGAAGTTCTTTCGCTTTAATATTTTTTGGAACTTCAAACATTTCTAGCAACTTGACGGCTTCATTTAATATATCTTCATATTTTCTATAATTTTTAAAAAAGTTTTTAATTATTTTTGTTCGAGAAAAAATGGCTGCTCTTAAATTGTCAAGAGCTGATAAATTTTCAAATAAAGCAGGTATTTGAAAACTGCGTGAAACATCTTTTACCCTTTCTGTAATTGGTAAGTTTGTTATATCCTTTCCCTCAAGCAAAATTTTCCCCGAATCACATGGGTAAAAACCACTTATTAGATTTATTAAAGTGGTTTTTCCCGCTCCATTAGGTCCAACTATTGAGCAAACTTCTTCCTCTTTAACTTTAAAGCTTACATCATTAACTGCATATATACCTCCAAAACTTTTAAAAAGATTCCTTACCTCTAAAATTATTTTTTCCATATTCTCACTCCCGAGGATGTTCATGAGTTTTAGGCAGAGATAACGCAATAGAAGACGTTATTAATAAGTACTTCTAGTCCAAATTAATAAAAAAATAAGAAGGGGTTTTAAGGTTTTCATCGATTTAGTTAAGCTAATATTCAAGCTTGGGTTTAACACCCTTCTCTTCCCTTCTTTTCATAATCTCTTCTTCGCTCCAAGTAACCTCCTCGAATTTATATATTTTCATGTTTTGAAGACTATGATAGGGTGGCTCATCTATTACTTTTGTAATTCCAACTTGATATGGCATCGATAATTGATGATCAATCTTTCTAATATATACCGGACCTGCAAATGAATCCCATTTTCTATCAAACATAACCTTAAGAAAATCTTCAACTTTCGTGGAACCGTCAGTTGCTTCAACAAGTTGAAGCGCTATATGTAAGCCTGAATATGCGGTGCTACTAGAATAGCCTGGATAATATCCGAATTTATCATAGTATCGCTTACCATATGCTTGCATCGTAGGGTTTGGATCTTCCCACCAATAGCCTCCAAACCCACCAAATATAACGCCTTCTATTGCGTTATCTCTGCCTAAAACCTTAAATTCATCGCAGGCCATTGTGCTCATTACCCATGTTGCTTCTTTAAAGGCCCCCATGGCATTAGCTTGCTTGCATAAAGCTATTGCATCATCACCCCAATGAGCAGAATGTATATAATCAGGTTTCCATCGTAAAACTGCGCTTATATAAGGTTCAAAGTTTCTTTCGCCTAGTCTTGGCCATCCTTCACTTTCTTTTGGTAAAATCTCTATATCCGGCCTTAATTGCTTAAGATAAGTTGAAAATTCCCTCCAGCAATCCCAACCCCATACATAGTTTGGTGATAAATTGCCAACTTTAGCGCCAGTAGGTGCTGTTTCAGCTACGAATTTAGCCATTCCTCTGCATGGATTGTGGGAAAAGCCGCCGGTAACACAACAATTTGGATAAATTTTTTCATAATTATCTATTGTATAAGAATCTGCTACGGCATTACCTACAATTTCAAAGACTCCTAATTCTTTAGCGGTTAAACCTAAAGCTATTTCAATGGATGAAGCCTCTTCACCTATGATGATCTCAACTCCTTCTTTTAATATGAAGTCCCTTGCCTTTTTCTTTGCAATTTCAGGTTTAAGCTCTGTATCTACATAGTATAGTTTAATTTCTCTTCCTCCAGCATCAGATTTCCCCCAATCTTCTAAGCAGAGTTGGTATCCATCTTTAGAAAATTGTGCGCTCAATGGCATTCCTGTAAAAGGTTCAAAGCAAGCAATTTTTAATGGTTCCTTCTTTTTTGGAGTTGTAACTGGTGTTGTAATTATTGCGGTTGGTGTAGTGGGGGTAGGAATAGGGGCAGGTCTTCTGGTAGCATAATATGCTCCAGCTCCAGCTACAGCAGCAGCAACAATCCCTGCAGCTGCATATTTTACATATTTACGTCTAGAAATAGCTTTTTTCTCTTCACCACTCAATTTAAGCTCCCCCAACTAAGGTTTTTATATTTCTTTTAGTTATTTAAATATTTCCCCTGAAATGCGATAAAAAGAAAAGATAAGCTTAGAAAATTTAATCCAAAAATAAAAAAGCTTTAGAGTTTTTTAGGCTATGATAATAGCAAATTTGATCTTATAGCTTCACCAGTTTCTAAAACATGAATTGCCTGTTTTACTTCATCAAGTTTAAATTTATGCGTTACAAATTCTTGAGGGTTTATTAAACCTTTCTTTATTAATTCGATTACATTAGGTATATCTATTCTTGGTCTTGCACCATAATGCCCAAGCACTTTAACGCCCCGAATAACAACATTATTAACTTCAAATTCTGCGGTAGCGCCCATTCCTATTAAAACTACCTTTCCACCCACTCTTACAGACTCTATTGCTTGACGTATTGTAGTTGTATTGCCTATTGCCTCGATTGCTATATCAACTCCTTCACCATTAGTTGCTTCCTTAATAGTTTTTACAGGATCTTCTATTTTTGCATTAATAGTTAATGTAGCACCCATAGCTTTAGCTTTTTGTAATTTTTGATCAACAATATCAATTGCTATTATTTCAGCTGCATTAGCGATGCTTGCAAATTTAATTGTAGGCAACCCAACTCCACCAACACCAAATACAGCTACTTTATCTAGTGCGGTTACCTGCGCTGTATTAAATACAGCACCATAAGAAGTAAAGAATGCGCAACCAAGAACTGTTGCTTCATGAATTCTAAGTTCAGGCGGTAAAGCTACAACGCAATTCTCTGTTGGAGCTATCATATATTCTGCCCATCCCCCATTCCTTACGTAAATATCTTTTCCTCCTTTTTTAATTCTAGTTGTTCCATCTAGTGCGACCCCTTTTGCTCTAGCTTTAATTGAATTTTCACATAAGTTTTCAAATCCTGAAAGACATGGCTTACATTTTCCGCAAGGATATATGAAAGCTGCAACTACATGGTCTTCAGGTTTAACTCTAGTTACCCTTTCGCCGATTTTTTCAACTATTCCATAAACCTCATGACCAAGTATAACTGGTGTCGGAACACTAACTTTTCCTTTTATCACATTAACATCTGTGTGACATACACCACAGGCAATAACCTTAATTAAAACTTCATCTGATTTAGGCTCTTCTACTTCTAATTTATCCCATACTTCTACTTCTTTACCTGTAAACACAGCCGCTTTCATAATTCTCGCCCTTAAACTCAAATTTTGTTTTCCTTTATATAAAATTCTTTCCTCTCCACGTGGAGAAGTTACCCAAATTATTCATTTACCAACCTAAAGTAAAAAGTTCTGTGCTCTTCATTAAATAAATGAGTAAGCCTTATGTTTAATAATCCTTCTAAATAACTCTTTATAAATGAAGGATTTTTAATTAATGGATCTTTGATAATAACTTTTTCATTGTCCCACTCTATCTTTCCTAAACCTAGCAGATTATGTTTGTAAATAATTGAGTGATCTTCAAGAGTTTTTAAATTTAAGAGAGTATCGCGCATTATTCTTCCGAATTTCCACGCAATCTTTTCTATTCTTTTTTTAAAAAACATGTCAATTATAGCATTTAATGGAGCCTCCATAATTATTCCTACACGAAAACTGTCGATGAAAACCTTTCCATCCAAAAATTTAAATAATCTATTAATTTCCGGTAGTTTTCCCTCACTAAAATACTGTAAATTTTGTTCTTGTAATGAGGATTGAATTATTTCTTCTAATTTTCTTACACTTAATTTTTTTTCTTCAACAATTCTTGCAAGCTCTAATTGCTTTTTTCCATCGTTTACCAAAGCTATTTGCTCAGCGTGAGATGCTGTTAAATACTTGTATTTTCCTTGAGAAAGCTTCTTTAAAATCTCTGGATGAAGTTTTTCAATAATTCTAATTCTAGCAGAAACGTATTTATCGCTCTTCCCAATTTTTTCTGCTATTTCCTTTAGTGTCCAACCCCTTTCGATTAACCGTTTATAACCTTCCGCTTCTACAACAACATTTATTTTTACGTTTCTTTGGATATTTTCAACAACTTGCAAAAGAAAAGCTTCTTCAGGAGAAACATTTGCTACTAATGCTTTAATTTTTTTCCAACCTAATCTTTTACATGCTTCAAGCCTGTGATTTCCAAAAATTGTTACATATCTATCTCCTACGCATCTCACTAAAATAGGTTGAAGTAAACCAACGCTTTTAATGCTTCTCATTAATTCAGTTATAAATTTCTCATCAATCTCCCTAAGTATAGCGCATGGTCTGTCTATTTTATCTATATCTATTTCTTCTTCATAATAATAAATAGTATTACCAATTAAAGATTTGCAGTTCATATAATTCATTCCGTTATTTTGATTAATATTAAAGCGAAATATAAATAAATTTATAATTATATACCAACAAAATTAGCTCTCTTTTTTCTCTCCTTAGCATAGTTAATTTTCCATTAACTATTTTTGAAAAGATAGTTTGCTTTTAAATATTTAAATACTAGTAGTTTTAAATAAAACTTTCATTTGAACCAAAGATTACTAAAGATTACTGGAGGTATAGGACGTGGTGATTTTAGAGGAACCTATAAAGGAAGTTTTAACAATTAAGAATTATGTTAATGGTGAATGGGTGGAGTCAAAATCTGAAAAAATTTTGGATGTTGTTAATCCTGCCACTCAAAAAGTGTTAGCTAAGGTTCCAGTGTCGACTCGTGAAGAGTTGAGTGAGGCTGTTGAAGCTGCTTGGGAGGCTTTTCCAAGATGGCGGGATACTCCTCCGGTTGCTAGAGCAAGGCTTTTAATGAGGTTAAGGGAGCTTATGGAGGAGCGTTTTGAAGAGTTGGCTAGAATTCAAACTATGGAGCATGGAAAAACAATTGATGAATCAAGGGGTGAGACTAGGCGTGGTATTGAAAATGTTGAGGTTGCTATGGGTATACCATCATTAATGATGGGTTACCTTCTTGAAGATATTGCTGTTGGTATGGATGAATTTGCCTATAAGCAGCCTTTAGGGGTTTTCGGTATTATAGGTCCATTCAACTTTCCATTCATGGTGCCTCTTTGGTTTGCTCCATTTGCTGTAGCAACAGGAAATTGTGTAATCATTAAGCCTTCGAGCGAAGATCCTATAAGCCAAATGAAGGTGGCGGAGTTGGTAGAGGAGGCGGGTTTTCCACCGGGAGTTTGGAATGTTGTTAATGGTGGAAGGGAAGTTGTTTCAGCTATGCTTGAGCATCCAGATATAAATGGAATATGCTTTGTTGGCTCTACACCAGTTGGAAGAGATGTAGTTTATAGGAAATGTGGTGAAACTGGTAAACGTGTTATTGCTCAATGCGGTGCAAAAAACTTTTTATTTGTTATGCCTGATGCTGTTTTAGATCAAACTATTGCAGCTTGCATGACTTCATTCTTTGGTAACACGGGTCAACGATGCTTATCAGGTGCAAACCTTGTTATTGTTGGTGAAGGTTTAAATGAACGTGAATTCAACAATTTCTATGATAAAGTTGTAAATGCATTTGTAAAGGCAGCTTCAGAAATAAGAGTTGGTTATGGACTTGATGAAAGGGTTCAAATGGGACCTTTAAGAGATAAAGAGAAAAAACAAAGAATGTTAACTTATATAGAGAAGGGGATAGAGGAAGGAGCGAAGCTTGTTCTTGATGGTAGAAAGATTAGGCTTATAGGGGATTGGCCTCATGATGCCTTTCTTAATCCAACAGTGTTCACTGATGTAACACCGGATATGTTTATTGGAAGGGAAGAGCTTTTTGGGCCTATAGCCTCAATAATGAGAGCTAAAAACTTAGATGAAGCTATAGAAATGGTTCATAAAAATCCATATGGCAACTCATGTGCAATATTTACTCAAAATGGTAAATGGGCAAGGAGAGTTGTACATGATGTTAAATGTGGTAATATTGGCATCAACGTTGGAATAGTTGCTCCTATGAGTTTCTTTCCATTTGGAGGAATGAAACAATCTTTCTTTGGTGTTCTTCATGGCCAAAAAGAAGCTATAGACTTCTTTACAGATAGAAAAGTCGTTATTCAAAGGTGGTTTTAAAAGATGGAGCTTATTACAGCTTCAGCTGTTGTCAGTTATGCAACAAAATTAGAGGAGGAATCAGCAAAGCTTTATGAGGAAATGGCTCAAAAACATCCAGAAAATAAAGATATATTTCTTTCTTTAGCTAAAGAAAATAAAATGAATAAGCAATCTATTGAAAGAGCTTACTATAGTGTAATTAGCGATAAACTTGAAGCATGCTTTATTAAAATCCTTAATACCGATAATTACTCAATTGAAATAAAATTGCCTGAAAAAGCTGATTACCCAACCGCCTTATCTAAAGCTGTAGAAATGGAGGAAAAAATTCAAAAATTTCTTATAGATGCATCCAATGCTATAGGTGCTTTAGTACCTGATGTATCATGGACTTTTTCAAGAATAGGAAAAAAAAGGGAAGAACGTATAAATAAATTAAAATCATTGCTTACCAAAGCTAAGGGATAAATTTTGGTTAAATCTAAACGTATACATTGCAATTTAATGCATCTGGATGCATATTTACTTGAGTATGAAAATGGCAAAATTGTTGTTAAATGTCCTAGACGTCACTATTGTGTTGAATGCCCCTATGAAAAAAGATAAAATATAAATTTCTTTCTTTTTTCTTATATTAAGCATGGAGTTTTACTTATGGAAATTTTGATTTTAGGAGATGGAGAGATCAAAGCATTAATTACAATGGAGGAAGCAATAAGGGCTGTAGAAGAAGCTTTTAAAGATAAAAATCTTAATAAAGTTCAAATGCCTCTTAAATCTTTTCTTTTCTATGAAAAGTATAATGGAGATCATAGATTTATGCCAGCCTATCTAGAAACACTTAACATTTCAGGAGTTAAAATAGTTAACACTCATCCTGAAAATAGAAAAAAATATAATCTTCCCACAGTTGCAGGCGTAATAATACTTGCTGATCCTGAAACAGGAGCTATATTAGCAATTTTAGATGCAACATGGATAACTTTAGTGAAAACAGCAGCTGCAAGCGCTATAGCAACAAAATATTTAGCTAAAAACAACTCTAAAGTATTAGGTTTAATTGGAGCAGGACTTCAAGCTATAACGCATCTTGAAGCTTTAAATTGCATAATGAAACTTAATGAAGTTAAAGTTTGGAGTAGAAACTATGAAAATGCAAAAAAATTTATTGAATATGCATTTAAGCAATATCCAAACCTAAGCTTTACCGCCACAAAAACTATTGAAGAAAACGTTAAAAACAGCGATGTAATAGCAACTTTAACACCTTCTAGATCTCCAATAGTAATGGAAGAATGGGTCAATCCTGGAACACATATAAATGCTATGGGAGCTGATGCACCTGGAAAACAAGAGCTGGATCCATCAATATTAAAAAAAGCAAAAATAATTGTTGATGATTTAGAACATGCAAGCATAAGCGGAGAAATAAATAAACCATTAACTCAAGGTTTAATAACCAAAAATGATATATATGCAGAAATAGGAGAAATCATTTTAGGTAAAAAACAAGGAAGAACATCCGAAAATGAAATCACAGTTTTTGCCTCAACAGGAATAGCCATTCAAGATATAGCCGTAGCCGAAATAGCGTATAAAAAAGCCTTAAAACAAGGCTTCGGCATAAAAATAGATTTAACAGGACCAACATTCAAATTACTACAATAACATTAAAACTACTTAATGAATAAAATATGCAAAAAGTTTTAGAACCCAAAAATTTGGTTAAAAAGATTCTTCAAGCCCAAAATGATCAAAATATTTATATAGGAAAGTGATCAAAAAATTTAATGTGGCGGATGCATGGCTCAGCTTTTTCTTTAAAGAAAGAGCTGGTTTTTCCTCTTCTCCTTAAAAAGTAAGAATTTACCAGATCGTATATAAATCTTTCTGTATTTTTAAACATTTTTTGGTCAGATTTTGTCGCTTATATATGTATTAGCTATTTTGTGAACTTTGTTTGTATAAAAATTATTGAAGAAAATGTTAGATTAAATGTTCATTCATGATCAATTTATCATATATGACTTATAAAACATTAACATTGAAGGTTTTCCAAATTGTTTTTTAGCAATATATGGCTTCAAAATTCTTTTTGATTTTAGTTTTTATGATGAGTTTAATCGTGGAATCATCGAAAAGCTTAATGAAGCAAAAAGGTATAAAGATGTGGAAAGCCTGAAAATCATTTAATACATTAATTTTAACTGCTTTGTTAAGTAATTCATTCATAAATTTGAAGCATCATCCTTATTATAATTAAGCATTTTAATTCTTAGAAGATAAATCATTCAACCTAGCAATTT
>CAZSNM010000014.1:0-29137 GCA_964608455.1 uncultured Candidatus Bathyarchaeia archaeon | reverse complement strand
AAACAAACTTAATAAATCCTCTTAACCCTAAATTTAATAATTAAGGTTTTTAGGTGTGGAAGATTGGGAAGGCGAAAAAGAAGAGTAGTAAAAATTGTTAAAAGAAAGCTTCCGAATGTTTTTGAATGCCCTAAATGTGGAGAAACCTCTGTTAAAATCACTTTATCTAAAAGCTCTAATACAGCTATAATTCAATGTGGTTCATGCGGTTTAAAAGAAACAATTGAAATTTCATCAAATTTTGAAGCTGTAGATGCTTACTGCAAGTTTGTTGATAACTTCTATAAGAAAATTGAAGCAAATATTTAAAAACAATATTTTTACATCTTTTTTAACTCTTAATTTTCATTAGCATAATTATTTCGGAGCGAAACTTAATTGCTTAACTCTTTAAACGATTACTTAAACCTTTTACAACAAAGCTTTTTTAATGCTTATAAAATAGCTGAAAAAGCTCGTAGTAAAGGTTTAGATCCTTCCTTAACTCCAGAGTCTCTTATAACTATGGATATTGCTGAAAGAGTAGAAAAAGCGGTAGGTCCTCAAGGAGTCGCATCAAGAATTAGAGAGTTAACTAAAGTTATGTCTAGAGAAGATGCTGCATTTAAAATAACTGAGGAAATAGTAAAGGGAAAATACAATGTTAATGGCATAACTGCTGCTGAGCAGGCTATTAGAACAGCACTTTCAATTCTTGATGAAGGTGTTACCGTTGCTCCAATACAAGGGATAGTAAAAGTTGAGGAAGGAACAAACTTTGATGGCACAAAATATTTATCAATTTATTTTGCTGGGCCCATCAGATCAGCTGGTGGAACAGAAATGGCTTTAACTCTAGTTGTAGCTGATTATGCAAGGCGGCTTTTGGGTTTAGATAGATATAAGGCTACGCAAATTGAAGCTAAAAGATTTCTTGAGGAACTTCGCCTTTACGAAAGAACTGTCTCACGTTTTCAATATAAATTTTCTGATGAAGTAATATTTAACGCTATAATGAATTTACCAATAGATGTAAATGGTGTGGAAACAGATCCTGTTGAAGTTTCATCTTTTAGAAATCTTCCTAGAATTAAAACAAATAGAGTTAGAGGAGGTGCTTTAAGAGTTGTTAATGATGGACTTTTAGGGAGAGCGAATAAAGTTTTAAAAATAATAGAGAAATTAGGCATTAATGGTTGGGAATGGCTTAATGGTATTCAAAGTTTAAAGAATGATCAAAAAACTGAACGAAGGCTTATGTTTATGGAAGAAGTTATAGCTGGAAGACCTATTTTTTCTTTTCCCTCAGAATTTTATGGGTTTAGATTGCGTTATGGAAGAGCTAGAAATACAGGTTTAGCCTCTATAGGAATTCATCCAATAACAATGAAGATTTTAAAAGACTTTATAGCTATTGGAACTCAGCTTCGATTAGAAAAGCCTGGTAAAGCAGGCATAGTTGTTCCAGTTGAAACTATAGAACCTCCAATAGTTAAGTTAAAAGATGGAAGCGTGATTAAAGTAGATAATATAAAGTTAGCTGAAGAAATTAAAGAGAAAATTGTTAAAATTCTTTTTTTAGGAGATATCCTTATAGGTTTTGGCGAGTTTTTAGAAAATAATGCTGTTTTATTGCCACCAGGATTTGTAGAGGAATGGTGGAGCGAATGCTTAAGGAAAACTATTGAAGAAAAAGGTTGGGAAATTTTAAAAGAGGAAAATATATCAAAAGAGAGGATTCTCAATTTTATAAAGGATCCTTTTGTTTTTAAGCCTACTTTTAAAGAAGCTTTATATATCTCTAAGCAGCTTAATATTCCTCTCCACCCTGCTTATATATTCTTCTGGGAAACTTTATCCATAAATGATTTAAAATATTTAAGAAGCTGTTTTTTAAACGCTAAAAAAAATGTTGAAAATGGATTCGTAACAAAAATTTTTGTAAAATATGACCCTCAATTAAAACTTCTTCTTGAAAACTTATGCATTCCACATAAAGTAGTGGATAACCTACTATTAATTGAAAATGATGATGCATCCGCCTTATGGGTGTGTATAAATCCTGAGGTTTCTATTAAAGATATAGATAGCCTTTCCATTAAGGAGGCTATAGAAAAAATTTCTGGAGTTAAAATATATTTCAAAGGCGGAACATTTATTGGTGCAAGAATGGGTCGTCCTGAAAAGGCTAAAAGAAGAGAAATGAAACCTGTAGTGCATTGTTTATTCCCTATAGGATTATCTGGTGGAGCCCAAAGAAATTTAATTGAAGCTGTTGAAAAAAATAAGGTTATTTCAATTGAGCTTGTTAATAGAAAGTGTCCCTCATGCAACAAACCCTCTCTCAGCTTAATATGTAAAGATTGCGGATCATTAACAATAATTGAAAAATACTGTCCAAACTGTAATAGAGAGTTAAATTCGAATCAAGATTTGTGTCCTTCATGTAAAAAAAATAGTGTTTTCTATAAGAAAGCTTTCATTAATATTTCTGAAGTTTTCAATGAAGCTTGCAAATTATTAAATACTCATGCTCCTAAACTTGTTAAATGTGTTAAAGGGTTATCAAATGAAATGAAAATTCCTGAACCTATAGAAAAAGGAATTTTAAGAGCTAAATATGATCTATCTGTCTTTAAAGATGGAACAATTAGATTTGATGCTACTAATGCTGTGCTAACTCATTTTAAACCATCTGAAATCGGTGTTTCAATTGAGAAACTAAAATCTATAGGATATCTATATGATAAGGATGGTAAACAATTAGTTGATGAGAATCAATTATGCCAATTAAATATTCAAGATGTAATTATTCCAAAAAAATGTGGAGAATACTTTATTAAAGTGACTAAATTTATTGATGAGCTTCTAGAAAAAGTATATAATCTACCCCCATTCTATAATGTTAATTCCTTAGAGGATTTAGTTGGACATTTAATAATAGGTTTATCTCCTCATACTTCTGTTGGAGTTTTAGGAAGAATAGTAGGCTTCACAAATGCTAATGTATGCTTCGCACATCCAATTTGGCATGCTGCTAAAAGAAGAGATTGTGATGGAGATGAGGATAGCATAGCCTTAGTTATGGATGTTCTTCTTAACTTTTCTAAAGCTTTTCTTCCTGAAAAAATAGGAGGATTAATGGATGCTCCTATATTATTAAATTTAATTGTTGACCCTAAAGAAGTTGCTAGACAAGCATTTAATATAGAAACTATAGAGCGTTTTCCTTTAGAATTTTATGAAAATGCTTGCAATCAAATAGATTCAAAAATAGCAGCAAATTTAATTGATGTATACCTTAATAGATTAGGAAAAGAAGAAATGTATGCTCAAATTCCTTTCACTCATATGGTAAATAACATAAATGCTGGCAATCATGAAAGCTCATATAAAAAATTTAAATCTATGCTTGAAAAACTTGTTGAGCAATTGGATTTAGCAGAAAAAATCCGTGCTGTAGAAGCTAAAGAAGTAGCTAAAAAAGTTGTTTCCACACATCTTATGAGAGATTTAGCTGGTAACTTAAAAGCTTTTTCAAATCAGAAATTTAGATGCAAAAAATGCAATTCTAAATATAGAAGAATTCCTTTATGCGGTAAATGTTTAAAATGCGGTGGAGAATTATCGCTTACAGTATTTAAAGGAACAATCGAAAAATATCTTGAAATAACCAAAGAATTAGTTGAAAAATATGATATTGGAGAGTATTACCGACAAAGATTAAACTTAATTTATATAGAGCTTCAATCTATATTTAAAAGCTGCGAAAAACAAAAAGCTTTAAGCGAATTTATTTAAATTTAAATATTTTGGGAGAAGGGTTTTGGAAACGCTTCATCCTAAAGCCTATTTAGTTAATAAAAGAAATGTAAAAGCAGGTTTATCTGCTAGAACTAAAATTTTGATAGCATTAGAAAAAGGTAGCAAAAAAATTAAGGAAATATGCCAGGAAACTGGTTTATCTTATGCAGCGGTTTCTCATCATATAAAACTTTTACTTAAAGAGCAAGTTATTAAACTTGAAACAGATAAAAAACCTTATGCATACGCTTTAACAGAGTATGGTCAACAAAAACTGATTTAATCACCTTTTTATTATTTTAAATGTTTTTATTACAAATACATGGAATTGAATGGCATTTAGGGCATTTCCCCCCATATTTTTTAAACGCTGCTTCTTCAAGATTTATTTCAAGCAAATTGCAAATGCTGCATAACCAAGCTAAAATATCAGCCGCTTCCCCTTCTAATTCTGATTTATTAAATTGAATTAAAGCATCAGAAAATTCTCCTACTTCTGAAATCAACCATAACGCTGTTTTATAAGGTCCTCTTTTTAAATCTCTTTCATAATAAATTTTTTTCATAAGATCCTGAAACTCTTTTAGGCTTCCCATTTTGATTCCTTCCCTTACCTTAATGAAATCTGCAAAACTTTAAAATATGAGTTTATACAATATACAGTTAAAAATTTTAAAAAGGTGAAATGAAATTTGAGCAATATAGAAGAAGCTAAAAAATATTACGATAAAATTTTCGAGCTGCTTGAAGAACATCATAAATGGTTTTCAGAAAGCATACCTTTAATTGCAAGCGAAAACATTCCAAGCCCCGCGGTTAGAGAAGCGATAATTAGCGATTTTGGGAATCGCTACGCGGAAAAAGCTTCAGTTTAAAACTGAAGCTTCCGCATGGTTGGCCTGGAGAAAGAGTTTACGCCGGTTGCATCTACATAGATCAAGTTGAATTATTATGCATAGAGTTGGCTAAAAAGCTTTTTAAAGCTGAATTTGCTGATGTAAGACCTATTTCAGGTGTTTGCGCCAATTTAGTTGCTTATACAGCTTTTACAAACCCTGGAGATAGAATGCTTTCTTTAGCTATTCCAAATGGTGGTCACATAAGTTACGGGAAAATGAAGCTTGGCGGAACAGCCGGAGCAGTAAGAGGATTAGTTGTTGAATATCTTCCATTTAATTATGAGGAAATGAATATTGATGTTGATGAAACCAAAAAGAAAATAGAGAAAATGGCTAAGGAAGAAAAAAATCCACCGAAACTAGTTGTTTTTGGAGCTTCAGTCTTTCCATTTCCACATCCAGTTAAAGAATTAGCTGATATTATTCATGATGTTGGAGGAATAGTATGTTATGATGCAGCTCATGTTCTTGGTTTAATAGCTGGAGGAAAATTTCAAGATCCCTTAAGGGAAGGCGCTGACATAATGACTGGTAGTACCCATAAAACCTTATTTGGACCTCAAGGGGGAATAGTGCTTTCATGGAATAAATATGCTGATAGAATTAAGCGTGCAACTTTCCCTGGAAACGTAAGTAACCATCATTTACATCATTTAGCTGGAAAAGCTGTGGCCTTCGCTGAAATGCTTGCCTTTGGAAAAGAATATGCTGAACAAGTTGTAAAAAATGCTAAAGCTTTAGGGCAAGCTCTTTATGAAAGAGGCTTTAATGTTCTTGGAGAAAAAAAAGGCTTTACAGAATCTCATGTTTTAATAATAGATATCACAAAATATGGGGATGGAAAAACAATAGAAAAAAAGCTTGAGCGAGCAAATATAATTTTAAATAGAAATTTACTGCCTTATGATTTAAAGTTTGGTAGGCATTTTGAAGCTCCTGGCGGAATTAGATGCGGGCTTTCAGAATGCACAAGATTAGGAATGAAAGAAAGCGATATGATTCAAATTGCTGAATTTATGGAGCGGATAGTAATTAAAAATGAGGATCCTGAAAAAGTTAAAAAAGATGTTATAGAATTTAGAAAGAACTTCCGCAAAGTTCATTATGCTTTTGATTCAACTAGAGAGGCCTATGAATATTTACGAATAAGATAATGAAAAACTTTATTAAGAAAGAAAATTAAATTTTTTATTCATTTTTTTGGAGGTTTAAAATTTGAGTAGAGAAAAAAGACGTAAAAGAGAAGCACCTATGCCTGCTACAAGCGCAGGTTTATTAAGCTTTTTTGAAGCTGAAACTGGAGGAATAAAGTTTAGGCCTGAAATAGTAATTTTTCTAGCTATTGGATTAATAGTTATAAGTTTAATTGCATACCTTTCAGGTTAAAGTTTTTTGAGTTAAATCTGAAAGAAAACCTGTTTTAACCTTAAGTTTTCTTTCTAAATAAGATTTAATTTCGTTTTGTCCTGTAAAAACATAAACTTTTTTCGCTTTAACCTCTTTTATATAGTTTATTAATTGATTAAAATCGGCATGATTGCTTAAAGGAAAAGCATCTTCAGTTAAGTTTAAAGCCCAACCTGTAACTATAGCTTTAACAAATTTTTCTTCATTAATAATAGGGTTAGGAGAAACATAAACCAAAGTTTCTTTTTTAATATTATTTTCGAAATCCTCTCTATATGCCAACATTACATTTGATTTTAAATAAGCTTTATTAACTTTTGCAACTTTAAAATCGCATACAACAGGGATATTTGTGTAAATATTAAATAGCTTTACTATTTCTTGCGATTTACCTATAGCATAAGCTTTAAATACAGGAATTTTCCCCTCATCAATTTTTTTAATAGCCCATTTAACCATTTCGCTATAAACTTTATTTCTTTCAGGAAAAACATAAAATGGACTTCCATAGGTAGCTTCAATAATAAGCTCATCGCATTCTTCTGGTTCAGCAGCTTTAGTAATTAAAGTATCTACACAATTTATATCTCCTGTATACAATATTGTTTTTTCTGGTGTTGAAACTTTAAATTGTGCAGAACCTAAAATATGTCCAGCATTTAAAAATTTTATTTCTACATCATCTATTTTAACTCGACCGCCTATGGGAACCTCCTTAACATTATATACTTTTTTCCCTTTAATTTTTTCATATATCTCTCTAGTTTCTGGAGTTGTATATTTTTCATTTTTATTAAGAGAAAACCCATATGTATGATCTGAATGGGCATGAGAAATAAAAACTTTTACATTTTGAGTTAAACCTTTATTGCTTATAGGGTCAAAAATCAATTTTACATCGTTATAAGATATAAAAGTTCCATTTAACCAACCTAGCTTTACTTTATTCAAACTTTAACACTTTCATTAATTTTTTAATTTCCCTTTTACTTAATTTTCTTTTAACAACTTTTCCTTTCTTAGGTATTATTATACTTTTACCATATGGATCTTTAATAATAAGGTTGAATTCTTCCTCCCCCTTTTTAGCTTTTTGAAGCTTTTCAAGAAATTTTATACATTTTTCTTTTTTTAAACCTTCAAGAGAAGAAAGCATTAACCAAGCCGCCTCTTCAATTCTATTTAGAATTCCCTCTACCGTAGTTATGTATCCTTCTGAAGCAGGTCCAGGAGTTATTTTAGCTTTTAATTCAGGAATTAAAATTGTGGCTGTGCTTGACTTAACAACTGTAGCATTTAATTCTTCGCTTGTTATTTTAAGCTTTATAAAGCTTGGTTCACTTGAAGTTAAAAGAAGAACATCCCTATAAGTAAATTTACAATTTTCACAGAAACCTGTTAAAAAAATGGCTGGACCATAAAATTCTATTTCATATTCTTTTTGAGTTAAATTTAAAGTGTCTTCCTTACAAACTGGACATTTTTGATTGCGAAATATTGCTTCCCAAATTGATGATGAATTCATAGAATCCCTTCCTTAAGTAAAACAAAAATTAATTTATGCGAAAACCTATTAAATAAATTTAGTTTTTTCTAAAAGAAAAAGGTTGAGTAATTTGCAAACCATAAAACTTGATGAAAAAGATATAAAAATTTTGGAAGTTTTACAGAAAAACTGCAAGTTACCAATTAAAACTATTGCCTTTAAACTTAATCTTCCAATCACCACTGTTTATGCTAAAATAAAAAGAATGGAGGAGCTTAAACTTATTAAAGGCTATAAAGCCATTTTAGATTATGGAAAAATGGGTAAAGGAACCCTTGCTTTTATATTAATTTCTGTAGCCTATAGACCTTCAAGCGAAGAAACTTTAATTTCCCAAAGAGAAATAGCTAAGGAAATATCAAAATTTCCAGAAGTTCAAGAAGTTCATATAATTTCTGGAGATTGGGATCTTTTAGTGAAAGCTAGAGCTGAAAACGTTGATGCAATTGGAAAATTTGTTATAGATAAGCTTAGAACTGTTAAAGGAATTCAAAAAACACTTACATGCATGGTTTTTGATACAATAAAAGAGGATCCAGCTTTAATTTTAGAATCAATATGAAACACTATTTTTATCACTTTAATTTTAATTTAATTGCCTTAAAAAGCATATAAAGAAAAGCTTTTAAAGTTGGCCAATCCCTTTTAATCATTCTCTTAAATAAGTATAGCGGTCTAAGATAAAATGATATGTAAGCTTCAGACCAAATTTTCTTCATTTCTAATTCAGTAAATCCATCTAGTGCAAAAACCGGAGTAAGCACATCAAATTTAGACCAATCAAATTCTTGAAGCATACCCTGCCTTAAAAGTTCATCATAAAATTCAGTTCCAGGAAAAGGTGTTGCAATACAAAATTGAACTAAATCAGGATCTAACTCCTTAACAAAGCGCAAGGTTTTCTGAATTGTAATTTTTGTTTCTCCAGGATAAAAAAGAATTATAGAAGCTACAGTTTTTAACCCAGCTTTTTTAGCCCAATTAAATGCTTTCCTAATTTGTTCAACAGTTATTCCTTTACCCATATTATTTAAAATGCTTTGATCACCGGATTCGACTCCAAAAAATATTGATTGGCAACCTGCATTTGCCATGGTTTTCAGCAGCTGCTCATTAACCATATCAACTCTTGTTTCACAATCCCAAATCACATCAAGTTTTTTAATTTCATCGCATAACTTGACTGTTCTTTCACGATTAAGCGTAAATATATCGTCTACAAACGTTATATAATTAACTTTATAACGTTCACGTATTTCTTTTATTTCTTCTGCAATATTTTTTGGGGAGCGTGCTCTAAACTTATTACCAAAAAGCCTTTTAACAGCGCAAAATTTGCATTTAAAGGGGCATCCTCGGCTTGATAAAACGCTTACAGAAGGGCACTTCATACCAAAAGCTTTATATTTATCTAAAGGTAGAAGATGCCTGGCGGGATAAGGAATAGAATCTAAATCCTCTATTAAGGGTCTATCGGAAAACCTAACAATTTTATTGTCTACTTTAAGAGTTAAACCTAAAGTATCGTTTAATGACTTTCCCTCTTTAATTTTCTTTACAACCTCTAGAAAGGTAACTTCACCCTCCCCTCTTATTATACCATCTACATAAAATGATTTAGCAAGTGTTTCTTCATCTAAAATAGATGCATGTGCACCGCCTAAAAACACCTTGATTTCAGTTGAAACTTCCTTAACAACTTCAGCGATTTTAAGCGCATTATTAATAGTTAAAGTTGTTGATGAAACTCCAACAATTTTAGGTTTTAAACTTTCCACATAATTTTTCACATCTTTATAAGTATAATCTAAAGGAGGGCAATCTAAAATCTTTACGGAGAAACCAGCACTTTCAAGAACAGCAGCTAAATATGCTAAACCTAAAGGTTGAGTAACTAATTCTTTACTATAGGAATTGCTTGGTAAAGGTGGATTAATAAGAAGAACATCCACACTCATAATAAAAAATATTATACAATAAAAAACTTATTAAGGTTTCTTTATTATTAATACTTATTATAAGATAAAGCCAAGCATGGTTGAAACATTTTGGAGTTTTGTCCATATTGTCAAAGATGGGTTGAACCAACAAAAAGCAACACGGATATTTTAGTTGGATTAGCGTTTGGAGGTTGGCTTGGAGCACTTATTGGCGTTACCCATTATTTGCTTAAAGGTTCAAGATGCCCAATTTGCAATAATGTAATAAAAGGTTCAGGGGCTTTAAAACATATCCCTTACCAACCTATTCATTTTATTAAACCAGCAATTAACAAAAGCATTCAACCATCCCTATATCCTTTAACTACACCTAAATTATGTCCTCGATGCAAACAACTTTTAGTTTGGTTACCAAACTTTAAACATTGGTACTGCTATTATTGTCAACTATTTGTTTAACAATTGCATTCAAAACAATTGTTGTAAAATAAATTAAAACATTTTAGGTTTAATTTTAGGATAATATATACAGTTTTTCAATAGCCACAGCTAATCGAACACCTTTTCATTATAGTAGATTGTTCTTTTTCTGTAGTTTCACTCATTATTCAGACTCTTCAAGTGAGGATGCAGTCAAGTAGCATCATTACTATGAAACCTACAATAAGACTGAAAGTGGCTCCTCTCTCAAAACCCTTTCTGTGGGTCTCTGGTATTACCTCATCACTGATCACAAATAGCATAGCTCCCGCTGCAAAAGCAAGTGCCCATGACAGAATGGAATGAAAAATGTATACAAGTGTAACACCTAAGAAACCTCCAACCGGCTCAGCTAATCCTGTTAATGTTGCATACCAAAGAGATCTTCGTTTACTATACCCTTCTCCTAACAAGGGAAGTGCAACTGCAAGGCCTTCAGGCATATTTTGAAGACCTATAGCCATAGCGACCACAAGCCCTGTCGTTACATCTCCGCCTCCAAAACTCACTCCAACAGCTAAACCTTCAGGGAAATTATGAATAGTAACGGCCAAAGCAAAGAGCCACACTCGTGAAAGCCTTGAAGAAGGTCCTTCGGTACCTGATACTGGATGAAAATGAGGAATAAAACGATCCGCCAGATGTAACGCAACCGCCCCAAGCATGATTCCAAAAACTGCAATCCATACACCACCTAACTCTATAGCCGGGCCTAAGAGACTGAAGAATGTGGCAGCCAACATAATGCCTGCAGAGAAACCAAGCATGCTATTCAATAATCTATCTGAAACCCTTCTCATTAATAACACTGGTAAAGCACCTACACCAGTAGCTAATCCAGCAAGTAAGCTTGCTACCAAACCAAACCAAATTATTTCTAAGCTCATGATAAAACCTATTTTAAAAATGGAAAAAAGGTTTAAAAATTTTTAAACTTAATTAAGTATATTTTTCCACAGTCAAAACTCCAGCTTTATTCTAGGAATTTCGAGACAAACAGTGAATGCTTGCCTCTACGCATAAAATGTTCAGAAGGGCCTTCGCCCAGGAATTCAAAGATTCATGCTCAATTTCTTCATTAAGAATTGATTGAGCCAAGTCATAGATTCGATGGTCTTTTCCAGCAATCATGTTGCAAATATTAGTGTATCTTCTAACTGCACATATTTCTGCTTTCACAAAAACCGTTAATATCACCTTAACATCGGTTGGATTCTTAGGTAGTTTGGTCGATGGACATGCCGACATATCATGGAAAACTTTCATATCCTCCGGTTGCCTCCTAACTCATATATGCGGGGAACGAGCTTCAAAGTGGTTGCGATCTTCACTGTGTGCAATTCTCGATTTCCTGATTCCTTCATCTTCAAGTCAAATAAGATTGAATCTAAGAATAGTGTAATAGTGGTATATTATAAGCTCTTGCAGCTGCATTTTTTACAAGCAACTCAAGTTACTCAACATTTTTTATTCCCGCTTTTTCCACAATCTCCCGCACTATATAAATAATTATTTTTATATTTTTAATAATTTTATTATATTTATTTTTTCATTAGTTATATATAAATTTATTTGATAATTCAAATATGGCTATTAGCTTGAAATACTTTCTATCAGACATAACATCTATTATCGTGGATTAGATTAGGTACAGAAAATGGAACTTGTAATTACTTTTCTATATTTAAACCAAACACTTCACATTAATATAATTTGCCAGAAGTGTGGAAGAATCGAAGGTTATAAAGCAAAAAGTATTGAGAAACTATGAACTCAAGTAATTAAAGAACTTGTATTCAAACACATTATACAACAAATCGACATGCATCCGTATTGCAACAAGTGCGACATAACATCATAATTTTTATCATGCGATTCCGTATTCGTTAGTTATTGGATCTTGGAATATAGGCAATTGTGGTGGATAGAAAGTAAAAATTATGAAGAGACTTGCCAACAAAATTAGTGTGATAATAGAAGTTTTTGTATAGATTTTTGGTCTTCCTTTCCAAATCATTAATTTATAGCTTGTTAACTGTCCAATTGTTACAGCTAGAATGAAAATCAGAATATCGAGTATCAAGTTTTCTTCAATGAGTGTTCGGTATGTATAGAAAAAAGAAACAATAATTAATGGCATTAGATAAATGCTTACTGCTTTAGCAAAAAAGAAGTTGCTAGTCTTCCTCTTTAAGCATTTATACTCAACAATCGCATATAGAAGCGCTGGCCAAAAACTCAATTTCAAATGTTCCCAAACACTTTCATTCACCGCTGAAAAAACTCCAACCAAAAGATTGCCACCAGACAATTCGAAAGTAAAGTGTAGAGCGCTTCCAACAAGAACTATTAAAACAATGCCGAACAATTCAAAAATAAGAATAGATTTTGCTTTAGATTTGCTCATAGCTCAAAATTTTTGACAAAGCGATATAAATAAATTTCGAAATTTATTAATGCTTATAATGTTTCAACTTAACAAAAAGTTGCAGCACTAAAGCTTTAAACAAAATAAAATAAACTAAATTTCTTAAACAAACATTAACCGTTACCTTAGAGCTTCTAGCCAAATTCCTATGCAAACGCTTAACATTTTCACCCAAAAGCAAACAAACATATTTAACTTTATTCATGAAAAAATTTTTGTGAAAACCTTAATATTACTGTAATAATTAACATTTTAGGTTTAATTTTAGGATTTAGGATAATATATACAGCCAAACATAAAGATGATGAAAATGAATAGATTGCCGAAAATCTTGATTGTCTCCCTAATATTAATGGTAGCTGTTGTTGGCATGTTTGTTTATGAATGGTATGCGCGCTCTCAAAACTCGATCATTGTGTTAGCGACAACTACAAGTACCTATGACTCTGGGTTACTGGATTTCCTGATTCCTATCTTTGAAAGAAAATATAATGCTGAGGTGCACATAATTTCTGTTGGTACAGGCCAAGCCATAGAGATAGTTAAACGCGGTGATGCAGATCTTGTGCTTGTGCATTCAAGGCAGCTTGAGCTTGAATTTGTAAACAGCACTTATGGCATCCATAGGGTTGGCGTAATGTACAATGACTTCGTGATAATCGGTCCTGCAAATGATCCAGCGAGAATAAACGGCTTAGCAAACGCTACTGAAGCTTTCCGCAGAATTGCAGAGGCAGGTGCTAAGGGCAACGCCATATTCATTTCACGTGCAGACAAGTCTGGAACAAACGTGCTAGAGCTGAGCATATGGAAAAGGCTTGGAATGAGCCCTTCAAACAAAATCCAGTTATGGTATATAGAGGCTGGAGCTGGAATGGGAACAGTGCTACGCATGACTAACGAAAAGAAGGCTTATACAATTACGGATAGAGCCACATGGTTATCATTTAAAAACCAAATGGTAAACCTTAAGGTTCTAGTTGAAGGTGATAGTATTCTACTGAACCCCTATGCAATAATCCTTGTTAATCCAGAAAAGTATCCTCAAAGAAACTATAAGGGAGCTCTTCAGCTTGCTAAATGGATGATTTCTGAGGAAGGCCAAAACTTAATAGCAAGCTTCAAAAAAGAAGGTGAAACGCTATTTATACCTATTGCCCGAGATTTTAATAAAGCACATGAGCTGGGTTTTCCAGAGCAAGAGAATGAAGTTGCATGGTATGATTCTCAAAATCCCTAAAACTATTTTAAAAAGTTTATTTTTCAGCTTTGAATAAATAAGTGTGATGAAAAATATTTCTTCAATGGAAAGCTGCTTAAGCTCGGATGCGCTCTTCACCTAATGAAAAATAAACTTTTCTTATTTTATATCCAACAAAACAGAAAAACGGCTCACTTCCATAAAGGTAAAACTTTTTTTATTTTCTATTTTCGCTTCATCCTTGTAATCCCATGTTATGCAAAGTAAATTTTTGCATTTCAGCAATTCACTCGCTTTTATCAAAGCTTTTATTTCCTTTTTTCAATTTCATCTTTGCTTGAAGCATAAGCAACTTGTATAAGCTGCTTATTGCTATTCCTTAATCTAGTTAGCTTTATTCATAAAGAAATCTTTGAAGAAGAATATTAAAAAAGAGGGTTTAAACCCAAATTATGGTGGGCCGGCCCGGACTTGAACCGGGGACCTTGCAGCGTTTCTCGCTTCTGCGCTTCCTGAATTTTTGTCAGGCAGATGTCCTAACCAAGCTAGACGACCGGCCCCATATTATTAATTTAATTATTTTTAATCAATTAAAATTTAAATGTTTTTAAGTTGCTTAAACAATTCTAACTTTATTGACTTTTTTGTTTTGCCAAGAATATTTTCTAATCTTTTTGCTTTCTCCAAAACCGCATGCTGCGCATCTTTTTTTTCTAATATGATATGAATGTCTTCCACATCTTCTACAGCGTATATGGGTTTTTAAATGTCCTCTTTTACCAAAGGATGGTGTTCCCTTCATATATTTTTCTCTCCTTCTTCTTAATTAGAAAATAATATATTGCCACTTTTATATTTAATTAAAGCTTTAAAATAATTATCATTATTTATTTTATTGTTTTTTGATTTGAGTTTCTTCAGGTTTTTTTGGTGGTGGAGAAACCAAAATTACGTTATCTCCCCTAATTATTACAGTGCCTATTTTTTTTGGGTTTTCCCCAGTTATATCTTCAGCATCTTCTAAAACAAGATTCATATGTTGATCAAAACTATAAAGTTTTCCTCTTACGCTTCTTCCTCCTTTAAGTTCAACTAAAACTACTTTTCCAATATTTTCTTTAAAAATATTTAATGCTATTTCAGACATTTTTCAGCTCCTCATTTTAAATGGTTTTCTAGCTTTTAAAGTTTAAAACGATTAATTTAAAGCTTATTGTAGCTTATAAAATTTATATGGTTTACAAAAGCTTTTTAAAAAGCAAGGAATCAAAACTTTTATTAAAAAATATTTTAAGCAAATATTGTTTGCCTGAAGATTTTTTTAAAGGAAAGGCTAAAGTTGAAGTTTTAAAAATTAAAGAGAATAAAAAAATATTTTTTATTGATAATAAACCTTTAGTATTTGCTATAAATGAAGAATTGTATCCAACCTTGGTTTTTTCTGAAGTTTTAATGCGGTTACCTAAAGTTATTGTAGATATGGGGGCTATTCCCCATATTTGCAATGGAGCTGATATTATGGCGCCTGGTATAAGAAAAATTGAAAATAATTTTAAAAAGGATTCTCTTGTTTTAGTGGTTGATGAAAAATATGGAAAGGCTATTGCTATTGGATTAGCATTAATTAATTCTGAGGAAATTCAACAAATGGTAAAGGGGAAATGCATTAAAAATCTTCATTATGTTGGAGATGAAATTTGGAAGCTTATTTCCTAGCTTTTTCTCGCCATATTTTCACTTTTGGAGGCGTTATAATAATTCTTTCTTCACCAAGCCTAGCTATATCGCCACCTTCTTTATTTACATAATCTTTAAGTTGCATTATAGCTTCTTTAACATCTTCGATACTTTTTTTAGCTAGAGGAGTTATTTTCACTATAAGAATAATATTGCCATTTTTCAATTCTTCCTTTATTTTTTCAACATCTGAGAAATAGCGTAAGGGAACAGCTTTAATATAAATTGTAGTTTTCATATAGGTTGATTGAGCTTGCATCATTTTCCCTCATATATAAAAATGAAATAAAATCTATTAAAGCTCTTCGTTTAATAAATTAGATAAAATTAAGCTAATAAACCTTCTGTTTTCATCTTAATCTTATTGTTTCTAAAACTTCAGGAGCAATTGCTTTACCTAGCTTTTTATTTATTGCTGCAACTAAACTTTCGCATTTTTTTCTTTCTCCATGACCAACTATTATTTTGGTTGGTTTAGGTTTTATTTTACTTAAGAAATTTAAAAGTTGATTTCTATCTGAATGGCCTGAAAAACCTTCAATAAACTCTACTCTAGCTTTAACTTTAACTAACTCCATTTTTCCACCAGCGCCTATTAAAGAAACTTCTTTTAATCCATTTTTTATTTTATTCCCTAATGTACCTTCTATTTGATAGCTTACAAATATTATAGCGTTTTTTTCTTCAGGTGCTAAATGCTTAAAGTATTCTATAGCTGGGCCCCCTTCAAGCATACCTGAAGTAGCCATTATAATTGATGGTCCACCTTTAATTATTTCTTCTCTTTCGCTTGGATGATTAACTATTGTGAAATATTCTGATTGAAAAGGATTTATATTTTTATGGAGAATTTGATCTCTAATAGAGTGAGCCAAATACTCTGGATAAACAGTATGAATGGCTGTAGCTTCTGAAATCATTCCTTCTATATATATCGGAGCTTCAATCAACTTTTTATTCTTCATATAATTATCTAAAACAATCATTATTTCTTGAGCTCTTCCTACAGCTGGAACAGGTATTAAAGCTTTCCCCCCATTTTTTAACACTTCATTTAATGTTTCAATTAAATTTGCTTCAACAACGCTTCTTTCAGGCATAACATCTTCAGGAGCACCATATGTGCTTTCAATTATTAAAGTTTCAACTCTTGGAAAGGTTGATGTAGCCGGCTCCAAAAGAGTTGTTTTACCAAACTTAAAATCTCCAGTATAAACTATATTGTGAAATCCCTCACCTATATGAAGATGAACAATTGATGAACCTAAAATATGCCCAGCATCATATAGAGTTAACTTTACTCCTGGAGCTACATCATTTACTACACCATATTTTAATGGAATTATATGAAGAACTTCTTCCCTAACATCTTTTTGATCGTAAGGTGCATAAGAACCTTCTTTACTGGCTACATCTAAATAATCCAACTGTAGAAGAGGCATTAGGGAAGCTGTTGGTTCAGAGCAGTAAACTGGACCATCATAATCATATTTAAAGAGGAAGGGGACCATAGCACAATGATCTACATGAGCATGCGTAATTACAACTGCATCTAACCTTTCCAAATTGAATTGTTCTACATCAAATCTTGGGTAAGGCATCGAATCTTGATTGCTTGGTTTTATTCCGCAATCTAAAAGAATGCAGTTCTCTTCTGTTTCAACTAAAATTGCTGATCTACCAACTTCTTTAAATCCTCCCAAAAAAGTTATTCTAACGCTTCCTTGCTTTGTTAAGGTTGGTCTAAAAATTCTTTCTCCTACATTTCTTAGAATTCTAACTCTTTCTTCACTTTCGGAATAAAGAATATGCCTTGTTGAAGCTATAATTTTTGAATGTAATAATGGAGCTCTAATAACTTTTGGTCTCCAAGCCGTATTCCTTACAATTTCCTGAAGCACCGATCCTTCTTTCCCTATTACTAAACCGGGTTTTTTAGCTTCAATTATCACTTCTCCTAAATTTGAATCGAAAACTATAGAGGTTACTTCAGCCTCTTTTGGTACAAGGTTTTCTATAATTTTTTCAGCTTGTTCTTTAGGAACCCTTATTGATGGATCAGATCTAATTACAACTCTTTTATGAAGACGCGCAACTATATCGGATATTATATAGTTTTGCTCCAAAAGCATAGCTGCATTTTTAACATATACAGCAAGTTTTGAACCTTCAAACTCTACCCTAGTTACTTCAGCCTCTTTTGGTAAACAATCTATTATGCATTCTCTAACTTTAGCATATCCATTACTATTTTGATTGCGCAATTTGAAACCTTCTTTAAAAGTTATTTTGAAAGGTTAAATTTGAAACAAGTAATAAATTTTTACATTTAGTTCTTCATTAATTCTTCCTTTTCTTTTTCATTAAGCTCTTTATAACCATCATGGAAGGTTATTAATGCGACATCAAAACTATCTCCACTTGCGGCATCCCTTTTCATAGCAGATTTAATAGCTTTTAAAACTATTGGAAGAGCCTCTTTAACACTCATATTTTCTTTAAATTCAGCTTCTAAAACTCCATATGCTACTGGTGAACCTGAACCTGTTGAAACACATTTTTCTTCAGTTAAGCTTCCAAGAGGGTCTAAAGCGAAAAGTTGAGGTTTACCATCGCTTATCCCACCTATAATAGCTTGAAGCATTAAAGGAAGGTATCTTGAGGAAAAAAGTATATTTGCAGCAAGCCTAGCTGCAGCATTAACAGGCATAGGCTCTCCCCTTTCATATTTATAAAGCTTTGAATTAACCTTCAATATTTCAACAACTGTTTGAGCATCAGCAACAGCTCCAGCAATAGTCATAGCTATATGATCATCTATCTTATAAACTTTTTTAGCTTTTTTATGGGCTATAAAATAACCCATTGTAGCTCTAGTATCCGTAGCCAGTATTACACCATCTTTACAAACCACGCCTATAGTTGTCGTTCCTTTTAAAATATTTTGAAGTGAATCAATTGGGTTTTTCTCCATTTTTGTTTTTGCTCCTTAAAAACTGTAAAATAGGAAAATGTTAAAAATTTAAAAAATGGTTTTCAAAACTATAAATGTGGTTCTTCCTTAAAAATGTTTCGAGGATTAAATATGGGTAAAATAACAATTATTGGAAGGAATCAAGCTAAGCCAGGTTATATTTTTCTTTTTAATCAACCTTTAACCTTATGTTTTAAATGTAAATATTATAAGGTTTGTATGGAGGGCTTAGAAGCAGGAAGACTTTATATTATAAAAAAAGTTTTAAAAAAAAGTATAGAGGAATGCAAAATACATTTTAATGGTGGAAAATTGGTTGAGGTTGAAGAGGCAAATATTAAAGCTTGCATTTACTCTAAAGAAGCTATTTTAGAAGCAATAATGGATTTTCATCCAATTGAATGCAAAAATATTTTATGCAAAAATTATGTTAAATGTGCTCCTTTAGGATTGCGAAATGGAGATAAATGCAAAATAATTGAGTTAATCAATAAAAAAGTTACTTGTCCTTTGGGGTTTCCTCTTGCTTTTGTTCGCCTTCAACGCCTTTCCTTTCATACTGCTCAATAAACCTAACATTTTTAATTTGATTAAAATACTTTAATATATCAAATGCGATAGCTCTTTTAGCAAGTTGAAGTCCATCTGTAAAAAAGGCTCCTTCAGGAACTTCAATTTCTATAGAGTTTTCTGCAAAAGTTACTTTAAATTTTTCTCCATTTACATCAGATAGATGCTTGCTAATTAAAGCTTTAACTTTTTCAACATCTTCTTTAAGGATTTTTTCTATGGAAACTTCGTAAATAAGTGTTTTTCCAGATAAAGGATGATTAAAATCTACTTGAACTCTTCCAGCGCCTACAGCCCTTATTAAAGCTGGTTTATTATCGATTTCAATGCGCATTCCTGGAGTTGGAGTTACCCCTTCTTTTTTAAATTTTCTAAGCGGTATAAGCTTTATTTTGGATGGATCCCTTTCTCCATAACCTTTTTCAGGTGGAACCTTAATTACTGTTGGTTTTCCAACAGTTAAGCCTATTAAACCTTCATCTAAACCTTTAGGAACCCATCCTTCACCAACAATAATGAATAAAGGCTCGTATTTACTACCTTCCTTATAAAGCCCTGTTTTTTTAGCAACTTCCTCTATAGTGGTATCTACTATTTCTCCGCTTTCCTCAACTTTGCATACATAATTTATTAAGGCAAAATCTCCTTTTTTAATTTCAATTTGTTCATTCATTTATTTTCCCTCTTTGACTTAATATTCATATTAAACCTATTTAATTGCTTATTAAAAACTTAATAAATCAAGCTTAATTTTTTTTGTTTCAGAAACCTCTATATTAGCGTAGTATCCTTGAAAAGCTGGTCCAGGATTAACTATAATGGTTTCCCCTATTTTATCTAAGCCTCTAGCCTCATGAATATGCCCTGAAACCGCTAAAATCGGCTTTTTATCTTCTATAAATCTTCTAATTGCAATGCTTCCTACATGCAAGTTTACTCCAACCCTATCTAATTTAGTATTTTTTGGTGGAGCATGAGAAAGCAAAATAAGATTTCCTTGCTTATAAGCTTTAAAAGCTTCATTCAGCTTTATCTCTATTTCTTTTTCTGTAAGTTCAAAAGGTGTAGAAAGAAATGAGGTGGCGCCTCCAACACCAATAATTGAAAAATCTTCAATTGTTTCGCAAATTCCATGAATACATTTAATTTTATCGCTTTTAAAAAAAGCTAAAGAGCTAGAATCCATGTTTCCTGGAACAAAAAACACTGGTTTATTAAAGGATAAAACTATTTTTTCTAAAATTTTTTCAGCTAAATTTAAATCGTTAACAGCTATATCTCCAGCTATTAAAACTGCATTTGCCTCACTATTTAAAGTTAACTTCGCTATTTTTTCAGCTGCCTCTAAACTTCCATGAATATCAGCAAAAGCTAAAATCTTCATTATTTAATACTTAGAAAATGATTATTTAAAAAATTTAAATTTAATTTTAAAGAAGTTTTTCTTTAGCTAATGTTTCTTTAGCAGCATGTAAACCTTCTCCAAATTTAAATTCAAAACCCAGCTCCTTTAATGTTTGCTCTAAAGCTAATATTGTTCTAATAACATGATAAGCATTTACGGTTCCCATTACACCTATTCGAAACATTGTTCCCTTAAGTTTACCCATTCCTCCAGCAACAACAACCTTATGCTCTTTTAAAAGCTTTGATCGAATTTGCTCATCTGTTATTCCAGGCGGATTATTAATGGCTATAACAACATTTGATCTAACAGATTTTTTAGCATAAAGAGTTAAATTCATTTTTTCTAATGCATTATAAAAAGCTTTAGCGCAGGATTCATGCCGTTTAAATCTGGCTTCAAGCCCCTCCTCCCTAATCATTTTAAGCGCTTCACCTAAAGCAAAAAACAAAGGTAATGCTGGTGTATAAGGAGTTTCAAACTTTTTAGCAAATTCTCTATATTTAATTAAATCAAAGTAAAATTTTGTACCTTTAGTTTTTTCAATAACTTTCCAAGCTTTTTCACTTATTGAAACTGCTGCTAATCCTGGAGGTGTCATTAGGCATTTTTGACTTCCAGCTATGCAAATATCGATTCCCCATTCATCAACAGGTAAATGATCTCCTCCTAAAATGGAGATAGCATCTACAATATAGAGGCAATCATGCTCTCGGCAGATTTCCCCAATTTCCTTTAAGCATCTTGTGGTTACACCAGTTGAGGTTTCATTCCAAACAACAGCTATTGCCTTAATGTTTCCAGCCTCCAAAGCTTCCTTTATTTGCTTAGGAGTTACAGCATCACCCCATTCCACAGGAATTTTTATTGCTTCTCCTCCAAAAGCCTCAACTGTTTGCGCTAACCTTTCGCTAAAAACTCCATTAACAGGAACAATTACTTTATCTCCTTTAGCTACAATATTTGAAATTGCGCATTCTACTCCACCTGTTCCAGAGCAGGATAAAGGAAAAACATCATTGCTTGTTTGAAAAACATACTTTAAGTTTTCAGTTAATTCCTTATAGAATTCTCTAAATTTTGGTCCACGATGGTTGATTATAGGTTTTATCATGGCATTCATTACTCTTTGCGGAACATTAGTTGGTCCAGGAAGCATTATTAATTCAGGTTCATCATTCTCCAAATTTTTCACCCTTCAAGTTTTTTAACTTTAAAATCTTCTTCCTCCTAATTAATTTTTCGTGATTAATAAGGAAAGGAGGTTTATGAAAATTTGAGCATAATTGCTTTATTAACTGATTTTGGTTTAAGAGATCCCTATGTTTCACAAATGAAGGGTGTTATTTTATCTATAAATGAAAATGCTAAAATAGTTGATATAACTCATGAAGTTGAGAAATTTAATGTTAAAGCAGGGGCTTTCATATTGTATTTAGCAGCTAAATTTTTTCCTAAAAAAACAATATATGTAGCGGTTGTTGATCCTGGAGTTGGAAGCGAACGAAAAGCTCTTTTAGTTGATGCTGGAGGAAACTTTTTTATAGGTCCAGATAACGGTGTGTTAATGTTAGCGGCAAAAGAAAAAAATATAACAGCTGTATATCAAATTTTAAATCCTAAATATTTTAGAAAGGAGGTTTCATCAACTTTTCATGGAAGAGATATATTTGCACCGGTAGCAGCATATTTATCTCTTGGTGTTTCACCTAAAGAGTTTGGTAAGCAAATAACTGAATATGAAGTTCCCTCATTTATTGAAGCTAAAGTTGAAAAAAACAAGATTTTATGTGAAATACTTTATATAGATTCTTTTGGAAACATAATAACTAATGCAACAGTTTCCCATTTAAAAATGATAAATATTTCTTTAGGAGATTGGATAAATCTAAAGGTTAAAAATAAAATATACAAAATTAAATTTGGTAAAAGTTATGTTGATGTTGAAAAAGGTAAAATTTTAGCTTTAATTGGAAGCCATGGTTTTTTAGAATTAGCTGTAAACTTAGGTAATGCTGCTAAAACTTTAAAAATTAAATCTGGCGATAAAATAGCTTTAAAAAAGCCATAATTAATTTAAATTTAAAAAACGAAAAATTTTAAATTTTATCGCTTTTACCCAATTCTATAATACGTTCATCTCCTTTAATTTCCTTTATAAATTGCGCAACAGATTTTGGAACAAGTTCCATCCAATTTTCTCCCTTTAAAATTCTTTTTCTAATTTCTGTAGCTGAATATAAAGCTCTGTTAAAAAAAGGTATTTTTTCAACTTTTATACCTTCTTCTTTAAGTAATCTAGATGTAACAGGTTCATTAGAAAAGGCAACATTAAAGGGTGGAAGCCTAGATTTTAAATGCGCAACCCAAATTGAATGAACATTTACATCTTCAACTGGTATAATAAGGCATTTATTGCAGTTTATTTTTGCTTCATTTAAAGCTAGCTTAATCATCATTAATCTTTCTCCAGCTGTAAAAGGATTAGTTAAAGTATGGCTATATTGAGCGCTTCCAATAACAATAATTAATTGATTAACTTTTGTTAAAGCATATTTTACAGCTTCTAAATGCCCTAAATGAAAGGGTTGAAAACGTCCAATGAAAACTCCAGTAAGATTATTTTTTCTCAATATTTTTGCCTCTTTAAATGTTAAACATGCATTAAACTCAATACTCTTTTTTAAATGTTTAATAAATATTTAAGCTTCATATTTTAAAGGGTAAAGAAAAAGGGAAAAAGCCTATGATAATTATTAATGGAGATTTTTTAGAGGGAGGTGGACAAATAGTTAGAACTAGCGTTGCTTTAGCAGCATTATTGAATAAAGAAATTAAAATAATTAATGTAAGAGGTAAAAGGTCTCCGCCAGGGCTTAAAGCTCAGCATATAGCTGGTGTTAAAGCTGTTGCAGCAATTTCTAAAGCTTATGTTGAAGGGTTAAAGGAGGGCTCTAAGGAGCTTATTTTTAAACCTTCCTCAAGAGAAAGCGGGGAATTCCATTTTGATGTTGGAACAGCTGGAAGCATATCTTTGGTTTTACAAGCTTTAATGCCTACAGCTGCTTTTTCTTCAGATAAAATGAAAATAACAGTTACTGGTGGAACAGATGTTAAATGGTCGCCAACAATAGATTACATTAGGTTTGTAACACTTCCAATTTTAAAGTTAATGGGTTATAATGCGCATTTAACAGTAGAAAAAAGAGGGCATTATCCTAAAGGTGGTGGAAAAATCATAATGATTATTGAACCTGTAAAACAGCTTAAAAGCTTAACTTTAATAGATAGAGGTGAAATAAAAGGGGTTTATGGGCTTAGCCATTGCGTAAAATTACCTAAGCATGTTGCTGAAAGACAAGCTAAATCAGCTGAAGAAAAACTTAAAAATGAAGGGTTTAAAAACATTAAAATAGATTTAGAATGGTATCAACCTGAAAAAGATTTTCATTTAGGGCCAGGCAGCGGAATAACTTTATGCGCAAAATCAAATTCTGGAGCAATTTTAGGGGCAGATTCAATTGGAGAAAAAGGAAAACCTGCAGAGCAGGTTGGTAAAGAAGCAGCAGAAACCTTAATTGAAGAAATAAATTCTAAAGCTGCTTTAGATAAGCATATGGGCGATATTATAATTCCTTATTTAGCAGTGGCAAATGGTTTTTCAGAAGTTACTGTTTCCAAAATCACTCTTCATACCTTAACAAACCTAAAGATTACAGAGTTAATTGCAGGAGTTAAATTTAATCTTCAAGGGGATTTGGGAACACCGGGAAAAATCTCTGTTAAAGGGATAGGATTAACTATTTAAGGTTTTTCCGCCATAGATATTCTCCAGTTTTTAAATTAACAATTAAAGTTACCCTATGGAAAGGGATAATTTTTTCTTCTTCATTATCTTTAAAAGAAAACCAAGACTTACCAATTTTAGTTATGCATGAAGCATTTAAACTTTTAAGATTTCCTGGAACCCCTCTATGAATATAAATAATTTTATAATTTTCAGGATTCTCTTTTTCACTCCAAAAAAGCTTGTTTAAAATATTTTTTAAAGGATGCATTTTTAAAATCGAAACATTTAACTTTTAGAAAATATAATTCAAGCTTAGTTAAATTTAAACTTTAAGAAAATTAAGCTGTTTAAAGTTGAGGTGTTTAAATTATGTCTCAAATGATTCCTTATATCCCTGGAGCAACCACTGTAGGAGTAGTATGCGCTGACGGAGTAGTGTTAGCTTCAGAAAAAAGATTTTCTTATGGTTATTTTGTTATGAGTAAAACTAGCAAAAAAGTGTTTAAGATTACTGATAGAATTGGTGCTGCTTGTGCAGGTTTAGTTGGAGACATGCAAATCTTAGTTAAGGAAGCAGCAGCCTACTTAAACCTTTATTCTTTAGAAGCAAATATTCCTATTTCTGTTAGAGCTGCAGCAAAGCTTATAGGAAATCTTCTTTTTCAAAATAGGCTTTACCCTTATATCACTCAAATTATTATTGGTGGAATAGATGAAAATGGCCCCAAACTTTTCGCTCTTGACCCATTAGGTTCAGTAATTGAAGATAAATATGCTTCTGTTGGAACTGGAGCTGAATTAGCCATCGGAATTCTTGAGGCTGAATATAAAGAAAATTTAACTGTTGAAGAAGCTAAAGAATTAGTTAAAAAAGCTGTAAAAGCAGCCGTTTCAAGAGATGCTGGAAGCGGAAACGGTATAGATTTACTAATAATCACTAAAGATGGTATTAAAGAGGAAACAATTCCATTTGCTTAAGCTATTTTAAGTTGATCCTTTATGCAATTAAGTTATAATCAACATTTATTAATTACCTTATTTAAAAAACAGAAATATCAATTAATTAATGAGCATTCAGCTGTTAAAAAATGCCGTTGGCTTCACCAAAGTTTAACTCAAAATAGATATTGCTATAAACAAAAGTTTTATGGAGTTCAAAGTCATAGATGTATCCAAATGACACCTAGCTTAATTTGTAATATGCAATGCAAGTTTTGCTGGAGAATTCATCCTAATGAAGATTTAAAGCCTCCTTTAAATTTTTTAATTCAAAAATGGAGTGATCCTGAAGAAATTGTTGAGGAATGTATAAAAGCGCAAAGAAGAATTTTAAGCGGATATAAAGATCAAGTTAAAAAAGGTAAAATAGATGGAAAAAAATATTTTGAAGCTTTAAACCCTAAGCATGCCGCTATAAGTTTAGATGGAGAACCAACGCTTTACCCTAAATTAAGCGAGCTCATCCAAGAATTTCATAAAAAAAACTTTACAACTTTTTTAGTGACTAATGGTACTAAACCTGAAGTTTTAAAAAATCTTTCAGAAGAGCCTACCCAGCTTTACTTATCAATTTATGCTCCAAATAAAAAAGTTTTTATGAATCTTTGCAAGCCAGTTAACATTAGTTTTTGGGATAAAATTAATGAAAGTTTAGAGTTGCTCTCAAGTTTTAAATGTCCAACTGTAATTCGTTTAACGCTTGTTAAAGGAGAAAATATGGAGGATTTAGATGGTTATGCTAAGTTAATAGAAAAAGCATCACCAACCTATATAGAGCCTAAAGCCTACATGTTTGTTGGATATTCAAGGTTAAGGCTTAAATTTGAAAATATGCCCAGTTATGAAGAGGTAAAAGCTTTTTCAAGGAGGCTTGCTGAAAAAACCTCATATAACATAATTGATGAATCAAAAGAAAGCAGAGTAATTCTTTTAAGCAAATTAAAGAAACCAATAAAATTTTCTTAAAATTAAAAAATGTTTTCTTTAGAAAAAGCTTTAAAAATTCAAGAAAACCTTGCTAAATTTATTTCTAGAAAAAGCGAGTTTAAAAAAGTTGAAGTTATAGCTGGAGTTGATGCAGCCTATATAAAAGATTTGGGAATTGGAGCAGCTGTTGCAATAGATTATTTTACACTTAAACCTTTAGAAAAAGCTTTTTCAATATTTAAAGTAAATGTTCCATATATTCCAGGTTTTCTTGCTTTTAGGGAGTTGCCTGTAATGTTTAAGGCTTTAAAAGCTTTATCTTTAAATCCAGATGTTATAATTGTTAATGGACATGGTTTAGCCCATCCAAGAAAGTTTGGTTTAGCATGCCACTTAGGCTTTATTTTAAATAAACCTACAATAGGTGTAGCGAAAAATCGTTTATATGGAATAGAAAAAGAAAACTTTTTGATTAATACTAATGATGAATTAATAGGTTACGTTTTAAAATTTAATGAAAAAAAGAAAGTTTATGTTAGCGTTGGAAACAAAATCTCTCTTGAAGATGCTGTAAAAATTGTTAAGCACTGTTCTCCTAAAGGTTTTCCAGAACCCTTAAAGTTAGCTCATGAGGAAGCTTCAAGAAAAAAGCAGGAGTTGAGGTTGAAGCGATGTTAAAACCTTATTTATTTTTTACATTATTAAAAATAGCTGAAGCTTTAATTGAAGTAAATAAACAAGAGGCCCCCTCAAGCTTTTTAATAAAAAAATTTAATATACCGCAGCAAACTTTCTCTAGGCATTTAAAAGAGTTAAAAAAGCTTGGTTTAGTAGAAACAGTTAAAATTTCTAAAGGAGAAGCTGTTAAAGTTACAATTAAAGGCTATAAAGAATTAGCTTTAATTCAAGCTTTACTGGAAAAAACCTTAAAAATTCAACCAAGCGAAATAAAATTTGAAGGAAAAGTTTTTACAGGTTTAGGTGAAGGCGCCTATTATATTTCTCAACCTGGTTATAAAAAACAATTTATAGAGAAGCTTGGGTTTAATCCTTATCCAGGAACCTTAAATGTAAAAATTGAAGAATGCTATTTAAAAAAAGTTTCTTTGCTTAAATGTTATCCAAGCATAGTTATTGAAGGTTTTTCTAATGGTAAAAGAAGTTTTGGACCAGTAAATTGTTATAAAGCATTATTAGAGAATAAAATTGAAGGCGCAGTTATTTCAGCTTTAAGAAGCCATTATGGAGATGATGTTTTAGAAATAATTGCGCCAGTAAATTTAAGGGAAACCTTAAAGTTAAAGGATGGTGATAAACTTTCCTTTATTGTTTTCCCCACTCATTAATAACTTTTCTTTTAATTTTACTGGAGCTATTTAAATCTTCTAAACCGAAACGTCCAATTTTAACAATTTTAATATTTAATTTTTTTTCCTCAACTATTTTTTTTACAACTTCATAAATATCTTCTTGATCGTAACCAACCGCAACTATATCAGGCTTTATTTTTTCAAGAACCTTTTCAAAATTTAATTCTTCATAACCTAAAATGGCTAAATCAACAGGTTTAAGAGCTTCAATTAAAGCTCTTCTTTGATCCTCAGGAATAACAGGTTTTTTTCCCTTTCTTTTTTCTACAGTTTTATCCCTAGCAATTAAAACTATTAATTCAGCTCCTTCTCCACCAGCTTTTTTAGCTTCCTCAAGAAACTTTAAATGACCATAATGAAGTAAATCAAATGTTCCTGAAGCTAAAACTTTTTTACCCACTCTCTTTTACTCCCAATTAAACTCTATTAAATTTAAAAGCCTTAATGCATCTAAAATTCCTTCAGCATATGAAATGCATGCAAGAGCTGAAGCAAAATCTTTTTCATTAAAGAAATATTTAGCATCTAACCAATATCTTTTTGCATAATCAAATATTTCATTCACCTCTCTTCGCGAATCCTTAAATTTAACTTTAATGAATACAGATTCAATTTTTTTTATGTATGCTTCAGCCTTATCTTTACATTTTTTCATTAAAGATTCCCCTTTAAAAACTCTTTTTTGGCGCCGGTTAAAACTTGAAGAGCCTCAGCCTCCATAAAATGAAGTTTTCCTGGAAAAACAATTGAAAAAGGTGGTTTACCAAAATTTTGATTTAAAGCATCCTTAATTAAAAGGCCTTTTACCTCCATTGTTGCACCTCCTAATCTAGCAGCTACAATAATGAAACTATCTAAATTAATTACATTTTCTTTTCTATATTCTTCCACAATCAATAGTTGCTTTAAAGCTTCAGGAACAGTTAAATAAACTCCAGCTTCAACATCTAAATCTAAAAGAACCAATGTATGCAATCCAAGGTCTTTATTAATTTTTATAACGTTATATGGGGTTTCAGAAATAGGAAATTTATTAGCGATGGGAATAGACACAGACCTACCGAATTTATAGCTTTGAAGACCTGTAACTCCCGCTATTGCAGAAAATATAGAAGCTGCATGAATCAATTTTGTTTTTATACCCATTTTCTCAGCTTTAATTCTAAGCGCTATATGGGTTGTAGCATTCATTGGATCTCCAGGCGTTAGAAAAGCTACATCCTTTTCTTTAGCAACCTTTAAAATAATTTCCTCACCTTTTTCTTCAACATCCTTTCTTGATAAAATTTGAATAGGCTTCCCAATAAGATTCTTTAATCTATTTAAAGATAAACCTGGCATAAAGCTTGTGTAAAACTCAGCAAAAACAACATCTGAGTTTTTAGCTTCCTCTAACCCTAAAATAGATAAGCCTTTTTCATCATAAAGCCCTAACCCAATAAATTTTAACATCGCCGCTTTAAACCCCTTAAAAGAAAATCCTTATAAATATATTTAATGTTTCTAAAATTAATTGTGGGCCCGTAGCTCAGCCAGGTAGAGCGGCGGACTTTAAAATGGCTGAAGCTCTTAACCCGTAGGTCGCGGGTTCGAATCCCGTCGGGCCCGCCAAAATATTAAGCGTCTTTAAAATAGCTAAAGAAAAAGAGTTAAGCAAAGAATTAACTAAAGATGAAGAATT
>CAZSNM010000013.1:0-29809 GCA_964608455.1 uncultured Candidatus Bathyarchaeia archaeon | reverse complement strand
TGGTGGGCCGGGCCGGATTTGAACCGGCGACCTTCCGCGTGTAAGGCGGATGTCCTAACCAGGCTGGACGACCGGCCCAAATCTATTTTAAAGCTATAACTAAATCCTTATTTTCTTCTTCATAAAGTTTAATTTTTGTTTTACCAAAATTTTAACTCTTTAGAATACTGCTTTCGTGGACATTGGCTGATGTAGCAATAGCTGCAAGCGGTAAGCTATTTTATAGGCTGTTAAGCCTTTTTGAGCCTGAATTGGTAAGCTATCGATTAAGGCTATGCGCATATTTGACTTGCCTTTTCTAAGCATATTTTCCAAACCTTCTTCCAAATACCCTTATGTTACCAATCCCTTAGCCTTCTCCAGCATGTAGAAGGCGAGCCATGCGCCTTAGACAAAGCATTTCATGGATAGGCATTGAGAAGAACGTAAATTATGTCAAGCATAGCTTTTCTATTGGGCGTCATAGGCCTTCAAGACGTTCCTAAACGCTTCTCCTTAGGAAGTAGAGGCTCAATAATAAGCCATAACTTGTCTGTTAAAACACCTTCAGGTTTTGCCATAAGACTTAAAGGCAAAATGCTTCAAATAAAGGTTTTGAAACATGCTCTTAATGGATAGATGTGAACTGCAATTCAATTCCAAGTTATTCACTGGCTATATAGAGATGGTTTAAACTCATAATTTAGTCTTCTATGCCTAATTAATAAAAAATGGTTCAGGATATCAGTAAGGACTAAAAATAAAGCCTTATCCTGGAAAAAAGCCTAGAATTGACAAAAAGGAAAAAAGGCTTATAGAAAGCTTATAGAAAAAATAGCCTTAAAAAGCCCTAAAGCATTTTGGATATTTAAAAAACGATTGAAGGCTTTTGAGATTTAAGCGAAGAATTAGGCATAAAGATTAGCAAAACTCAGCCAAAATTCTTCATGAATTAGGCTTAGCCTATAAAAGACTTATGTAAAAAGTCCAGATTATGAAGCTAAAGGCTTTAGAAGGTTATAAAAAATTGCTAAGGCTTTTATTAAAAAAAGGTAATATTAGCCTTGGTTTGAGCTTAATCCAGCTATTAAGGCTATTTGGATGAAAAAAGCTATCAAAAGCTTGTTTTAACGCCTGAAAAAATAAAAGAATAACCGCTTTCATAACTATCCTTTAGCCTTAATCTCTATATTTTTAATTATTCTTTTAATAAAGAATAGCTTTTTACCTTCAGCTATTGCTGTTTTTATTTTAGGGTTAGCTTTGGTCTTCTTTTTTAATCCAAGCATAAAAATAACAATCGGCTTCTATTTGCCTTCCCTTTTTATTCCATCTATTAAGAATGTAAATTTGAATCTATTAACAACAGTTTTCGCTTAAATACTATCAACATTTTCTAACGCTATATTGGCCACATGCTTAGCGGTAAACGAACGCCTTCCAAATAGAAGAATTGAAGAAAAAAGTTTAGCAATGAATTGGGTCTAATGAACGTTTTTTCATCATTCATAGGAGGGATCCCTATGTGCCATGGAGCTGAAGGATTCGCCTCCCAATACTTCTTTGGAGGAAGAACTGGTGGTGCAATGATAATGGAAGGGATATGCGAAATAGTTTTGGCATTCTTTTTTGCTGAATCTATAGCAGCCATTTTTAATGCCTTTCCAGCATCAATAATTGGTGCGATGCTTCTATTTGCTAGCTTAGAACTTGGAAAATTCGTAACAGCGATGAGGAGAATAGAATTAGCTCAAGTAATAATCATAGGAATAATATCTTTCTTTACAAATCTAGCTGCAGGATTTCTTATAGACATGATTATAGTCTACTTTTTTTGAAAAGAAGGATAAATGCTGCTTTTATATGGAACTATACCAATCTATCTTTAATCGCTTAAAAGGTCCATCTGAAATTTAGAAGAATAAGCGATCAGGATCTGAAATTAATGTAGAAAGAAGATTTAGAAGCTAATTAATTAACTTTCTTCGAAATTGTGAGACAATCTTGGCAACTCAATCCTTTGATTGAATACATAATTTTCACATAGAGCAATGGATCATCTCTCCCCCGATTTCATTAAAGATTTCTCTCGCCAATTCCATTTTAGTGCCCTTAAACCCCTTAATATCTCTTCTTTGGTTAATTAAGCAAGCTGGATACCATTCTCCCTCAATTTCTGACAGATCGTTAGCTACCATTAGGAATGCTCGTATCTTCATAAGTTCTTCCTGTGTCCTTTTTATAAGCTCTTCTTTTAATACTTTATATTCTAGCTTGAATCCCACGATCTTTAAATCTGGATATCTGCAAGAAACTTCCTCTACAATCTTGACTGTAGGTTCAAGTTCTATGCGCCATGAGGATCCGGACTTAACCTTCTCCATTGAATATGTAGTTGGTTTAAAGTCTAGCACAGCTGCTGAAAATATAGCCACTTCATACTTTTCTTTCTCAAGTTCCTTAAGAGTTGCTGCTAGCATATCTTCCGTAGTATAAGCATTCACACTCGGTATATAGCTTGGAAAGCTTACAGAACATGGTCCATATATGACTTTAACTTTACAACCTTTATAAAATGCTTCCTTAGCAAGCCAGTATCCTGGCTTACCTGTAGACTTATTGGATATATGTCTGATAGGATCCAGATCGTATCTTGTTGGACCGGTTAATATAAGGATGCCTCTTCCTTTAAGCCTGCTAATTGATAAGCACCTTATAACATGATCTACAGTTGTATCTACTGTGGCAACTTTAGTGGTTCCCTCGCTGAGTCTAGGTTCAACAAAGGTTGCGCCCATCTTAGCAAGTTTCTCCACACTTGCCTTAAGAATCGCATTCTTATAAAGCCTTAAGCTCATAGCTGGAGCAATCAGCAATCTTGTAGGATCTGTAGAAGCGCATAAAGTGGTAACAGCATTATCGGCTAAACCTTGAGCTATCTTATTTATAGTATTCAAAGTTGCTGGATATACGACTACAAGATCGTAACTCATAAGATGCTCAACTATTCCAGTAAGCTTTGATATAACAGGTCTTTTAGTTGCCCATTCCATAACGTAGGGACTTATGCCATAATCTACAGATGCTTGAGTCATGTAGCATGTAACTTCTGCTCCATGCCTCCTCAGCTCTCTAGCAAGCTTCGGAGCCTCTATGGATGCTACGCTACCAGTTAAACAAAGAGCGATTCTTCTGCCTGAAAGCCTCCTAGACTTTGTTGAAAGCTTTGTTGTGCTGCCAAAAAGTTCATGGCTATAATCAATGAATTTATTCTTGCATGGATTTCCTTGACAGTAAAAACCTTAGAATCTTTTAAGTTATTCGCAATGGCCATTATAGTTGAGGATGACATATACCAATCTGTATCACCATGGTAGCATATGGAACTTCTACTAGGTTCATCGCCATGATCTGAAGCTATAAGCTTGAGCGATTCATAGGTTTCAAATTGGTGACAAGATTTAAAGCACGCCTTTTTCTTATCTCCATCTCTTTTAACAAATCTCTTGAGATATCTTCATATTAACCCAATTCCTTAATTGTTAGATTTGTAAAAACATGCGTACCTGAACTTAAGGCTTCGGCTTCCAATCTTTCATCATAAATTATGTGAAAAGCTCCTTCAAAGTCCATTAAGATAAAGTTGCCCCTCCTGTAACCCTTAGGAAGCCCCTTCTTTAAATAATTCAAGGCTTCTGAAGCTTTTGAAAACGATGCTAAAATATCTAAAAGTGCTACCTCTACTTCTATAAGGATTGGATTTTATTTCCGTATGCTGATCAGTTATTGCTGCAAAAAGCCCTTTCTCATTAAATCCTATCCACGTCCCTTTTGAATGCGAATCTATTGGAGCATATCTATTATGAAGGGCTATTATTGGAAAGCTTGGAAGAAAACTGTATAGAGCTATCAAGGTGCACATAGTATAAATGTATCTAAGCCCCTCCTAATATACTTTTAGAATTAAACAACTATATTGACGTTAAAAGAAATAAATAAAACAGATGCTATTTAGCACTTAAGCCTTTCTTTTATAGCTTAAGGTCTATGCCAAGAAGGCTTATTAAGCCCATAACGCAAAGCTCTAAATGATGGGTCTAAAGCAAGGCCTTTATAGATGAATAAAAATGATTATTATGCAAACTTACCGTTTCACTTTTATCAATTACTTCCTTCATCAACAAGCTTTTTTGCGCAAGCAATCGTTGAAGCAGCTGAAGGCTCTGCAAAAATTCCTTCCATTTTTGCAAGCACTTCCATAGCCTTAAATATTTCATCATCAGATACGCTTAAGGCTATGCCTTTAGATTTCTTTATCGATTTTATAGCCAATTGAGCATAAAGCGGATTTTCCATCGCTACATCCAAGGCTATGGGTTTAGGAAGCTGATCCTTCTTTTCCCTTCAAATTCATTAACTATTGGTGAAAAGCTAGATGTTTGAACTTCAATCATGGCTGTATCTTTAGCCTTTATTAAACCGAAGATTAAAGAATTCATTTTCCCTTCCAAATCATAGATAAATGTTCGCCATGACCCATAGGAACAATTATTTCATCTAGGCTATGTCAATTCAATTGCTTGCATATCTCATAAGCTATAGTCTTTTCTCCTTCAGCAAAAAATGGATCGTTAGGAGCAGCTTGATAGCTTTGAATTTTGCTTGCTTCTTTAAGGGAATCTTCAATTATTTTGCTCCATAAGCAATTATCTGATAAAGCTTTCCAAGGTTTAGCTCTTTAACTCTTTCTGAAGGTATAATAATTGTGCATTTAAATCCTCCTCTAGCCGCATAGGCAGCTATCGAGACAGCAAAGTTTCCTGAAAAAGTTTGCGCAAGAAATTGAATTTGCTCCTATTATTTTTAGCCCAAGAGATTTCCACTGTAGCTCTTCCATCAAGGAAGGACCCTGTAGGATTTGTTGTTTCATTCTTTACGTAAAGAAGCTTTAAACCAAGTTTTTCAGCAAGCTTTTCGCATTTATGAAGGAATGTTCCACCTTCGCCAATGGAAATGATATTTCTCTCATCAATTTGAGGCAAAAACTCGCGATACTTCCATACGCCAAGCTTTCGCTTGCTCAAGCTCTCTTTATTTAACTGAATCTCATTAAAATCATAAATTGCTAAAAGAGCATTTACGCAAATAAAGCAGCATCTTAAATTCCTTTTCATTATGGAATATTTTTGATTTTTTTATTTTTACCGCAATTGGAACAAACAAATTCTTTTAGCGGTTAATTCATCTAAAATTTCTTTTAAATATAAATGATTTAAAAGCTATTTGTATAAAGCTTGAGAAAAGCGCTTAGAATAGCAATATCGAATTGTTTTAAGCCTTAATAAAGTAGGCCAAACTTCTATATAAAGGAAGATGATTTAGCTGTGCATGCTTTTGAAAGGCTTTTGGAGGCTATTAAGGTATAAAACAAAAACAATCGATTATAAACTTTCTTTAACAGTTTACTTTGTTGCTAGGCTTTATGATTATGCTAATCCAAATGAAAAAACCTTCGATAACGCTGAAAGCCCATTTCAATAAGGAAGATAATTCACTTAAATAAAGCTATTTATAAGCTTTTTAGCCATAAGCAGCTTGTTGTTAATGAATTCCTACATGCTTTTCAAGCTTTTCTATTCTAGCTTCTATTAAGGCTATTCTTTCTATAAGCGGTAGCCTTTTTTCTATTGAATCAAATCTAGCATTCATTTCATTTCTTAAGGCTGAGATTTCTACCTCTAAAGCTTTAGTTCTTTCCTCGATTTTCGTATCTAAAGCTTTAGTTCTCTCTTCAATTTTAGCATCTAATATGGCTATTTGGTTTGAAACTTCTTTCTTCACTATATTTCTAATTTCAGGTAATAGAAACCTTGAAATCCAAGTTGGAACCTTTTCAGCAACCTTCCTCGCCAATAAACCCACCAAAAATAAGAAAGAATTTAAAGAATTTAAATATTTCTATAGAGATTTAGATATGCAGCTTAAGGCTTAATAAAATAATTGTTGTAGCATTGTATGAATAACTCTAGCGTATTATAAATCTCTCCTAAATCTTATTCAATGGATTAGGATTGGCTGGTATATTGTTGAATGCTTAATACTAATCAATTTCTTCTCAAATTTCTTATATATTCATATCTGTAGCTGTTATTATAGGGACTGAAATCATTGGATTATTTAGGACTTTTAGCCGGTATTGTCATCGACTTTATTCAACTTATTATCGCTTTAGTTCCCGCTAATGGTTATGCGGTATAAGGGCTTTCAGTTCTTAATAAATTAACTAAAGACGTTAATGAATGGGTTGAGTTTAAAAATGGCAACATAGCCATAGGAATAACGATAACTTCTATAGTCATTGATGTATCAGCTATTGTTGCTAGAGGTGTAGAAAGCCTTATTGCAGCGTTATTTGCGTAAAACCTTTCCTCTTTTTTAGCTTCAAATGCTTTAAAACCAGCGTTTTAAAAGTAAATTTTTATATTAATTATTAAAATCAACTTTGCAAACTTGCATAGAGAAAAGTTTATTGAAGCATGCTTTAATAAATTATTATTAAAGGGTTAATTTTTCAAGTTAAATCTCCGCATTCGCATAAGCTTTCATGAATTAAATCAAAAAGGTATGGCATTCCCTCGCCTGTTTTAGCTGAAACCTTTATTAATCTTTGTGCGAAAGCTAAATTTTTTAAAGCCTCAATTAATTGAATTGCTAAATCCTTTATGGCGCCTACATTTTCTTGAATAACTTTTTCCCTTAAATAATCGTAGTTTGAAATCATTTTTTCTAAATCTTCATTTTTAATTTCATCTGCTTTATTAAGAACTAAAATAAGCGGTATTCCCAATCTAAGTTGAGAAGCTAAAGCTAAGGAAAAGGCTGAAGTTAAGCTTGATGGGGTTTCAGCTAAGAAAGGATCTATAAGGTAAACGCCTACAGTAGGAGCTTTTAAACTAAATTCCTTTGCTATAAATGGACCTGAAGGTCTAAAAACAAATATTTCGCTTTGACCAGGAGTATCAATAAGCATAAAATCTCCTTTAAATTTTTCGATTTCACTTAAAAATGTTTTAATGTTTTCTTGCATTAATTCTGAAGCTTTAATCATGGCGCCGTTAGGCCCTAAATCTTCTTTTTCCATAAGCTCCTTTACAGTAAAGTATTTTCTTATATCAAAATTTGGTTTATAAGGTAAAAAAATGCATCCAGGATCTAAATTCACATAAATAACTTTAAAACCTTCTTTACTTAACCATTCACCAAACTTAGCTGTTAAACTTGTTTTTCCAGCTCCAGCGGAACCTAAAATCATTATTTGAAGCATATTTAATATTTCCCTCTTTTCCTACCATAATATAATGAAATAAACTTGGATGAAAAACAATTATTGTTTAAAAGTAGTTTTTGCTTTGTTTAGCTTTATAAGCTAAAATAGCTTAATAAATTTTCCTATATTTTTCTTTATTGCTTTATGATAAGCAATTTCTGCTGTTACAGCATCTTGAATTGCTAAACCTGTTGAAGTAAAAACTGTTATTTCCTCATTTTTTTCTCTACCTGGTTTTAATCCTATAACAATTTCGCTTAACTCTGCATAAACATCCTTTTTGGTTATTATTCCTTTACTTAATGGAACATTTATTTCTCCGCTATGAATCGCCTGTTCCAAATCATCAACAACTATTTTAGCTCTTTTTAGAATATTAGGATCAAGCTCTTCTTTTCCAGGTGCATCAGCTCCTATACAATTAAAATGTACCCCTGGTTTAATCATATCATTCATTACTAAAGGTTGTCTTGATGGAGTTGCTGTAACAATTATATCTGCATTTTCAACAGCTTCACTTATAGTTTTTGCAGCAATAATTTTGCATACATCCACATATTTAGGCTGCAGCTCAGCTATAAATTGTTCTTTAGTTTCATCTGGACTCCATACTCTTACTTCTTCAAATCCTTTATATACTTCAATAAGGCCGGCTAATTGAGTTTTAGCTTGAGCACCAGCACCAATAATTCCAACAATTTTCGAATTTTTTCTTGCAAGATATTTTGCAGCTACACCTCCTGCAGCACCTGTTCGCATTTCTGTTAAGGTTTTTCCTCCCATTATTGCTAGGGGAAAACCATTTTTTGGATCTATAAGAATAACTATCGCCATAACTGTTGGTAAACCATATTTTTCCCTATTTTTTGGATGAGAATTCACAATTTTAACTGCGGAAAGCTCATATTTTTCAAGGTAAGAAGGCATAACTCTTAAATCGCCTTCATGATTATAATAAAAAATATAAGCTTTAGGGGGCATTTGTACCCTTTTAAAGCCTTTTTCAATAAAAGCGTTTTCAACAGCTTGAAGAACTTCATTCATAGAAAGAAGCTGCTTAACTTCTTCATCTGTTAATAGCAATGTTTCCAAAGTACTTCACCTTATCAAATCAATTTTATCATCCTTATTTATGTTTTTGCAAATTCAAATGAAAATATCTTGTTTTTAAATCATATAAAGATTTAAAAGCATGGTTTTAAACATCTTTATTTTATGAAGCTTCTTGTTAGCGTTATAAATGAATTTGAAGCTTTAGAAGCTTTAAAAGGTGGATGCGATATTTTAGATGTTAAAAATCCTAAGGAAGGTGCTTTAGGCGCTGCGCATCCAACTTTAATTAAAAAAATTGTTCAGCTTGCTGAAGAAAAAGTTGAAGTTAGCGCAACTATAGGTGATTTACCTAATTTACCTGGAACAGCTTCTTTAGCAGCTTTAGGCGCAGCCTCTTTAGGTGTAAACTATGTGAAAGCTGGTCTTTACAATGTAAAAACTGTTAATGAAGCTTTAAAAATGGCAAGCTGGATAGTTAAAGCAGTTAAAAATTTTTATTCAAAAGTAAAAGTTATAATTTGCGGTTATGCTGATTATGCTTTTTTAGATTTATTAAATCCCATTAATCTTCCAATTATAGCTAAAAAAGCTGAAGCTGATGGAATACTTATAGATATAAAAAATAAATCTTCAAAAAACCTTTTTTACTATTTAAGTTTCGAAGAGTTAAGAAATTTGGTTAAAGAAGCTCATGAATATGGATTAACTGTTGCTTTAGCTGGCTCATTAGGTTTAAATGACGTTGAAAAAGTTAAAAATCTTAAAGCCGATATAATAGGTGTAAGAAGAAGCATATGCGATACAGCAAATTGGTTAAATGGAAGAGTAAAAAGTGAAAAAGTAAAATCTCTTTTTAAAGTTGTTAAAGTTTAATTGTCGTGTATAAAGCTTCCTTATTTAATAAAATTTTTTCTATTCTATCTGGATGAAAACCGTTAACTACATAACTTTTAATCCTGACTTTTTCTATAATTTTTGGGAAAAATTTGTCTAGACAAGATTTATTTTTTTTAAGCCAATTTAAAGAAACAACTTTAAGGATCCTTCCCTTTTTATCATAAATGCCATCCACATCTTTAACTAAAATTAGTTTTTCAGCTTTTAAGAGGGAAGCTATATAGGCTGATAAAGTATCTGAAGTAACATCCCAGGAAGGTTTAAAATTTGCTTTTACACAAGTTTCATAGGGTAAAATTATTGGTAAAATGCCTTTACAACTTAATTTTATGCATTTTCTTAATGATTTAACTGGTTGAGAATTTGGAGTTAAACTTGCTAAAAAAAGCCCATATAAATCCATTGCTAAAATAGCCATTTCATGAGCTTTTAAAGCTGGAAGCTTAAAGGTTTCATCAAGAAATCTAACAACATCAGCGAATTTTCCTCCACCTGGAACAATTGTTAAACGCTTTTTTTTAGCTAACCTACCTAATTTAATACATAATTTTTTAAGTTGAAAAGGTTTTTTAATTAAGCTCCCTCCAAGCTTTAATACAGCCTCCATTTTTTAATTTCACCCTCTAAAGCTTCAGCTCCCATAAGTGCTAAACTAAATGCTGGAGCAGCTTTGGCCTCTGACACACCTATAAAACTTGATAATTCTCTTAAAGTTTTAAAACCTGCTTTTTCAAGAGCTTTCCAAGCTAAAATTTTTCCACCTAACCCAGCTACATAAGCTGGTTTAAATTTAAGGATTGGAAAATGCTTAACAACCTTTTTTAATCCCTTAACTATTTGTTCAATTTGAGCTTCATAAACATATTTGGCAATAGCTTTCACTTCATTAAATGTTAAAAGCTCTAAATCAGCGCATACAACTCTTGCTAATCTAGCTGCAGCCTCATTTAACGAAACACCTCTACCATCAGGAGTATCAACCGTATAATCATTTTGATTTATATTTTCAAGAATTAAATGAACATCTCCAGATTGAGCGAAAAACTCTGAGGAAACATTAACAAGTTTTCCTTTTACAGGAACTTTAGAAACTATAGTTGCAACGTTAGTTCTTAAAACTCCTGTATAAACTAATTCTCCTAAAATAAGTTTTTCTAAATCATTTTTTCCTTTAGCAGCAACATTCCCATTTAAAACAGGAATTATTGATGTTGTTGTGCTTCCAACATCAATAACTATGCAATTTTTACTTAATTTTGAAACTAACCATCCTGTAGCAAACCAGTTTGCTGCAGCAACTTCTAAAGGCTTGTTTTTAGCTTCTTCAATTGTTAAAAGCTCACCTTTCACATTTAAAACTTTTGCCTCAATATTTGAAAAAACATTTTTTATAACATTAAGAATATGCAAAACTCCTTCTCTTTTAGAAAAGTAAGCATCTGAAAGCTCAGCTGTCATAGTTAAAGTTAGCAAATCAATATTTGAAAAACTATTTTTTATTTGTTTTAAAGGTTTTTCTAAATTTTCTTTCCCCCTCTTCCAAATTGGAAAATATTCTGTTAAAACTTTAACATCTTTTAAAATTTTATTTTCTGTTTTTATATATGCAGCTTTTATATTTGCTCCTCCAACATCTAAACCTAAAACTTTCACCATTTATAAACCGCCTTAACTTCATTACTTATCTTTTTAATTAAATCAAAATATTTTTTTTCAGCTTCAAAAATGTTATTTGCCATCACAGCTATAAAACCATAGCCTTCATTAAAGTTTTTAACTCCACCTATAGGTGGAGTTAAAAACTCTTTTAAACATGTTGTTTTCCAAGTAAATTCTTTAGTTAAATTTTTAAATAATGTTTTTCGGAAAAAGCATGAAGCTTTAAAATTTAATTTAGCTTCAGCATTTTCTCCTAAACTTGAAGCTATAATTAATTTTGCTAAATTAAATTTTGAAACTTTGCTTAAACCTGCATATGAAACAGTTAATCTAGGGTTAATTTCAATAATGTAAGGGCCATTTTTTGAAAGAATTAAGTCGACACCTATATAACCTTTTAAACCTTTAAAAGCTTTAACAGTTTTTTCAGCTGCTTTTAAAGCTTTAAACTTTAATTTATGATTAAAAGGTGTAAAACCACCTAAATATTCTGAATTATTAAATTTTATAAATTGCCTATTTAAGGCTAAAGCTTTCACTTTTAATCCATTTGAAATTAAAGAAACGCTTGCTGGAACACCTTTAATAAACTCTTGAATAATCACATTATTTTTAAGCAAGCTTAAAGCTTGTTTTAATTCTTTAAGGTTTTTAATTATTTTTAAACCTTCGCATCCGCTGCTTAAATAAGGTTTAACAATTAATGGAAAATTTAAATCCTTTAAGTTTTCTTGATTAAAAATTCTAGGTGTATTCAAGCCCTTTTCTTTTAAAATAGCTGCTAAAGCTTTTTTATTTGAGGTTAACCTAACGGCTTCAATGCTTGAATTTAAATGTAAACCTTCAAGATTCTCAAGAATTTTTGAAAGCATATTGTTTGTTTCAGGCGCTATTACATATGTGAAATCATGATTTTTAGCTATCCGCTTTAAAAAAAAGAAATTTAATTTTTCAACTTTAAAAACTTTAGCTTTAACATTAAGATAATCGATTAAATTTTTATTTAAAACTACCGAGGTTTTACATCCTGCTTTAATCAAATCTTTAGTTAAAGCTGAAAGCATTGTTAAACCTTCAGAAATAATGCTTAAATTAGCTTTTTCAATTTTAAATAAACCTGCTGAAGCAGCTTCAAAAACCAAAATTTTTAAAGGCTTCAATTAAATAAACCCATAGCTTTTAAGATCGCTTAAAGAAATTAATTTTTCATGAAGTGCTGAAGCTATTAAAGCGCCATCCACTCCTATACGCTTTAATTCTAAAAGATCATTTAAGTTTTTAATTCCTCCACCAGCATAAATCTTTAAATTAATTTCCCTCTTTATTTTTTCTAGAAGCGTTAAATCCAATCCTTTAAAGGATCCAACTTTAGCTACATCTATAATTAAACATTCCTTAAAACCAATTTTAGAAAAAACCTTTAAGCAATTTAAAGGGTTTAAACTTGAAAGCTCTTTTAAATGCGATAAAACAACACCATCTTTAAGATCTAAACTTAAAACAATATTGTTTAAATCAAATTTTTTAACAGCTTCCTTAGCTAATTCAAGGCTTGGCATAACTTCAGTAGCTAAAACAACTTTGTAAACCCCTGCATTTAAGCATTCCTCAATTTCATTTAATTTCTCTATACCGCAATCCAAAATTAAATTCATTAATTTGCTTATTTCATTGTAAAGCTTAAAATTTTTAGGTTTACCAGCTATAGCATCTAAATCAGCTAAATAAACTTCTTTAAAACCTATTTCCCTTAAATTTTTAATAAGCATTAATAAATTTGAAGATGGACATAACCAACTTTTAAGAGGTTTATACTTTTCCCTCAAACCCATTTTAGCCCATACAACCAAACCATTTTTAATATCTGCAACTGGAATAACCTTCATTAAGCAAACCTCATATAACTTAAACCCTTAATTTATTTTAATTAAATAAAAATGAAAGTAAAAATGGAAGCTTTTTGAATTAAAGCAAACGCTTTAACTATATTTAACCTCTTCATAAACAAGCTTGGAAGCCTTTAAATATTTTTTAATGAAGGTTATAGTTTCCTCTAAATTAAAATCTTTGCATGAATAAATATCAAGTGTAAAAAATTTGTATATACTCCAAGTATATAAAGCTACTCCAGATTCAACCCAAGCCATAAAACCTCCTAAACCTTTATGAACATCACTTTTTTCTTCTGGAGAAAAAATTAAAGGTTCAGTTATAACATTCATTTTTAAAAAATCAGATAAATCCCTAAGAAATTTTTTAATAAACTCCTTACTTATATTAGCTTCATAAAACCCTTCTATAATAAGCCTTTTCCTAAATACTTGAGGCAAAAGATTTTTCAAAATTTTTCTTCCTCCTTAAAAGCTTACTAACTATTTTTAATAATATTTTAAAAAACCTTATATGTTTACTTTTAATATTTCAATATAATAGTGAATCATATGCGTAGAGAAGCTCAATTATGGTTGAAAGCTAGTTATGAAGATTTAGAGGATGCTAAAGATGCTTTATTAAGAAAAAGATGGTTTAGAGCAGCTTTCTTTGCTCAACAAGCTGTTGAAAAAATATTTAAAGCACTTTTTTTTGTTGTAAAAAGGGAGGAACCGCCCAAAATACATACGGTTACTGAACTTTATTTATTATTGAAAGAACAAAACTTTTCTTTATCAAATGAACTTGAAGAAAAACTATATACTTTAAACAAGTATTATACGGTGACAAGATATCCTGATGCAGCTAATGGTTTACCAAGCGAATCTGTAGATAGGGAAGAAGCTGAAAAAGCTGTTAAAATCGCTGAAATGGTGATTAATGAATGCGAGAAAATATTGAAGCAATAATAAAAACGCTTATAGAAGGTTTATCTGAAAAAATAAAAGTTGATTTTGTTTATGTTTTTGGAAGCAGCATTCGAGGAGACTGGCTTAAACATAGCGATATAGATGTTATAATTGTTTCTCAAGATTTTAAAAATTTACCTTTTATAAAAAGAATCGATATTATAGAGGAAATTCAATGGAGAAAAAAAATTAAACCTCATATAGAAGCCATACCATTAACATTAGAGGAGTTAAATGAAAAAATAACATCTTCAGCAGCATTAATGAATGCTTCAAAATATTGGAAAAAAATTTCAATAGAAAAATAAATTTTTCGAAAAATTTATTTAAACACTATTTATCAATTCTTTTTTCACTCTTAACAATGGAACACCAATTATAGTAGCTATAATTACTATGAAAATTCTTTCAAAAGGATAAACCCAAAATACAGCAGGCCATAAAACTGATTTAAAAACTTCAGGAGCCTTACCCATAAAACTACCATAAATTGTTTCCCAAAGCAATCCCCCAGTTAAATGCTGAGCCATCGTTCCTATTAAAGTTAACATTGAGACAGCTGCAACTTTAGCTTTCAAACTTTTATTTAACCAATCGGCAACTTTTAATTTAAATTGAAAAATAAGAATTATGAAGGCTATTAAATGAAGCCATGGAAAGAAAAATTGAGCTTCAAAATTGAAAAATTTAATTGGAACTGTTATGGCTGTATATGGATGAAGAAGAAATAAAGCAAAAAGCAAAGCGTTTAAACTTATAGGTAAAGCCGTCCGCTTTTTAATTATTAAACCAACTATTAATGCATTTATTAATGCTGGAAGAAAATCAAATCCCATAAAAATTATTGGTTTACCGGCTGCTATAGCTAAAAATGTTCCAATTATAATGCTGAGGCAACCTATAAATGGACCTAAAATTAAACCATATAAAGAGGCTAAAACATCAGCTAAAGCAAAGTAGCCTCCTGAAACACCTATCATGGGAAATGTTGGAATCATTCTTAAAACAAAATATAAAGCTGAAAAAACAGCTATAAGCATTAAAATTTTTGTTTTATTCATCGTATTGTTCAATTTTACCACTTAATGTAAAATATTACAATTCAATTTTGATCCATACCTGTATTTAAAGTTTACGGTAATGATTTTATAAGTTTAAAAGTCTTAAAATAAAGGTGAATCTTGAATATAGCTTTTACCTGTTTTTAACGCTATTTGAGCCTTCATAAGTTCAATTCCTAAATAGGCTGCATGATCCAATCTAGAAATTAAACCTTTATTTATCGCTTCTCTGCAAAGATTTATTGGATCTTTATCTTTAAAGGCAAAATTAGGTTTACCATTTTTATAATCATAATGAACTAGCACAAGCTCTTTTGATTTTCTATCTATAAATATTTTAAAGCATCCTTTAGGATCATATATAAATTTATGCTTTCTTTTAACATGAATTGCTTTAATACCTTTAGGTTTCAATTCATCCTTAGCAGTTTTTTCCTTAAGAATTAAAAGGTCTATTCCTAAATCTTTAGGTGGTCCCCCTCTATCTCTAGCTAAAAGCATCATTCTTACAGCCGTAGAAAGCTCTTCCACGCAACCTTTAGTTTTATTGCTCGCCTCTGTAGTTAATATTATGCTTGCTTCAAGCTCAAAAGCTAAACCAGCTAAAAGCAAATTAAGGCTATGGGAATCGGCATCCATCAATTCAGTTACGTTTCCAGCTCCAAAAAGGATAGGCGTTTCAGGATTTCTTTTTATAAAATTCCAGTAAGCAACTAGGGAATCAATTAAGCTTGGAGTTAAAATTGGTTTTAAAACAGGATCAGCTATAATCCATTTAAAACCAAGCTCTCTTGCAAGTTGAATATTCCCTTCTAAAGCTTTAATTTTTTCTTCAACAGTTTCTGGAAAACAATTATTTTTTAAAGTTGGAGTAACAACTATTGGGGTGTTACATGCAAATTTAGCATCTTTTAATGTTTCACCATTTAAGCTTAAAATTAAATCTACACCAGCTTTAACAGCCGCTTCAATTTCCTCTAAATCACCTGTATCAATGCTAACAGGTTTATTTACCGTTTTCTTTATCAATTTAATTAATTTTTCAGCTTTTTTAGGGTTTCCTCCTCCAGCAACCATCCCAACATCTATAATGTCTGCACCTGAATTAGCATAGTAAATAGCTTTTTCTTTAACTTCTTTTTCATTTAAAATTGAGGCATCAACAATTTCAGCTAAAATTTTAGGTGGAAGCTTTCTAGAAATTAATATTCTGCTTTTTCCCTTTCCTATAGGAATAGCGTTTTTTAAATCAATTGTTTTTTGAAATCTTTTATAAATAACAGTTAGTTTTTTTAAAGCTTCCTTTTTAATTTGATCTTTAATAAAATCGCATGCAGGTTTAACCGTTGATAAAACAATTTTTTTCTCGTTAAGAAACTTTAAGACTATAGGTAAATCTGCCGCATGCTTTGGTCCTTTAAAAGCTTTAACTTTAAGAGTATTAGAAATTATAGATGTATCTCCTTGAATTAACCCTGGAACAAGAATAACATCTATTTTTGAAAGATCATAATTTTTCAATGCTTTTACTATAAATTTTAATGGGATAAGTGCTGCTACATCTATTGGAAGCGTTAAAACTTGATGGTTTACACCGCTTTCAGCAGCATATTTTTCAACTTCCTGTTTAGCTAATCTACCTGTAACAATTAAAACATTCAATGTTAAATTTTTCACCCTAAAATTTTTATGATTGCCCCTTTGTTATTAACATTTGAATAAAACACTTCTCCATCAATATTTTCTTCATCTTTAATAAAGCTTTTAATTGATTTAATTAATTTTTCAGCTTTATTTTTCCCTTTAACTAAACCATAAACGGATGGTCCCCATGAGCTTTGCCCAGCGCCATATGCACCATTATCAAGCATTTTTTCAATGCATTTTTTAACTATTGGATGCATTAAACTTTTTTTTGTGGGACTTATATTTTGAAGTTCAGTTAAGGCTTCACCAAACTCTTTAATATTTAGTTCTTTTAGGGCTGGAAGCATCTTCATAAGAATTAAACGGCTTATTTTTTCAGCTTCGCTGCTTGGTGTTGGACATATAGCCTTAAAAGCTTCAACTTCTTTTTTTCCATAAAGCCCTTTAGGAAGATTTGGAATAGCAATTACAAAACCCCATTCTAAAGGAAAATCACATCTAATTATTATTGGTGGTGGTTTAGCTTTAGCTGCTCTAGATGGTAAAAAAGCTTTTTTTCCTCCTCTTTTTTTAAATGGATGTCCTCCATCAACTATAAAGCCTCCATATTGAAAAGCTGCTATACCTATTCCTGATGTTCCACCTCTACCCATAACTTCAGCTAAATATTTAACATCTGCTTTAATGTTAAATAGTTTAGCTAAAGCTGAAGCTATTGAAAGTGAAAGTTGAGTTGAAGAACCTAAACCTACATGATTTGGAATAACTTTTTTAACGTTAATTTTAAAAGCCTCCTTAATATCCATAGCTTTAATAAATTTTTCAGCTAAACGCTTTACTTTATTAATCATTAATCCTTCAATAACAATTGATTCACTTTTAGAAGCTTCTAAAATTACATTTGGATAGTTTAAAGCTACACCTACGCCTCCATCAATTCTTCCCAATTCACCGTTAAGATCTATAAGCGTAAAATGAAGTCTTGAAGGCGATTTAACATAAACCTTCACTTGCTTTACTCCTCCATTCTTCGCAATCCTTAATAATAGTTTTAACAAGCTTAGCATAATCTGTTTCAGGAGCTACTCTATCAATAAGATCCCTATAATAAAAGATTAATTGCATTAATTTTTCAGCTTCATTAAAGTTTTTTTCAAGAAAATATTTTTTTACTCTAGTAGCGTGAATTATGCATTCTAAAACCGCGAATAATCCTCGACAATAGGGTTGAATTTTTTCATTTCCCTCTTCAATCCTTGTTATATTGCATTCAATCTTAGCTCTATCTATTGATTCATTTAAAATCTTATTTACAGTAAATTCCATATAAAGAATTGAATTTTTAAGTTTTGGAGCATTCACATGGTTTGCTGGTTTAAAAAGGTTTAAGGGAAGCTTTCTTTGAGGGTTTTTCTCTTTAAAAGCTGTTAAATAAAATATTAATGGGTTTAAAGTGAAGTTAGCAACGCCGCATTTCGAATATGTTAAATGTTTAAGCAAAGAAGTTTGTTTAAAAGGTTTTATAAAAAAAGTTGATTTATTAATTATTGTGACACCCATAGGTGCTGCTGTAGGCTCCTTATCTTCATTATAAACTGAAATAACAGCTTCATAAATTTGATTTTTAATTAACTCAAATCTTTTAAGGTTCAACATTATTCCCTAAATCATATTTCTTCATTTGCCTTCTTAAGTGTTTAATTAGGAAATTAATGAAGATAAGATAATTTATGTTTATTTAAAATGTTTATATTAATTGTATACAAAATTAGTAAATAGTGAATGTTTATGAGCGTTACGATCAGCATTAGAATTCCTAAAGAACTTAAAAAACTTCTTGATGAACTCGATATAGAATGGTATAATAAAGTAAAAAAGTTTCTTGAAGAGCTTGTTAATGAGGAATTAAGAAATAGAGTTTTAAAGGAAGCTGATGAAATTAGAACATCAATAACAAAAAGAAAAACAACTTCTGCAGCTGAGCTTATACGCGAGGATAGAAAACATGCCTATTGAAGCTGTTCTTGATTCTTCAGCGATAGTTGCGCTTTATACACCAGAAGAACATAGTGGATGGATAAAAGAAACAATTAGAAAATATAATAAACTTCACATACTTGATTTAACACTTTATGAGGTTACAAATGCTTTATGGAAAAATTCTATTTTTTAAAAGAATTAAGCGAAACAGAATTAAAAAGAACGCTTAAAGGAGTATGGAAGTTTTTAGATAACCTTTGTTTTCTGCATTACTATAAGGAAGTAAAGGAAAAATCAATTGAATTTTCAATTAAATATGCTTTAACAATTTATGAGTTATCATATTTGGCTTTAGCGGAAAAACTAGATATAAACTTCATAACAATTGATACAAAACTTTATGAAAAATTATGGGGTACACCATTACATAAAATGATACTTTGCCCATAATATAATGATTAATTTTTAGAATTTTCTAAAGCGATAGCTTATTCTAAATGGATTTAATTACTCAAATTTGAGTTTTTACTCAAAAATATTTATATATAAGCTAGCTATGTAATTATGAAGTTGCATCTTCATTAAATAGTAAAGTTAGGCGATGAAATATGGCGAATTCACGTAAATCAATGCTAAAATTAACTGGGGCAGCTGCATTAGCGCCCATATCTGTTCTTTTTCAAGTTTTTCCACCAATATTTTTAACGCCTTGGTTTATGAGGCTTGATTTTACAGCTGTTCCATGGATTATTTGTTGGATGTTTTTCGGTTTTAAAGCTAGTTTACTTTGCATGGCTATAAGCGCTCCACTTATAGGTTTTTTAGGGCCTTTTGCAGGAGGCTGGGTTGGTGCATTAATGAAGATTTCAGCAAGCATATGGATGGTTGCTATCCCAGCTTTATTTACTTTAAAAACTAAAAATTCAATTAATCTGCTTAAAAATAAACGCTTATTTATTTTAGCAAGCTTAACAGCTACTTTAATTCGTGATTTAGCTACAGTTTTTCTTAATCTATACTTTGCTATACCCGTATTTTTTGGAATGAGCTCAAAGCAGGTTTTAGAGTTTTTTACAAATCCTAGATTTCAAAGTTTTATAAGTCATTTTCTAGGTTTAACATGGTTTACAGCTTATTTTGTTGAAATAACCTTTTGGAACACTCTTCAAAGCTTAATTGATTTATATATATCCTTAATAATAGGCTTAATTGTTTTAAAAAGGTTTAAATATATTAGTTAGTCTTAATGTTTTCAGCGGGTGAGGGGTCCTCCCCCCGTTCCGCTATATAAACCCCGGGTGAAGGAGGAAAAATTTGAAAAGCAAAACATTTAATATTTCTTTAACAGCTGTTTTTGCAGCTGTATATGCTATAGGGGTAGTTGCTTTATCTTCAATAAGCTTTCAATTGTTTCAAGTTAGAGTTGCAGATGCTCTTCTTCCCCTATCAATTATTTTTGGTTGGTCAGCAATCATAGGTTTAACCATAGGTTGTTTAATAGCAAATTTTTTCGGTGGATTAGGGATAATAGATATTGTTGGTGGAAGCCTCGCCAATTTTATAGCTTCATTTATTGCATGGAAAATTGGGAAATTAAAATTTAAAGGAAGCTGGTTGCTAGCCTCAATTATAGAAACATTAATAATTACAAGCATTGTAGGCTTTTATTTAAGCTTTATATTTAATGTTCCATTATATGCTTCTTTATTAAGCATTTTAGCAGGAAGCTTAATCGCAATAAATCTTATAGGGTATTTTTTACTTAAAGCCATTTCAAAACTTGCCATAAAATATAAATGAATAATGAATTTTTAAAATAACTAAAGGTAAATTTTATTGCATACAACACTTAAAATGCCTTTTGAATTTGCGAAAGTTTAGCAGCAGCAAATGGAATAATCATTTCCTCCTCGGTTAATCCTCCATGAAGCCCTGTATAACGAAGTTTTTCCCCTTTAAAATGCTTATACCAAACCGTATTATTATTTAAGGGAAGAATAATTAAGTCGCCAGCTCTTTCATAAAATTTTCTTTTAGGTTTTTTATTTAATAAACCAAATAATCCCTTTTTAACAGCTTCATTCACATCAATTATTTTTGCTTTATTTTTAAGCTTATCCAAAAGAAAATTTTTAATTTCATTTATTTTATTTTGTTTTAAATGAATATAAAGGTCTCTTGGGCTTCCGCTTGGCAAAATAATTTTTCCTTTAACACTTTTTCTAAAGCCTTCCTTAAGCCTTTTAAATTTATTTAAATAAATTGTTTCTTTGGGGTTAACTGTTATTTGACCATGATCTGAAGTTAAAATAATCAATGTTTCTTCAGCAGTTTTTTCCTGAATGTTTTTTAAGGCTTTACTTAATAAAAAGTTTAAAGTATTAAATTCTAAATTTTGAGCTTCATTATTTAATCCATATCGATGTTCTATAGCATCTAAAGCATCCCAATAAGCATAAAAATAGCTTGAGCCTTTTTCTAATTCTAAAAGCTTTTTAAGGTTTATAATTAAATCTGAAAAGTTTATGAAAGGAAGTATTTCGCTTCCTTTTCGCATTAATTTAGCATAAGCTTTAGAAGCATAAGAAGAGTTTATAAAAGAAAAAGATTTAACTCCTTTTCTTTTCAATTTTTGATATATTGTTTCACCATTAAATAAAACAGTTGGTTTAATTCCTTTTTCAAGCAGTTTATCTTCGCATTTCTCGTTAAAAGGTGTAAAATGCATTGTAACAATTAAACCATCAAATTCCTTAAGATACATGTACCATTCTAATAGTGCATGCTCTTGAGGTGTTAAACCTGTATCAATAGTTGCAAGCGCAGAAGTTGTTGTTGAAGGAAAAACTGTTGTTAAAGGAAAGCAAACACCATTCTCAACTATAGCATTAAAAAAATTAAGCTCTCCACATTTTTTTATAAAGTAATTATAGCTTAAACCATCCAATAGAAGCAAAACTATTTTTTTAACATTTTCTAAGCCTAATTCATTTTTTAAAAATTTATAAATTAAATTCTCATTTTTTTCAATGTTAAAAAGGTTTAATATAAATTCTGGAATTTTATTTAGACAATAACTATTGTAAAGAGGATAAATAAACTCTTCTTCTTTCTTTGCTTTAATTAATTCTTCAATTTCCTTAATTAACATTTTTAATCTCCCTTTTTTCCATTTTAAACTGCTGTTAAAGCAATTAATAATGCCAAAACTAATGTAACTAAACTGTCACTTACAGCCATCTCAATTGGAACCGTAAAGTTATCTGGATCAAACCCTTTATAGCATGTTGCCACAGCCGTAAAAAAAGATAAAATCATTATTAAGGGAAAAACAATTAAAAAAGTTAGGGTAACAACGAAAAAGTTTATAAAGGTTGATTTTAAAGAAGCTAAAACCCCATAACCCATATACATTATTAGAGTGGCAGCTGCAATTTGCTTTAACTCATTTAAATTATTTTTTATAGAAGTTAATTTAGGTTTAATTTCTCCTAAAGCCAATTTAGTTGTTAATAAGGAACCGAAAATAGCGCCGCTATCACCTATTGTATCTATTAAGGCTGGATAAACGGTTATAAAGCCTTTACGCATTTCAATTTCATTTTTTACTTTTGAAAGCGAAAAACCTGAAATAGCGCTTATGGCTGCAGCTGTTAAAATCCCGAAAATAGCTTCTTTAACCACTTTTGAATAACTAGCTTCCTCTTTAAATTTTAATAAAATCAATAAAGTTAAAAAAGTATAAGCTAAAGCTATGAGATTTAATATAAGCTTTCCAAAAAAACCAAGTTTAAACCCTAAAGTTAAAGAAAAAATGTAAAATCCTGTAACTAAAATATCAGCAATCGTTGATGAAACAGGATAAACAATAATATCTGGATCTACACCTTTTTTAAAAGAGAAAAAACCTAAAAGAGCAGTTATAGGTTCAACAGTAATTACTGTTAAACCTTGAGTTGCTATGCAAATACTTAAAATAAAAAAAGCTTCATTAAATTCAATGTTATAAACTGCTTTATTAATAACGAAAACAATTAAACCTATTATTAAGCTTAAGATAAGGGAAAGCGTTAAGGATGAGGATGTTAAAGCATGATAATAAACCGTGTTTTTTCTTAATTGAGGTTTAATTAAGCCTAAATGAAGGTTTGTTCCAAGCCTACTAGCGAAAACACCATTTACAGCTCCTCTAACGCTTAAAGTCATTGGATAAAGCATTAGACTCCAAGGCTTTAACAAAATTAAATTGGAAAAAGCTACAGCTAAACCTCCAGCTGCTAAACCTAAAACATCAAATAATAAAGCTGTTAAAGCCTCCTTAAAGACTTTAAGCCTTCTAAAAGCCATCATTTAATTTCCCTTTTTTTTAAAAAAAGCTTTTAAACTTAGCTATATAAAAATTTTTAATTGTTTTTTGAAGTTTTAAGCCTTAAACTTTTGGAATCTTAAAATCTTCCTTAATAATATTAAGAACCACATTTGTAACTGTTTTTTTAACATAAGGTATAGCTAAAATATTTTTTATAAAATTGTTTAATTCAAATCTATCTTTAAACCTAGCTATCACAGCAATATCGAAATCCCCAGTTATATCATAAACTAAAACAACATTATTTATTTTAGCTATTTTATCTTCAACTTCCAAAATGTATTTTCCTTCAGCTTGAATTAATATTATAGCTGTTAAATTATAACCGATTTTTGTTGAATCTATAATGGCTGAATAACCTTTTATTACACCTAATTTTTCTAAATTTTTAATTCTATTATAGGCTGTTCCAACCGAAATTTTAAGTTTATTAGCTATTTTATTAAAGCTTAATCTGCAATCTTCTTGAAGTAAATTTATTATTTGCAAATCAAGCTTATCTATACTTTTTACATTTTTCAATTTAACATCTCCACATTAAATATTCATTCAATATTTTTTAAACATTATAAATATTTATTTTTTATAACGAAAAATTTATATATGAAAGATTTAAATAACCAATTTTTATCGAATAAGATGAGACCTAAAAATAAATTAAAATTGAAAAATCACAAAATTTTAAAAGCAACCAAAAACAAATTGACTTTTATTTTAAAATAAATGAAAAAGAAAAACTTAAAAAAAGATTAAAAAATAAGTTGGGGAAAGAAGTGAAATAAAAATGGATTATATGGATTACAAAGTTTTCTTTAATAAACTTTCTTTAAAAACTGAACCTTTAATAGATGATACAACTTTAAGAGATGGGGTTCAAATGCCTGGTTTAGCTGTAACACCTGAGGATGCAGCTGAAATCGCTAAGCTTTTAGATGAAATTGGAGTTGAAAGAATGGAAATTCATCATTATCATCCATCAGATAAAAAAGCTGTAAAGCTAATCAAAGATTTAAATTTAAAAATTAGGGTGGCAGGTTGGTGCAGAGCTGTCAAAAAGGATGTGGACGACGCCTTAAACTGCGGTTTTGATGAAATTGGAATTTCACATCCAGTTTCAAAAATTCATTTTAAAGCTAAATGGCCTGATAAAACTGAGGATGAACTTCTTAATAGAGTTGTTGAAGTTGTAGAATATGCTGCTAAAGACCAAGGTTTAAAAGTTTTTGTTCATGGTGAAGATAGCACTAGAGCTGATTGGAACTTTGAAAAAAAATTTATTAATGCTGTGGCTGAAGCTGGAGCTGAATGCTATAGAGTATGCGATACTGTAGGCATAGGCTTATCTAATCCAAATGCCCCCTTACCAAATGGTATACCAGCCAAAATTAAAGCTATTAAAGCTGAAACAAAAATTGAATCTATAGAAATTCATGCGCATGATGATTTTGGAAATGCAGTTGAAAATACTATGGCAGCTATAATTGCAGCTTCAGGAATTTGGGATAAAATTTATGCTAGCACAACTTTTTTAGGCATAGGCGAAAGAGCTGGAAATGCTGAAACAGAAAAAGTTATAATGAATCTTTATATGCACTATAATGTTAAAAAATATGAGGGTAAAACCCAAAAATTAAAGCAATTAGCCGATTTTATTTCAAAAGCTACAGGTTATGTTACACCACCTAATAAAGCTATAGTTGGTGATTATGCTTTTGCTCATGAAAGCGGAATACATGCCTTTGGAGTTTTAAATGATCCATTAACATATGAACCTTATCCACCTGAGCTTGTTGGAAACAAGCGTAGAATAACAATAGGGAAACAATCTGGAAAAGCAGCTATAAAATATAAAATTGAAGAGTTAACTGGTTTAACACCAACTGAAACTCAATTAATGAAAGTTAAAAAGAAAATAGAGGAAATTTACGCGTTAGGAAGAAAAGCTTCGCTTAAAGAAGAGGAATTTAAAAAAATTCTTAAAGAAATAGGGTTAATAAATTAAGAGATTTGTTTAATATAATATACTAAAAACTTAAATATTGGTATATTGTAATATACAAATAATGCAAATCGATATTTTAGAAAGATTTAATGAATGGTGGTTAACTGGCAAAGTAAGAAAGGAATTAGCAAAACCAAAAAAAAGATATGCTTTCCCTCAAATGCTGGCGCAAACTGAAAAAAGACAAATAACTTTGCTTACAGGCTTAAGAAGAATTGGAAAAACAACATTATTTTATCAATTGATAGATTATCTATTAAATAAGGTTGAACCAGAAAAAATTTTTTATTTCTCTTTTGATGAAGAAAAATATAGCTTAAAGGATGTTTTAGAAACCTATGAAAAAAGAATTTTAAAAAAGAATTTTGAGGAATGCGGAAAACTCTGGATTTTTCTGGATGAAATTCAAAAAGCAAAAGATTGGTTTTCCATAATAAAAATATTTTATGATCTTTATCCAAATTTAAAGTTTTTTCTTTCAGGCTCAGCCTCTTTACTTCTTTCCAAAAAAGCAATAGAATATTTAGCTGGAAGATTTTTTGAAATTCAACTTAAACCCTTAACTTTTAAGGAATTTCTGGAAATGAAAAGTTTAGATGTGAAAAAGGAAAATTTAGAATTATATCAAAGAAAAGCCCTACCTTTATTTATGGATTATCTTAGAAAAGCAGGTTTTCCAGAAATTATTGATTGGGAAAAAGATGAGGAAATAAAAGAGTATATTAAAAACTCTGTGGTAACCAGAGTTATTTTAAAAGATATACCATTGGAATTTGGCATTAAAGATTTTGAATTAATTGAAAACTTGCTTAAACTTGTTTTTTCTAATCCAGGCTTAATTTTTAATGTAAACTCTATTGCAAACTCTTTAGGTAAAAATAGATTAACAATCTCAAATTATATTAACTACTTGAAATACAGCTTAACCATAAGAATTCTTTCAAACTATAGAAAAGAAGCTTTAACCTCTTCAAGAAAATTTAAAAAGATATATCCTGCTACCACATCATTAACATTTTCTTACTTAAATAATTTTTATGAAAAAGAGTTTTTTGGAAAAATTTTAGAAACTTATGTTGTAAACGCTTTAAATGCAGAATTTTATTTTAGAAAAAATCGAAAAGAAATAGATGTGATTCTTAAAAGAAATGGAGAGTTACTGCCTATAGAAGTTAAAGAAAATGTTGAAGCAAATGATATAAAAAAATTTGCAGGTTTATTAAGGGATTTACAAGCGAAAGAAGGAATCATCTTCACTTTAGAGCAGTTTGATGAAAAAAATATTGGAGAAAAAAAGATTAAAATTTTACCATCATGGTGTTTAGACTTTATTTTTGATTAAAAATTGCTTTAAAAACGGTAAAAGAATGGGAAAAGTGAAATTTTATGATTAACCAATTAAAACAAATAAATTTTAAAAATGAAAAATTCAGGTTAATTCTGGCTTTTCTCTCAATTGTTTTAATATGCATTTACATATATGCTTTCGTTTCTAGAGGTTTTAAAGAATTTTATGATGAAAAAATGGATTATGTTAGAGCTGGAAGAATTTTAAATAAAGGCTTGCAAGGTTTTTATGATAATGACACTTACATATCCCCCTATCCACCCTTAGCTTTATCTTTAATAGCCTTAATTAAAGCTTTAAGCCCTTCACTGGAAGCTTTCAAAACAATATTTTTTCTTTTTCTTCTTTTAAATATTCTTCTTTTTTATAACGTTTTAACAATTCATAATAAGCTTTTAGCACCTTTAATTTTACTATGTTTTTTAACTTTTCCAACATTAAGGCTGGGGGTTATAACACTTCATCCAACAGATTTACTTTTTCTATTTTTTCTTTTATTAAGCTTTCAATTTAATCGATTTAATGGTAAAAAGAAAATTTTATCCTTTATTTTTTTAGGTTTATCCATAGCCATTAAATGGTATAGCATTTTAACAGCTTTACTTTATCCTATTCATTACTGTTATAAAGGAGATAAAAAGCTCATGGTTGTATCTGCTTTAACACTTTGGCTATTCATAATTTTTGGGTTAATTTCTCCAATATTTATATTCCCAAACTATTTAGCTATTTACAGTTTTCATGCTGAAAAATCTATTTCATTAATTAGTTGGATTCAATATTCTTATGGCGTTAAGGTTCCAGTTTTAAGCTTGGCTTATCCACTCAACCTTTATATAGGTTTACCGTTAACAATATTTTGTTTTTTAGCCTCAATTTTAATAACTTTAACGCGCAATCTTGATGAGGCATCTTTAGCAACCTTGAGCCTAATCCCATATGTTTTATTCGCTTCAACAACTATTCCCTATCTTAGATTTTCTGTTTACCCATTTATAACATTCGCTTTAACGAATAAATTAAATATTAAAACTTTATTCTTTTTAGCAGCTTTATTCTTTTTTAGATACAACTTTATCTCAGTCATATTAATATCAACTGTTTTATACCTCTCTATCTATAAAGAGTTTCGCGAATCTGCTTAAAAATTTTAACAAATGTTTTTCCAAACCCATCCATTGCTTTCAGTTTTCCTTAAATTATATTTCCTTTTGCATTTTTTAAATTCTTTAACTGCATTCTTCCAAAATTCATTTTTATCATGTAATAGAACTCCATAAAATACTGCATCTAAGGCAAATGGATTCAATTCTTTAATCATTTTAAGAAATTCTTAAAGCGTATAAGCAGTTGCATCAACCTTAAGAAGATGTTTTGGGCTTCTTTTAAAACCAAAATAAAGCGTTCTTTTTAATTCAATATTTTCAAGCTTAGACGAAATCACAATTATATCTATATCTGAAAGCCTATCAACAAATTCTCCTTTAACCAATGAACCATGCGGTATTAAAGTTAATGGATCAAGCTTTTTCGCTAAACTGTTTATAAACTGGTTTAATTTTGATGCGTTTAACCCTTCACTTTTGTTTAATTTCTTTTTCAACAAATTTAATTATCTCCCCCGTGAACTTCACAGCCTCTTCAGCATCCCTCTCCAAAAAATATTCATGCGGAGTGCCTCTTTCAAAAGCGTTTGGATAACGCGCAGGAATATGATATCTATCTAAAATCCTCGCGTATTGAATATGCTCATTAGTTACTTTTATTTCAAGTTTTCGCATGGTTAAAAGCAATTTAGATACGCTATATTCAAATTCAAACCTTCCAAAAAACAATAATAAAGCTTTTACAGCTTTTTCAGCTGCTTGCTGAGAGTGAAAACATGAAGCTGCATATTTCTTTTTTCTTAAAAGAATTTTAGCTATAGATAAATCTTCTAAAAGCCCTCTGAAAACCAATCTTTAAAGCGTTTACCACTCAATTTTGTCCTTTTATACGTTAGTTGACTCCAGCTTATTAAAATTAATTTTCATTGCTTATCGCTTCATTAAATCTCTCATCATACTATAGCAACAACGCTAACATTTAACACCTTAAAACTTGCAAGTTCCAAATGAATAACATCAAAATAGTAGGCCTAAGTTTCTTCCATATTAGTAGCCAAGCAGACAGTATGGACAATATTTTTATAAATCTATCCTCTATTTTGAAACTGTTGAGAATGGCAATAATGCAACATGATTATTTTAAATAAGCTTTTTATTCTTCGCTTGATTTAACGCGTTTATACAAGCTTGAAATTTAGAAAAAGGCTTTTCAAGGTTTAAAATACAAAATTTTGTATTTTTAATTTTTTCTAGTTATTTTTAAAATTGTATTATCTATAGATTAGTTTTTGTATTACTAGTATATCGAGAATCGACATAACCCTTTAAATACCCCTTTAATCCTTAAAGTTTTCTCAAGCGCTTTAAGCGCTGAAAAATAAAATTTTAAATTTGTTTTAAGGGAGGAAAAATTAAAAATGAGTAAAAAAATATTTGCAACTTTGCTAGCTGCATTATTCATTTTAAGCATAGCCCTAGTAGCCGTTCCAACCCAAGCCCATACAACCCTAGGAAGACCTACAGGCACTATGCCCTACCGTGTAAGAGATAGCGATACAGCTCAAACCGGCCATGTTCCAGGTCCAACAGGCTATGTTTGGCCTGGAAGCGGAAAAGACTGGTATAAAGGCGATATAGCTACTGGACCTGGGGATCTTAATGAGCCTCCAGGCTATCAATCACCTTGGACCACTTACCCGCCTGGACCACCATGGCCAACTTGGTGGCAGCTTAGAACAAACACCTATGCGCCTTTCGGTGCAATATTAACAAGCACAGAAGACTTTATAAATAAAGGAGACTTAATATTTGCAATAAACTTTACAACCGAGACTGCGACTGAGGGTTCGCTGAGTGGTGACTATAAGTATACATCTTGGATCATTTATATTCCGCCTGAGTTTATTCCGCCAGTTGATTGGGAAGCGGGCGATACAAGCAACATAGTTGTTTCAATGGAAAGCTCACCAATGATAGATGGAGAAAGCGTATCAGTTTCAGTTTTTAGAGCTGATGTTAAAGATCCATTTGGGCCAAACTGGTGGGTTATAAGAATAGAGGCTGATGCTACTTGGGCGCTTACATTCACTGAGAAAAATGACTATAAGGAATGGTACTATGTGCGAGTTAACGCTATGGGCGCTCCAAAAATCGCCGGCAGATACATCTTCAAGATGTTTCTTAGCGATTCATTCCCGTTGATGAATTCAGCAGAGGAAAATGGCGGTATTGCGCAAGTGATTACAAGCACTATGCCTGCTGAAAATTGGCCTGTTTTACTGGTTAAAGGTGAGGTTGACCCCGGCATTATTGAGGGAACTGTACGCCACGGTTCTTGGAATGAAGCCTTATATGGAAAACCAATTCAATTGCCAGGTGTTGTTAGGGCTGTAGGAGTTACACCTGAAGGAAGGCATGTGGAAGCTAGAGGATACTTCAACGCTTCAGCCAAAGGCCACTTTGAAGTTGAAGGTGTAGCCCCAGGCACATACACTATTTACGCAAGCGCAGCAGGCTATCCGGAGAGGAAGGTGGCTGAAG
>CAZSNM010000012.1:0-36504 GCA_964608455.1 uncultured Candidatus Bathyarchaeia archaeon | reverse complement strand
AGGCTTGAAGAAGCTGTTGAAAGGCTTGCTGAAGCTCAAAAGCGAACTGAAGAAAGAGTTACAAGGCTTGAGGAAGCTGTTGCTAAGCTTGCTGAAGCTCAAGCTAAAACAGAGGAAAGAATTAATGAATTATCAACTGCTATGAAAATGCTTTCAATTCAAGTAGAAAGGTTAAGCGATGTTGTAGGTTTTTCGCTTGAGGATGTTGCCAAAGTTGTTTTGCCAGGATGGCTTCTTAGACATGAAGAAATAAACATTGAAAGTTTAGAAAGAAAATTTTTAGAGGTTAATGGTGAATTAATTGAAGTTAACCTTTATGGTGAAGGAGAAAAAAATGGATTAAAGATTACAGTAATTGGAGAAGCGAAATCAAGAATTTATGAAAAGGATGTTAAAGATTTTTGCAAAAAAATAAGTATGCTTGAAAAAACCTTAAAACCACCAGTATATAAGCTTATGTTTGGCTTTTTGATTCATCCAACAGCTGAAAAAGAAGCTGAAGCTTATGGAATAAAACTAATCGCTTCCTACATGAGATAAAATGAATGCAAAAACTTTTTTGCTAAAACAAAAATGAATTTTCCTTTTTGCTTTTTAAATAAAATTAATTTAAAATTTGGATTATTTTAACATTCTTGAAATATGATGTATAATTGCTTATTGCAACTATTATGCTTATTCTTTTTGAAAAAGCAATCCCATTGATAAAAAACCGGTTTTACTCTATATGATTTAGAGGAGAAAAGTTAATTTTTGAAGGAAAAAAGGAAAAAAAGAAAATTGCTAGAATTAATTTAGGAAATAATCAAAATATGGTTTATTATATTTGATTATTTATCTTTAAGAAGTTTATGGAAAAAGTAAATTCCATAAAGTGACCCAGCAAGAAACATTGAAAATATTTTGGATATAAAATTAAAGTTTACAGGTTTAGGCATAGTATTCGGGTTTATTTGATGAGTGAGCAAATCTAAATTTCCTTGATAAATTGTATAAAAGCTCATCCATAATAAAAAGTTATGTAGGGTTTCATAAGCAAAAACAAAAGCTGAAGTAGTTAAAAAAATGAATATAAGTTTTTTAATCCATTTTGGAAATTTTTCTATTTCTTTTTTAAATCCCTCTAAACCTAAAGTCCACCATAAAAAACCAAATATTACAAGTAAAGTTACAGGTTTAAAATGAAAAGTGTAGATAGCTGTTGGAAAAATAAACTCTTTTGTTACAAAGGCTTCACCTACAGCTTGCTCCCTAGGAGAAGATAATAAAGTTTTAACTATTATAAGTAAACCTGAAAAACCAAATATTCCAGCTAGAATTTTAAATAGAAGGCTTTCATATTTTTCTTCCATCCTTCAATTTTCCCCCCAACTTTTTCAACGATTTTTTCCCAATCAACCTTAATCATTATAATTATTGAAATTAAAATTATTATTATTGAGGTGCCAATAATAAAGTAATTTTCTTTTTCCTCAAAAAATAATGAGATGACTTCTCTAGAAAAACGTCCCAATAAAATAGTTAAAGAGGTTATTACAAATTTTCCAGCTAAGCAAGCTAAAAAAGTTTTAATTAAATCATATTTAATCAATCCTAATGGAATAAAGATTATGTCATCTGGTAAAGGTGAAGCGGCTGCTAAAAAAGCTGCAAGAATAGGGCTTTTCCCAAGAAGCTTTTTTAAAGCATTAAATCTTTTTTCATATTTTCTTCCAAGAAGCTTGCTTCCTCCACGACCAATGCTGTAACTTACCATTTTACCTAAAGCAGCTCCTAAAGCTCCTATAAAAGATAAAGCCAAAAGATTTATTTCTTTAAAGCTTATTGAAATAACAAAAATTAAGGCTAAATATGGAATTGGGAAAAAAGGTATTAGGTTTCCCATGCTGCTAGCTAAAAAAGCTTCTGTATAAGGGTTTCCAGCCACCTTCAAAAATGAAAGGAGCCATTTAATAATTAAATTTAAATTCATTGTTTTTCATCTTTAAAAAACTTGGTAAACCTCTTCATTAACATTTTCTCTTTTTAAAGTTATAAAGCAAAAGTTGAAAGGAAGAAATAAAAATTTTGATTAAAGTTTTTGTATAACTCCATTTCTATAAACTGGCACTATATTTAAAGCATTAATGTTGCTGCAGAATTCTACATCTTTTTCAAATCCCTTTTCAATTAAATATTTTGCATGATTTCCGCTTTTAATTATTTCTTTAAGATTTTGTTTTGCATAATTCCAAGTTAAAATAGCTGCTTTAACACCATCATCAGCTTTAACAGCTTCAAAATTTATTAATTCTGAAGCTATCGCACCGCAGCAAATAAAATCTTCTAGTGAAAACTCACTCTTTTTTCCTGAGGCTATTAATGAAATTGAAGTTGATTTTTCTTTAGCTTTTTCAAATGCAGCTTTAGAAACAAAATTAACATTTAAAAAAGCACCTATAAAATTGAATTCATTGCTTTTTGTCGCATAAATAGCTTTTGCTCCACTGGTCGTAGTTAAAATTATAGTTTTCCCTTTAACATCTTCTTCAGTAAATTCTAAAGGTGAATTACCAAAGTTAAAACCTTTAGGTTTAAATCCATGTCTTTCACCAACTAAAATAGAATTTTTCAATTTTAAATGAAGCTCTTTAGCTTCCCTTAAAGATTTAGCTATAAAAATTTCTTTTGCTCCCTTAGCTAATAAAGAAATTATGGTTGAGCTGCATCTTAAAACATCAACTATTATAATAACATTCTTTTTTTCAGCTGCTTTAGTAGCATCCTTTACTGAAAAACCAAGTTTTAAAAAAATCATTTTAAATTTCCCTTTTTTCCTGCTTTTACCTTTAATCAATAAATTTTATTTTTTTGTTAATAAATTTAAAAAGGGTTTATTGAAATGGGGGCTTGGCGCTTAATAAATTTAGACTTTACTAATCCATATTTTAATATGGCTTTAGAAGAAGCTATTGCAAAAACTGTTGGTGAAGGTTTAGCACCAAATACTGTAAGGTTTTGGAGAAATAAAAAAGCTGTGGTTTTAGGTAGATTTCAATTTGCAATGCTTGAAGTAGATTTAAATGCTTGCATTAAGCATGGTGTAGCAATTGTTAGAAGATTTACTGGTGGAGGCGCAGTTTATCATGATTTAGGAAATTTAAATTACTCTATTATAGTTAATAGGGATAATGCTTCATTAAAAAATATTCAAAGGGTTTTTATGAATGGAGCTTTAAGTATAATTGAAGCTTTAAAAATTTTAGGTTTAAATTCAAGCTTTAAAAAACCGAATAATATTTTGGTTTATGGAAAAAAAGTTTCAGGTGGTGCTGGAGCTGCAAGATGGAACGCTATAGTATATCATGCTTGTATTCTTGTTTCAGCAAATCTCTCTATATTAAAAGAGGTTTTAAAATGTTTTAGAAGTGACTATAAACCTTTTAAAAAATGGGTTTTAAGCAAAAAAATGGATGTAGCTAATTTAATAGATTTTAAAAGGTTAAGTTTGGATGATGTTAAAGAAGCTTTAAAAAAAGGTTTTGAAAAAGTTTATGAAGCAAAATTAATTGAAGATTTTTTAACTCGAAAAGAATTGGAATTGGCGAAGAAACTTTATGAAAATAAATATTGTAAAAATGAATGGAATTTTGATGGCATAGAGTTATAATCATAAAAAGGTTTAAAAGCAAAATTTATTAAGGGTTTAAAAATATGAGCTATTTAAATTTTTTAGATGAGGCTGTTGAAGAAATTAAAAGCATGAAAATTAGAGGGGCTGGAAAAATAGCAAGGTTTGCTGTGGAAACTTTAGGAAAAATAGCTGAAATTTCAAATGCTAAAACCCCGCATGAACTTTTTATAGAATTACATGAAGCTTCAAAAAAGCTTCTTTCTTCTAGACCAACAGCAGTTTCCTTACCTAATGGAATAAGATTTGTTATGCATAAAACTAGTTTATTATTAAAGGAGAAGCTTTCAATAGAAGAATTTAAAAAGGAAATTTTGGCGATCGTTAAAGAATTTATAAATAAATCTGAGGGAGCATTAAATAAAATTGCTGTTTTTGGAGCTAAAAGAATAGAGGATGGTGAAACAATAATGACCCATTGCAATAGTGCAGCTGTCATAGCTATTTTAAAAAAAGCTTATAATGAAGGAAAAAACTTTAAAGTTTATGTTACGGAAACAAGACCTTTATATCAAGGTAGAATAACCGCTAAACAACTTGGTGAAGCTGGAATAAAAACAATATTGATTATTGATAGTGCAGCCAGATACTTTATGAATAAAGTGGATAAAGTTTTGGTTGGAGCTGATGCGGTAGCTGTTAATGGAGCTGTAGTAAATAAAATTGGTACTTCAATGATTGCTTTAGCAGCTTATGAAGCTAGAACGCAATTTTTAGTTGCAGCTGAAACATATAAGTTTAGTCCTGAAACAATGATTGGAGAATTGATTCATATTGAGGAGAGAAGTTGGAAAGAAATTATTTCCAATGAAGAATTAAAAGAAATTTTAAATTGTGAAGTTAAAAATCCAGCTTTTGATGTTACTCCACCAGAATATATAGATGCAATTATAACTGAAGAAGGGGTTATTCCACCTCAAGCCGCATTTTATATTTTACAAAAATCTTTTGGAGAATTAACACCGGAAGAATTAGCTGAATATAAAACATATAAACCAATTGAGGAAGCTTAAAGCTTAAAAAGGTGAGTTAATTGAAGCTTAAAGTTAAAGAAATAGATTTAGATGCTGGAGGAAAATTAATAGCTGTTTTAAATATAGATGATGCTGAAGAGCTTGGTGTAAGAAGCTTAAGCAGAATTAAAATAGGCTTCAATAATAAAGAAGTAACAGCTATAGCAAATATAACAAAAAAAGTTGTAAATAAAGGGGAAATTGGGATTTTTACTGAAGTTAAAGAGAAGCTTGAAGTTGTTGAGGGGGAAATAGTTGAGGTTTCTTTAGCACCATTACCTAAATCATTAGATTATATTAAAAATAGATTAAAGGGAAGAAAATTAAGTAGAGATGAAATTAAAGAAATTATAAATGATGTTGTTGAAGGAAGATTGAGCGAGGTTGAAATAGCTGCTTTTATAACATCATTAAACTTTAAAGGTTTAGATTTAGATGAAGCAATGCATTTATCTTTAGCTATGGTTGAGGCTGGAAAAACATTAAACTTAAATAAAGAATTAATTGCCGATAAACATTCAATAGGTGGTGTTCCAGGCGATAAAACAACTCTTCTTTTAGTTCCAATCGTAGCTTCATGCAGTGTAACGATTCCTAAAAGCTCTTCAAGAGCTATAACCTCAGCTGCTGGAACAGCTGATAGAGCAGAAGTGTTGATGCCTGTAAACCTTAGCTTAGATGAAATGAAGGAAATTGTTGAAAAAGCTGATGGATGCATAGTTTGGGGTGGAACATTAGAGCTTTCACCAGCAGATGACATATTTATTAATGTTGAATTTCCATTATCTCTTGATCCTCTTTTGCTTCCTTCAATATTGAGTAAAAAGAAGGCCGTAGGATCAAAATTTGTTGTTATAGATATACCTTGTGGATGGGGCGCTAAAATAAAAACTGTTGAAGAAGCAAATCAATTAGCTAAAGATTTTATAGAGCTTGGAGAAAAACTTGGAATTAAAATTCAATGCGCAATAACATATGGAAATCAACCTATAGGCTACTGTATAGGACCAGCTTTAGAAGCTAAAGAAGCTTTAGAAAATTTAATGGGAATTAAAAAAAGCGTAGATTTAATCGATAAAGCTACAGATTTAGCTGGAATGATTTTAAATATGGCGGGTTTTTTAAATGGAAAAAGCTTAGCCAAGGAATCTGTAAAAACAGGTAAAGCTGAAAAAAAGCTTAGAGAAATAATAGAGCTTCAAGGTGGAAACCCAAACATTAAAATTGATGATATTCCAATTGGAAGCTATAAAATAGATTTAAAAGCTAATGAAAAAGGTTACGTAACTTGGATAGATAATTATGGGCTTGTGAAAATAGCTAGATATGCTGGAGCACCAAAACATAAAGGAGCTGGAATTCAACTTTATAAAAAAATTGGTGATCCAGTAAAGAAAGGTGAAACATTGCTTAGTGTTTACGCGGAAAAATCTGGAAAACTCGAGGAAGCTATAGCTATTCTTAAAGAACAGAAAGTTGTAAATGTTGGGGAAAGAATTGAAATGACTATAAGCGAAATTAAAGAACCTAAAGTGAAAATAGAGGAGTTTATTCTTGAGCGATAAAAATATACAAAAAATTTTTGTTAAGAAAAACTCTGGAGAACTAGAATTATATAATCCAAGAAAAATTGAAAAATCATGCATTAAAGCTGGTGCTTCTAAAAAGGAAGCTGAAGAAATAATAAAAGAAATTGAAAAAATTCTTTATGATGGAATAACAACAAAAGAAATTTATAATGAGGTTTTAAAGCTTCTTAAAGAAAAAAATGTTGTAGCAGGAGTTAAATATAGGCTTAAGGAAGCAATTATGAACCTTGGACCTGAAGGTTTCGCATTTGAAACCTTTTTTTCTAAAATATTAAATAGTTTAGGTTACAATACTGTTTTAAGAAAACTTGTTAAAGGATTATGTGTAACACATGAGATAGATATTATAGCTGAAAAATATGATGGAAACCAAATTAAAAGAATTATGGTTGAGTGCAAATATCATAATTTAACGGGTATATATACAGGCCTTAAAGAAGCACTTTATACATATGCTAGATTTTTAGATTTAAAAGATGGATGGAGAAAAGGTTTATGCGAAAAATTTGATGAAGCATGGTTAGTAACAAATACAAAATTTTCTGAAGAAGCTAAAGAATATGCTAAATGCAAAGGAATGAAAATTATTGGATGGAGTTATCCTTTAAATCAAGGGTTAGAAACTTTAATAGAAAACAATAAAAAATTGTATCCAATCACAATATTAACGAATATCAAAAAAATAGATTTAAAAAAGTTTTCATCAGCAAACTTAATAGTTATAAATGATATTTTAGAAAGAAGCTGTGAAAAAATAGTTGAGGAAACAGGAGTATCTTTGGATGAAGCTTTAGAAATAAAAAGGGAAGCTGAAAAAATAATTTATTAATAAAAAGAAGGTTTATAAGCTTAAATAACTTAAATTATTTTAGATGATGAATTCAGCCTTAAATGAGCTTTAGGCTATGATTAAAAACGATGGGCGGACTGATAAAATTATATTTTATTGGTTAGGAGCATTAGGAATAGTAATAGTAGCTTAAAGGAAACGCTTATATAATTCTTAGGGTTTTTTAAATTTAAAAATTAATTAAGTTGAGTTAAAAATGCCTTTTTTAAAAAGGCATAAAATCCCTGAAGAAATTGAAAACTATATTAATGTCATATGTATTTTAGATGCTGTTAGAGTGGGCCGCTTTAAAAGACTTAAGGAGCTGCAAGATTATATTGAAAAGCTTAATTTAGAAAAGAAAATCCCTGAGTTTAAATGGAAAACCTTAAAGGGAGATATCGAGCTTCTTTTAAGCCTTCCAGGGAAGTCTTCAAGCTTACGCCGTTTTACCTCTATTCTTCCAATATTAAACATGTTAATAACACTTTCTTTTTTAATTATGATTGTTTTAGCTACTTTAAATACGCTTTTACCAAAAGTAATAACTTTTAATCTTCATGATGTTTTAATGATAATTATTTTTATTACTGGAGGATTGCTTATAGCTAGATGGTATATGGAGGAAAAAATCAAAGAATTTTATGAGGAAAGCCAAAAAAAGAAGTTAAGGCTTGGTAGAATCAATCAAATGATTATAGATAAATTATTGAATGTTATTTCTGAGAAAAAAATTTCAGTTGAAAAGGTAAGATTAAAACTGTTTAATGTAGATTATAAAGGTATTATAGTTTTAAAGAAGCCATCCTTCTTTAGAGAGCACTATTTAGTTAAACTTAATGTTAAAGGGGGGTATGTAAAAGGTTAATTTATACAAGTATATTTTCTAAACTTCTTCATATTTAAATCCACTTACAGGTCTAGAAACTTCTTCTATATAATCTCGATACCATTTTTTGCTTGGACCAACTTTAGCCCTAATTTTCCATGCCATAGATTTCGGCTCCTTTTCAATTGCATCAATCAATTTTTCAATACGCATTTTAGCATCTTTTTTATCATTTTCCGGAATATTATAACTTGATAAAAATTCATCAACTTTTTTTAGGTTTGTTGTTACTGTATAGTAGAAGCCCCAATCTTTAGCTAAAAGCTTAGCAATCACATTAATATTTATTGTTTCTTTATCGCTTTCTCCAACATCATGCTCTGCAAGCAAAACAATAGTATCAATTATATCTTTTTCATTAATTTTTACTATTTGCATTTTTTCTAAAAGAAGCTCAGCTAAAGGAATTGTTGGATAATCTTTTTCTAATCTTCCTTCAAAAGGAATATCATGGCAGAAAGATAATTTATCATAAAAAACATCTGAATGCAATCCCTCATATTCTTTAGAAACAAAAATGTTTCTATCAGCAACAGCCATCATATAAGCTGCTGGTTCATCCCATTTATTATTTCTAAAAAGTTCTTTTATTTGTTTCCAATATTTTCTATAGGATATAAAGTCTACATCAGATATTTCTCTTTTTAAAGATTCATGAATATAGGCACGGTTTGGTGAATGAATATATATTGCTACAGCACCAATTATTCTTAATGGTATTCCAGCTTCCTCAGCTAGCTTAACCATTTCTAAAGCTTTATTGATTGCAATATTTTTATCAACCAACTTTATTCCCCTCCAATAGGAAAATATTAGTTAGTTTTTAGGAAAGGTTAAAGATTAAGAATTAAGGCTTAAACTAAAATAAATCTATATCCCTTTACACCTTTTTCATCCAAATTTACTAAAACAGCGCTTAAAGTTCCAGTTATATATTCGCTTCCAGGATTAATAATTAAAGTTTTACCTATTCTATCAACAGCTCTTGATTCATGAATATGTCCATGAAGACCAAGAGGAAACTGATATTTTTCAATAAATTTTCTGACAGCTGTTGAACCTACAGGAACAAGCATTGTTCCACCGCCTTTATAAACAACTTTAAGGTTTTCATCTAATTGAGGGGCTTGATCAAGCTTTGTATCATATGGGGGACAATGAGTATGAAGAACAAAATGATTCATATCTTTAACTTGAGCAGCTATATTTTCTAATCTTTTCATTAATTCATCTTCAGGGACATCTCTTGGGCATTTCCAAGGAGTAATATTAGAGTAGCCTGTTCCACCAAGTTGCCATCCATCTCCAATATCATAAACTTTTCCCTCTAAATTTTTTACATAAGAGGACCTTTCTATAATTTCATCTACATAAGAAAAATCGTCGTTTCCAGGCATCATAAAGAATTTAATATTTGTATTTCCAAGTTTTTCTTCTGCAAGCTTAACCCATTCAGTAAGTCTTTCACTAATTTTTTCATGAAATATTTTGTCTAATTCTGAACCAAGTTTCTCTTCAGCTTTAGCAGTGGTAAATTCTTTAGAAAATCTTTCATAATCTTCAGATTTTAAATAGTATGTATACATTCCTACAGCTTTAGCATTTTTTTCAACTTTTTCTTCTAACTCTTCTTTACGTTTAACTTTAATAGTTGTATCTTGAAATATAGCTTCATAGGTTCCATCTGGATATTCAATTACTGGAACAATAAATTTACCGGTTAACTCGCTTGTAATAGCTACATCAACTTTATATGTTAAAGCAGCTGAAATAAATTTTCTAAAGCATATATCTGAACCATGAAGGTCTGAAGCAAAAATTAATCTAATCATACCCATTCTTTTTCAACCCAAATTTTAATTAAACTTGGATAGAATATGTAAGAAATCGATATATAAATTTTTTGGGAAGAGAAAAATATTATGAAAAATTATTATCATTATCATTTTTAATTAAAATCTTAAATTTTAAAAGCTTTTGTTATTTAATGTTAATGTTAAAGAAAAACAATGAAGTAATTGAGGTTTCGAATAAATACAGGATTTAAAAATAATAGTTATATAGCTGTAAAGTGCATAAATTTAAAAGCATTAAAGTTTAAGGAGGTATTTAAAAATTGCTTAATGAAATAAGATGGCATGGAAGAGCAGGGCAAGGAATTATTACTGTAAGCAGATTATTAGCTTTAGCAGCTATCGCTGAAGGGAAACATGCTCAAGCTTTTCCAGAATTTGGTCCAGAAAGATTAGGTTCAGCTATGAAAGGATATACAAGAATAAGTGATGAACCCATAGAGGTTCATAGCCCAATTTATGAGCCAAATATAGTAATTGTGGTTGATCCAACATTAATTGGTTTAATTGATGTAAGCGAAGGAATTAAAAATGGGGGAAAAATGATTTTAAATGCTTTTAAACCTTTTTCTGAAGGATTTCTTGAAAAATTAAAGCAAAAAAATATTGAAGCTTTCAAGGTTAATGCAACAAAAATATCTTTAAAGGTTTTAGGAAATGATAAAGCTGCTAACACAGCTGTTTTAGGGGCTTTAATTAAAGCTGAACCTTTAGTTTCTTTAAATGCCTTAATTAAAGTTTTAGAGGAACGTTTTAAAGGTCCAATTTTAGAGAAAAATATTGAAATATTAAAAATGGGATATGAAGAAGTTGAGGCGATTAAAAATTGAAGCTTAATTGGAAAGAAATACCTATTGGTGGAGTTATACCTAAAGGTGGAACAGCTGTTGAATATAGATCTGGAGATTGGAGAACTTTTAAACCTGTTATTGATGTAAATAAATGTGTTAATTGTTTAATTTGTTGGATTTACTGTCCAGAAGCATCCATTATAAGATTGGAAAAACATGTTGATGTAGATTACTATCATTGTAAGGGTTGCGGTATATGCGCTGAAGAATGCCCAGTTAAAGCTATAACAATGGTTGAGGAGTAAAAAATATGAGTAAAATAATTGGTTTAAGCGGTGATGAAGCTGCTGCTTATGCAGCTAAACAATCTAAAGTTGATGTTGTAGCAGCCTATCCAATTACTCCCCAAACTATAATAGTTGAGAGATTTAGCGAATATGTAGCGAATGGAGAGGTTGAAACAGAATTTATATGCGTTGAATCAGAGCATTCAGCCATGTCAGCTTGCATAGGAGCAAGCTTAACTGGAGCAAGAGTTTTTACAGCAACATGTAGTCAAGGATTAGCTTTAATGCATGAAATGCTTTATATAGCTTCTGGTTTACGATGCCCAATTGTTATGGCTGTAACTAACAGAGCTTTATCAGCTCCAATAAACATTCATTGCGATCATTCAGATATGATGGGTTCAAGAGACTGCGGTTGGATTCAAGTTTTTTGTGAAAATGTTCAAGAAGCTTACGATTGGATTATTCAAGCATTTAAACTTTCCGAAGATTTAGATGTTCTTTTACCAACAGCTGTAAACTTTGATGGTTTTACCATAAGCCATTCTATGGAGGATGTAAAAGTATTAGAGGATGAGGAAGTTGAAGAATTTCTTTCCACTAGAAAAGTAAAGTATAAGCTTGATCCTAATGAGCCTATGACTTTTGGAGCGCTTACACTTCCAGATTACTATTTTGAGGTGAAAAGACAGCAAGAGGAAGCTATGAAGAAAGCTTATGAAAAATATATAAATGTAGTTAAAGAATATGAAAAGCTTTCAGGAAGAGCTTATAGTTACCTTCATGAATTTATGCTTGATGATGCTGAAACTGCAATAGTATGCTTAGGAAGCACAGCAGGATTAGTTAGGCAAGTAGCTAAAAAACTTCGTAATGAAGGGAAAAAAGTTGGTGTTTTAAAACCTTGGCTTTTCAGACCTTTTCCATCAAAAGAAATTTTTAAAGCTTTAGAAAATGTTAAAAGCTTAGCTGTTTTAGATAGAACCCTAAGTTTTGGCGCTCCCTTTGGACCTTTATGCAGCGATATTGTTGCAACATTATTTAATGAAGAAAAAATAATTCCAGTTGTTAATATAATTTATGGATTAGGTGGAAGAGAAATAACTCCAAGCGAAATAGAGGAAATATTTAATTTAGGTTTAAAAGCTGCTAAAACGGGTAAAATTGAGGAAAAAGTTAAATTTGTAGGGGTGAGAGAATAAATGTATGCTTTAAAGGATTTACCTAAAGAAGAATTGTTTAGTCCAGGGCATAGATTATGCGCTGGCTGCGCTCAACCAATTTCTGTTAGAATGATAACTAAAGTTTTAAGGGGACCAACTGTAATTGTCAGTACTACAGGATGCCTTGAAGTTTCAAGCAGCATTTACCCTCATACAGCATGGAAAGTTCCATGGGTTCATGTAGCATTTGAAAATGGTGCTGCTGTAGCAAGCGGAGTTGAAGCTGCATTTAAAATCCTTAGAAAAAAAGGAGTTTTAAAAGATAAAGTTGATGTTATTGCTATATGTGGAGACGGTGGAACATACGATATAGGAATTCAAGCTATTTCAGGAGCATTAGAAAGAGGTCATGATTTCGTATATATATGCCATGATAATGAAGCTTATATGAATACCGGGATACAAAGATCAGGAGCTACACCAAAAGGTGCGGCTACAACAACAAGCCCAGCTGGAACAAAGATTCCTGGGAAACCTGAATGGAAAAAAGATTTCATTGGAATATGCATAGCTCATGGAATTGAATATGCTGCTACAGCTACACCTGCATATTGGGGAGATTTTTTAATGAAAGTTAGAAAGGCAATAGAGGTTGATGGACCGGCAGTAATAAATGTTTTAGCGCCATGCCCTTTAGGTTGGCGTTATGAACCTAAAGATACTATTAAAATAGCTAGATTAGCAGTTTTAACTAGATATTTCCCAATTTACGAGTATGAAAAAGGGAAATATAAGTTAAATATTAAGGTGCCAAAGCCTTTACCTATAGAGGAATTTTTAAAGGTTCAAGGTAGATTTAGGCATTTATTTAAACCAGAATTTAAAAAGGATCTTGAAGAAATAAAGCATTATGTTGAAGAAAACTGGAATAGAATATTAAGGTTATGCGGTGAAACCTAAAATTTTCAAATTTTTAAAAAATAAAATTTAAAAATGAGGTTGTATAATGAATAGCGAAAGAATTTTTGCAGCAATAATATTGGCTATAATATTAGTTTTTTCATTTTATCCTATGGTTTCTGTTGGAACATTAAAAATTACTATAGTTGCTAAAGGGGGGTTAAAAATAACTGGAACAATAATTGATTTAAAGGCTTATTTATTTAATTGGGAAAGTATTTCAAACAACAAAATAGATTTAACGTTTATGAATAAATCTGAAACATTAACAGTTTTAATGCCTACAGGAAATTATGAAAAAATTAAGTTTAAAATTGTTAATGCTTCAATAAATTTAAATGGAAACTTAACATTTTTAGAGGTTTCTCAAGAAGAATATATTATTGAATCAAGTTTTATTATAAAATCGGGATTTGAAACAAAAGTGATGATAGAATTAAAATATGATGAAGAGGCCTTAACTCAAAATAAACTTGATTTAATTATTAAAGCTTACTCTTTAATTTAAAGTTTAAATTTTTAAATGCTGAAGATGCCTCTATTTGAAATAGTAATGTAAAAAAGATTTAGATTAAAAATTAAATTATTTAAATGTTATGTGCATTTTAGGAAGAGATAAACTTTTAGAATTAATTAAAAAATTTAAATGCATTTATCCATTTAATGAAAATTTACTTGATGGAGATGGCTATGTTTTAACTGTAAGAGAAGATACAACATTAAATTATTTAGAGCATAAAAACTTAATTTCTGAAGAGATTGTTTTTACACCACCAAATTTTGTAGCGCATCTTACAGCTAAAAGCAAATATGGACGGATGGGTTTATCATTTTTAAATGCTGCTAAAGTTCACAGCGGATTCGTAGGAAGATTAGCTTTAGAATTGGTAAATTTAAGCAATGAAAGAATACCAATAACAATTAAAAGGGGGGATCCATTAATGCATATAGAGTTTGTTTCTAGAGAAGGCCCCCCCTCACCATATGTGGGACAATACATGTTTCAATATATGAATGATTCTGAAGTAGAAGTATATTTTAAAATATTAATTGAAAATTTTAGCGGGATTTTTAACCCTGAACAACTTAAGCTTATGATAAAAAATAGAATAATTTAACTTTTACTTTTTATTTCAAATATTTTTTCTCATATAAATGAAGTGAAACAGTTATTAAAAATAAAATTAAGATTATGATGGCTATATTTTTTTCTTTTTTCTCTTTAATGCTTTCGAAAATTAATGTATCTCCAATCGCTTTAGCGTAACCAAAAATGGAAATTTCAGCTTTAGAATCAAATTTTAATATATATGATAAAGATTTGTTTTCTCCTTTAACAGTTAAGTTAAAGTTTATTTTTGAAGGTGCATTATATTGAAAAATGGTTTTTTGTGTTTTAACATTGTAAGTTTTATTCCAACTTTCTAAAGGTACGGAAAACTCTTTAAAATCTAATGTAGCAAAGTTAGCAGCAATCTCTAAAGCTTTCTCTGGCGATACAGAATGTGTTTCATTTATCCAGAATCTAGCTTCTGAAGAGTTTTCATATTTTTTAATTAATGGAGTAAGATAAGTTTCTCCCACTTTATTAAATTCTATTCCATTAATTGTTAAATTGTTTTTTATTTGAAAATTTTTCCAAGAGCAATCAACAATAATTTTATTTCCAACATTTTTTGAAATTCCTTCAACTTTAAATGATAAGCTTATGTTAAACCATTTTTCATCAATTTTTAATGAAGCTTTTAAATTATGAATTGTTGCAGATGGAGCTTTTTCTTTAATTGCGAAAGATAAGCTTTCATTAAGCAGATTTAAGGTATCTTCATTAAAAATAAGGCTTTCAGATTTTTGAAGGAAATTTTGATGTATAGCGATTAAAGAGTAAAAATTGACATCATTTTCTTCAATTTTAATAGTTGTTAAAGCTTCAGCAGGTCTAAAACAACATAAAAGCCAGAAAAATAAAATAATAATGGGAAGTTTAATTTTTGCTTTCATAGTTAACCTTTTTTTATAAAAAAAATGAGGAAAAGTTTATTTTTTTAGGTTTAAACAGGCGGAATAGCCTTAAATGTATCCATTAAGTCGAAGCCTTCTTTCTTAAGCCTATAGTACCTTGAGATATGGAAAATTATAAAGCCTATCAATGTAATAATTGCTATATCTCTTAACATAGCAGGTGTTACGCCTAAAGCTGCAGCTGTTGGTGGTAGAAAGACCCAAACACCAATAACGTTCCAAAGCAGTATGATTAGTGTTATTACTCCAACTACTTGAACCATTCTGTACTTTTTAATCCACCATGGGGCTGCATCGTATAATGGTTTATTCTTGTATGGAAGAATTATTGTGCATATGGCTGCAAGAATCCAGACAAGACATGCTGCATAAATGAAAGCCATTGGAAAGCCAACGACTCCTGCTTGAATAATTATTCCAATTGGAGCTATTAAAAGCATTATTACCATAGCTATAACTGGGCTTCTTAATCTTGGATGGAGATACGTGATTTTTTCGGGTAAAATTCTGTCAAAAGCAAAAGCAAAGAATAATCTGCTTGAATAGAACCAATAGCATGCTGGTAAAGCTATTTCGAGCAAAAGCTCATTAATATTTATCCAAAAAGACATTGCAGCTATAAGATCTCTAGGCCAGTTTAATCCAATCATTGCCACTAAAGCGTATAAAGCTGGCCAAGCTCCAACTTTTAATCCTCCAGGCCCTGTTCCAACCCCACCTATAACGGCTGTAGCTGTAGCTAGATAAGCTTCAGCAGCAACCCATTCAACTGAAGTTAGTTTAACCATTGCCCAGTTTTCAGCGCCAAACCAAAAGTTTGTCATCCAAACTGTTCCCCAAGCAGCTACCATAAGAGATTTTTCAACCTCTTTAACTTCGCCAGAGAAGATTACTGGGATGTGCCAACCATAGTAGATCCAGAATGTTGCTAAGCCGGCACCATTTAACGTTTGAATTATACGCTCCCATTTTGTTTCAAAAAATGTTAAGCCGGCTGCTTTAGCTGTTTCAATAACAGCTTCATAGTTCCCAGCACCCATAACTAGGTTCCAAGCTGCTCGCCAAGCTTCAGGAGTTATCATAGCTAAGGGCAGCATTATTGTAACGTACATCAGGTTTCCTAAAACTAAAGTCACATTCATATAGTTCACAACAATTCTCGTAGGCATAATCATCAGAATGAATAAGGCTATGGCTGTGATTGAACCCATTACAATATATCCTTGAAGGCTTACGAACCATGTTGCAAGTTCAATCCAATCAGGCCTATTGTATAAATAGCCTAAAGATTGAAAGAGGCTTTGCATCCACCAGGAGTTCATCCCACATTCGGTTCCTGATACAATAGCGCTATAAACAACATAGGTTAAGCTTAAAGCAAAGCTTAGATCTGGTCTCCATATACGCGAGTTAAACACGTAATCAGCTCCAGATCTAGGCATTAATGTTCCAATCATCGCATAGTTTGTTCCATGAATTCCACACCATATTCCTCCAATAAGTAAAAGCCAGTAAACTTGGGTTCCAGGAAATAAAGCTGGAATCCAGCTTAAACTTATTGTTCCGCTATATGATAAGCTTGTGTTGTGAACACCAAAAGCTAAAGCAGCAAATGGTCCAATGACTCGAACTAAACCTGATGCTCTTCTAGCGAAAAGCTTTTTTTCCGCAGCCATTTTTCTATTTTTCCTCCTTTTTTCTATTTTTGCAGCTGTAAAAAATTGGTTATTTTTACATTCAATATATAAAGCTTACGGTAGTTGTATATGTAAAAATGTATTCATAAACAAATTTGTGAAAAAAAATATTTATTATTTTCAGAATTTTTACAATTATATGTGACTCATATTTAATTCTACTGCTATGTTTTATCGTAAGCTTTATATATTGATTTAAATCATTAATTTTTGATTAAGGGGGTTGAAAAAATGGGTTGGAAAGCATATGCTATTGGAGCAGTGATAATTTATATTCTAGCTTTTGCTGTATATGCATATTATCAAGGTTTCCCATAAGGATTTATTATGACTGAAAACTTAAATTTCTCGCTTTTTTCTATTTATGATATAGAAGTTTTTTATCCTGGAGATTGGGAAGTTAGAGTAAAGCATGGTTCTAAATATATTGATGGCAGCGTAATGTTTTGCACTCAAGATATTCATCATGGTGTAGCAATAACAATAGGTTGGGGAAACCTAAATGAAGCTAAAAAAAGATTTAAAAATGCAGAGGAGCAAGCTCAAGATTCCTTAAAAAGACTTGAAAAAGAAAGAAAATATAGCAGAGCAGGATTTGAATTTATTAATCAAGAAAAACTAGTAATTAACACGCATGAAGCAATTAAGATTTCATCTAAAATAGCTACAATTGATTATTCTATGGTTCTTCCATGGTACACTAGAAAAGTTGATCATGAAGTTCATTCGATTTTCTTTCATTGCCCAGAATCCTCAAGATACTTTGTTATTATTTGTGATGGACCACCGAATAATGCATTAAATCAAAACTCTATATTTAATTATATGTTAACCACTTTAAAATGCCATTGTAAAAGAAAAGAAGTGTTTTTAAAAGAGTATTAATCGCCTTTAATAAAGATTAATACCAAGTTTATTTCACTAGTTAAAACTAAAAAACTTGATACCTTAAATCTTTTATTAAGTTAAACCAAGTCTTTTTAATATCTTTTTGAGGCCCTCTATCAAAATAATGACAACTAATAATAAAGTTCACTTACTATTTCAAAAAGGCTTGCCCATAAAAATGAAAATGATGGTTGTTCCATGAATAACTAATTTATAAAGTAAAAGTTTTGGTTTATATAAACCAATCAATATAGTAATTTCGAAAATAAGCAATTTTTAACATATATGATTGAAAAACAGAAAAGCCTTTAGCAGACATTTAAAGAATAAAAAAATGAAGCATAAAAAATGGGATTAATTGCTTATTCAAATCTTTTTTTAACAGCTTTATCATAAATTTTCCAGTTTTCAACCCATTTAGGATTTCTTTTTTCTAATGCTTCAAGAACAATTTTTCTAACTTCTTTGCTTTCAATTTTATCTGGAATTATGCTTTCAACTTCTTTAGCTATTTCTCTAGCTATAGATGGTGGTGCTCCAGCTTTAATGCAGCTTACAACTATTTTTTCTGGAATAAAACCTTCTTCTTCACCATTTCTTTTAATTATTGAGGGCATTTTTATCTCCCTAAAGCTTTAAAGCTTAAAAAATTATTCAATTTTTATTTTTTGTCCTTTAGGTTTAGCCTTCTTTTTTGTTAATGTCACTTCTAAAACACCATTTTTATATGAGGCTTTAGCGCTTTGAGGATCAACTTCAGCGGGTAACTCAACCTCTTTATAATATTTTCTTGTTGGTGTATCAACAGAAATTATTAAAGAGTTTTCTGTGCATTCAAGGTTTATATCTTCTTTTTCAACTCCTGGAACTTCAGCTATAACCTTAACGTTTTCTTCCTCCTCTATTGTATCAACTAATGGTTCTCGTTCAACTTTAACTTCTAAACCAGGTTTTGGAATGCCAAAAGCTGTAGGTTTCATTGAAGGCTTAACATTTCCAAATTCTCGAATTATAGGTTTTCCATCAGGCCCTATACTCATTGAATAACCATAAACTATTGGGCCTATTCTTCGAATTACTCCACCGCTAGGAAGCTTTTCTTCTTTAATTAATTCCTTTGGAATAAACTCTTGAATTTCCTTAAACATTTCCTCCATCATTTTTTCAATATCTTCAAAAAACCAGCTGCTGAAAAATGGTGAGCGCCTAAATCTTCTTCTAAACCATTCTGGAAAATCTTCCCAAAACAATTTTTTCGACCTCCACTCAATAAATATTTCAATTCTCCTTAATAAGAATTTTTATTCATAGTGAAAGGTTTATTTTTTAAATTTCTTAATTTGTTTATGTTAAAAGGGTTGGGTTAAAAAATATAAAATATTTCTTTCTTTATAAAGCTTTCTTTATAAAGAAAAGCATATTTAGCAATTTAATGTTAATCATTAACAAAAGTTTAAGCATCTTATTTAAGGAAGGCAAATAGCATTTTGAATTAATTAAAGAAATCAAGGAAAAATTTAATTAGGTGAACTGATTTTGGTTAGAAAAAAACTTAATTATTTAAAGCTTAAGAAAGAAGAGTATTATAAGGAAAGACAAAAAAAATGGGTTTGGATTTTTCCAAAGATAGATAAAAAAATTACAGGTAAGCAAATAGTTGATTTAGATGTTTTCTGCAAAATTATTTTTCCTCATAGCATTAAAAAACAGGAGGTTTCAAAAGCTATAATAGAAGCTTTAGTTGAAGCTAAAAGACCAATGTATCTTAAGGAGCTTAGTAAAAAAGTTTTAGAGAAAGTTAAGGTTAGCGCTCAAACATTAAGCGATACCTATAAAGCTATGCTTAAAAGCGGTTTGCTTGAAAAAAAATATAGAAATGATCCAACTCAATTAAGCAAGCAATTTAGTAATAGGCTTAAGGAAATAGCGCAGTATTGGGAAAATTATTTAGCAGCTAAAGGCGTAACTTATTAAAAATTATTAAAAGTTTTTATGGTAAATTTGTTTATTTAATTATTATGATTGTTGATTCTCATGCTCATTTACAATGGGAAGATTTTGAATTAGATAGGGATGATGTTGTTTTTCGAGCTAAAAAAGCAGGTGTAACTTCAATAATAATTGTTGGTTATGATTTAGCTGCTAATAAAAAGGGAATTAAGCTTGCTGAAAAATATGGTTTTTACGCTTCAGTAGGTATTCATCCTCATGAAGCTGAAAATTTTTCAAATAAAACCTTAGATATATTAAAGGCTTTTTGTTTAAATTCTAAAGTTGTAGCTATAGGGGAAATTGGACTTGATTATTATAAATGTTTTTCATCTAAAAAATCTCAGTTAAACGCTTTTCTTTCTCAAATAGAGTTAGCTAAAGAACTTGATAAACCAATAATAATTCATGATAGGGAAGCTCATGGAGAAATTATAAATATTTTAAGTAAAAATAAAGGTGATGTTAGAGGAGTTATGCATTGCTTTAGCGGAAGCTTTGAAATGGCTAAGCAATGTATAAAACTGGGTTTTTTAATATCTTTTGCAGGTCCAATAACTTTTCCAAAATCAATAAGGCTTCATAAATTAGCTAAAGAGCTTCCATTAGATTATATTTTGGTTGAAACAGATTCTCCATGGCTTGCTCCTCAATCAAAAAGAGGGAAAAGAAATGAACCGGCCTATATAATTGAAATAATAAATAAAATAGCTGAATTAAGAAATAAAGCATTTAATGAGGTGGCTGAAGCAACATTTGAAAATGCAAAAAAACTTTTTGAAATTTAACATATTTTTCTGCAAAATTTTTCTAATCTTTCCATTCCTTCATTAATTTCATTTATTGAAGCTGCATAACTAAAGCGTATATGTGAATCGCTACCAAATGCTGCTCCAGGCACAGCTGCTACTCCAGCTTCCTCAAGAAGTTTTTCAGCAAACTTTATTGAGTTTAATTTTGTTTGTGTTATTTCTGGAAAAGCGTAAAAAGCGCCTTCAGGCATAACACAATTTAACCCAGGAATTTCATTTAAACGTTTTACAATAAATTTTCTTCTTTCATCAAATGCTTTAACCATTTTATATATAAAGTCTTGAGGACCTTTTAAAGCTTCTAAAGCTGCTTTTTGAGCTATGCTATTAGGGTTTCCAATAGCATGACTTTGAAAGCTGCTTACAGCTTCAATAATTTCTTTTGAAGCAGCTAAGTAACCTATTCTCCAACCTGTCATAGAATAAGTTTTAGAAAAAGAATTTATAATTATAGTTTTTTCTTGAATTTCATTATTTAATGAAGCAATGCTTACATGTGTTTTTCCATCATAAACAAAAAATTCATAAACTTCATCTGAGATAATATAAAAGTTTTTTTCAAGCGCTAAATCAGCTATAGCCTTTAATTCTTTAAAATCGCATATCATTCCTGCAGGGTTTGATGGAGAATTTAAAATTAAACATTTAGTTTTGCTTGTAATTTTTTCCTTAATTAAATCAGCTTTAATTTTATTTTTTTCATCCATTGGAACAAATATTGGTGTGGCTTCGCAAAGCTTAATTTGCTCTAAATAGCTAACCCAAAATGGTGTTGGTAAAAGAACCTCATCTCCAGGATTAAGAATAACCTGCATAACAGCGTATAAACCCTGTTTTGCTCCAGCTGTAACGCATATTTGTTCAGGCTCATAAAAAACTTTATTGACTTCCTTAAGCTTTTTAGAAATTTCAATTTTTAATTCAGGAATACCTGAAGCAGCTGTATAATAAGTAAAATTTTCTTTTAAAGCTTTAAACGCTTCATTTTTAATGTTTTCAGGCGTTGGGAAATCGGGTTCTCCAGCGCTTAAATTAACAATTTTTACCCCAGCCCTTTTTAATTCTTTTGCTTTAGCAGTTATAGCTAAGGTTTCACTTGGTTTAAGGTTTAAAGCTCTTTTTGCAATCAAAAATTTTCTACCTCAAAATTTTTGATTGTATCCTCTATTTGAGTTAAACTATGAATAATAAATTTTCCATTTTTAGTTTTACTTCTATCTAAAAATAAAGTTTTAATTCCTATTTTTGATGGGGCCTCAAAATCAAATTTCCAATTATCACCTATATGAAGCATGCTTTCCGGTTTAACCTGTAAAATAAAGCATATTTTTGCATAGTAATCTTCGCTTTTTCTAACTTGATTAAAATCTGAGGTTGAAGAAAAAACATAAGAAAAAAATTTATTTAATTTAGTTTCCTTTAATTCTAAATCTAAAAATTCTCTAGGTGAATTAGAATTTATTATAAGCTTATATTTTTTATTTAATTTTTCAAGCGTAGATAAAACATCTGGGTAAACCTTAATTTTCCATTTTGCTTTTTCTAAAATTTCTTTCCAATCTGTTTTTAACTCAAATTTATTAATCCAATATTTAATGTCATACCATTCTATTTTTTCTTCAGTAACCTCATTATAAGCAGATTTAACTTTTTCTAAAGCTTTATTAAATGAAATTTTTTCTTTTTCAGCAACAAGCTTTGGAATTTCCTCAAACCAAACTGAATTTACAAAATCGTAATCTATAAGTGTTCCATCAACATCAAATGAAATAATAGTTATTTTATGGTTAAAATTAATTTTTTCGTGTAAGTTTTCCATTTTCATTTATTTCTCCTTTTCTAATTCTAGTTGAGGAAATAGGTTTATTATCTTCAGCTAAAACAGTTTTTACATAAAAAATTTCTAAAGGTTTTAAACCTTTTTTAATTCTTTCCTCATTTATTTTTTCTGCAATACCCTTATTTTCTTCACCAGTAATTAAAGCCTCAAGATTTGGATGAATTAAGGTTATCCCATATCTATCTTTAAGCGGTATTATTTCAAATCGATTTATAAAACCTTTTTCTTTTAAAAAAGAAATTAAATTTTTTTCTCTTTCTATATAGGGAGCTACTTCATGAGGTTTTTGAAGTTTTTTTACAAGTTCATCGCTGCTTAAACCAATAAGAACTTTTTCTCCAATTTTAAATGAAAGTTCAAGAAGTTTTTTATGGCCCTTATGAAGTTTATCAAAGGTTCCTCCAACAGCAACAAGCTTTTTCTTTTTCATTGAAAAAATAAAAAGAAAAAATTTTTATAAAAAATAAAAAATTGTTTTTAAATTTTAGGTTTTATATGGAAAAGGTTTTTTGAAGCTGTGAAATTTTCGATTCAATAATTCTTCTAGCTTCAATTTCAGTCCATGGAACATAAACTAAAGCTACAATAACGCAACCATATTTTCCTTTAGGAACCTCCATAGATTCTGAACGAGCTTCAATTTTTTCAAGCTTCATTTTTCTTATTTCAGCCATTTCATGAAGCTTCCATTTTAACTCTCTATTTATAGCTTCTTTATCTTTATAACCATGGGCTTCAGCAACAAAACCATATTTTTCCTCTTCAGATTTAGCCCAAGCCCATCCAATTCCAGCTCCAATAGTTTCACCTGGAGCACCATCCATTCTAGCCATTACAGTAAAAGTTATTGTTCCTGGAGTAATAGGTACGCTTTCAACAAGTTCAGCATCTGGAGGTAAAATTGAAGAAACATTTACTAAATTGCATTGAGCTATTCCAGCTTTAACTAAAGCTGCATCAAAAGCATTTAAAGGTGAAACAGAGCTTGTCGCTACACCAGTTGTTATAAAGAATTTTTTTGGAAGAAAAATTCCATGAATTATTTGAGGTTGCATTTTTCTCCAGATTTTTCCTCCTTTATATTTTTAAATTTTTATTTAAGCTGATTTTATTCATAAATCAAATTTAAATTTATCCCCTAAAAATTTTAAACAAACAATGTTTTTTCAAAGTAATTTTTTAAATAAGTGAATAAAAATATTTCTTTAAAAAATTTTCGGTTGTGAAGTTTATTGAGTTTAAGAAATTTTATAAAGGAATTGGATGATTTAGGAAAGCTTCATAAAATAAAAGAGGAAGTTTCAACAAAGTTTCAAGCAGCTCAAATAATTAAAAAATTTGATGGAGAAGCTCTTTTATTTGAGAAAGTAAAAAATTTTTCAAATAAAATTGTTGCTGGAGTTTGCAGTTCAAGAGATAAAATTTGTTTAGCGCTTAAAGTTTCTAAAGAAAACTTGCATAAAAAAATTTTAGATTCATTAAATTCACCTAAAAAACCTTCAATTGTTAATGACGCTTCTGTAAAAACTGTTTTGGAAAAACCTAAACTTTCAAAAATACCAATTTTAAAGCATTATGAAAAAGATGGGGGATTATATATTACTTCAGCTATTGTTGCAGCTAAAGATAGTGAAGGAAATGAAAATGTTTCAATTCATAGACTAATGGTTTTAGATGATCAACATTTAGCTATAAGAATTGTTCCAAGACACTTATATCAAATATGCATGGAGGCTGAAAGAAGAGGGGTTGAAGAGCTTGATGTAGCAATAGCGTTAGGCCTTCATCCAGCTATACTTCTTGCTGCAGCTTCTCCAGCCCCCTATGGTGTAAATGAATATTGGATTGCAAACTCTTTTTTAAATGAAAAATTAACTTTAACTTTGCTTGAAAATGGATTGCATGTACCTGCTGAAGCTGAAATAGCTTTTGAGGGAAAACTTTTATTAAAAAAAGAAGTTAATGAAGGGCCTTTCGTAGATTTAACTGGAACTTATGATATAGTTAGAAAGCAACCTGTAATAAAGTTAACTAAATTTATGCATAGAGAAGATTATTTATATCAAGCTTTGCTTCCAGGCGGTTTTGAACATAAAATTTTAATGGGTTTACCTTATGAAGCTAAAATTTATGGTGCAGTTAAAAGTGTTATTCCAAAGGTTAAAGATGTTTATTTAACTTCTGGAGGGTGCGGTTGGTTTCATGCAAGAATTTCAATTGAAAAACAAACTGAAGGTGATGGAAAAACAGCTTTAATGGCGGCTTTTGGTGCTCATCCATCCTTAAAGCTAGCTGCTGTTTTTGATTCTGATATAAATATTTTTGATTCTGAAGAGGTTGAATGGGCTTTAGCCACTAGATTTCAACCTGATAAAGGTGTTTTAATAATAAAAAATGCAAGAGGTTCAACTTTAGATCCATCAGCTGATCAAGAATTAGCGTTAACTTCAAAATTAGGTATTGATGCTACAAGAACGTTGCTTAAACCTAAAGAAAAATTTGAAAAAGCTAAAATTCCCTTATTAAAAGAGGAAGAATAAAATGTATTTATCTAAAATTGAAGAGAAAATGCTTGATGGTGAATATGGTGAAGCTAAAGCATTAGCTTTAAAATTAATTGTGACTCTAGGAGAAATTTTTAAAGCTAAAAAATTAATTTCAATTGAAAATGCTCAAATTGCTGGAATCTCCTATAAAACAATAGGGGATTCCGGATTAGAATTTATAAAGGATTTATATGCTAAAAATGCTAAATTTGCTGTTCCAACAACTTTAAATCCTGCTGGAATGGATCTTGAAAAATGGAGGGAAATAGGTATTCCTGAAGATTTCGCTAAAAAACAATTAGAAATAATTTCTTTTTTGGAAGGTATGGGTGCTGAAAAAACCTGTTCATGCACACCATATTTAATTGGTGTTAAACCAAGATTTAATGCTCATTTAGCTTGGGCTGAATCTTCAGCAGTAATATTTGCTAATTCTATTTTTGGAGCTAAAACAAATAGGGAGGGGGGTCCATCAGCTTTAGCAAGCGCAATTATAGGAAAAACAGCTATGTATGGAATGCATTTAAAAAGTGAAAGAAAACCAACTCATATTGTTAAGGTTGAAGGTTCAATTATTAATGAGCTTGAATTTAGCTTGTTAGGATATGTTATTGGAGAAAAAATTTCTAAAGGCGTTCCATTTATCAATAAATTTAAAGGAAAAATAAATTTAGATAATTTAAAAGCTTTAGGAGCTGGAATAGCAACTTCAAGTGGAATAGCCCTATTTCATTTAGAAAATATAACTCCTGAGGCAAAAACTTTAAAAAATAATTTAAAAAATCTGGAGAAAATTACTATAGAGAAAAAAGATATTGAAAAAGCTAGGGAAAAATTAAGCAATGAAGAATCTTCAACCCATATTCTTTTAGGATGTCCTCATTTAAGCCTTAATGAATTAAAAAAAATAGCAAGCTTTATTAAAGAAAAAAGTTTAACTAAAAATCTTTGGTGTTTTACCTCAAGAAAAATTTATGAAAAAGCTGTTAAAAAAGGTTTTGTTAAAAAAATTGAGAATGCGGGTGGAAAAGTTATAAAAGATACATGTATGGTTGTATCTCCTTTAGAAACAATAGGAGTTTTAAAGGCACAAGTAAACTCTAGTAAAGCAGCCTACTATTTAAGTTCTTTATCAAACATTAAAGTTGAATTAAAACCTTTAGAGGAGATTAAAAAAATTGAAAATAAAGCTTAAAGGTAGAGGAATAGTAGAGGGCTTAGGAAAAGGCAAAGCTTTAGTTGCTAAATCTTCAATATCTTTTCTCGGAGGCGTAAACCCTTTAAATGGTTTAATCACAGATAAAAATCATGAATTATATGGGGAAACTATAACAGGTAAAATTTTAGTTTTTCCATTTGGTAAAGGAAGTACAGTTGGTTCTTATACGCTTTATGCTTTATCAAAATATGGTACTAAACCTGCTGCTATAATAAATATTGAAACTGAACCAATTATAGCGGTTGGATGCGTAATCGCTAAAATTCCTTTAGTAGATAAATTGGAAGAAAATCCAATTGAAGTTATTAAAAATGGAGATTTAGTGGAGGTTGATGGAAGAAAAGGTATTGTCACCATATATAAAAATAGCAATTAACCATTATAAAAGCAATTTAAACTATAAAATTTAAATTTTAAAATTTGCTATAAAATATGGTAATTGGATAAAATTTTAAATATGGAAGTGAAAAAATTGATTTCAGCTTGCATTTTAATTAGAACTGAAAAAGGTAGATTTAATGAAGTGGCAGAAAAAATGAAAGAGTTTGAAGGCGTTAAAGATGTTTTCACAGTTTTTGGAAGATACGATGTAGTTGTGGATTTAGAAGCTTCAAACCTAGATAACTTAACTAAAACAGCTTTTAAAATGGGTAACATAGCTGGAGTAGTTTTTACAGAAACATTAATTGAAGCTAAAATTTAAGGAAAGGTGAAGAAATAATGCCTAAAGCCTGCATTTTAATTAAGGCTGTTCCCCCTAAAGTAGCAAACATTCTAAAGCAAATCAAAACTTTTGAAAATGTAAGAAAAGCTTATATTGCTTTTGGTAGATGGGATATAGTAACATTTTTAACTGTAACCGATTATAATAAACTAAAGGAAATAACTCAAAAAATAAATTCATTGGATGGTGTTAGAAGCACTGAAACCCTTGTTGAAGCTTAAAAGAGGTGTATAAAATGGGTTTAATTAATTGGGCTAGAAGGCAAAGCCCTTGGCTTCTTCATTTTAATACAGGTGGATGCAATGCTTGCGATATAGAGGTTGTAGCAGCTTTAACTCCAAGATTTGATGTTGAAAGATTTGGAGCGCTGCTTAAGGGAAGCCCTAGACATGCAGATATAATGGTTGTTACCGGCGCCATAACAGGGCAAGTTAAAGATAGATTAAAAAGAGTTTATGAGCAAATGCCTGAACCAAAATTTGTTGTAGCTATTGGAACATGCTGTATAAGCGGGGGAGTTTATAGAGGAGCTTATAATGTTGAGCATGGTTTAGATACAGTTATTCCTGTTGATGCTTATGTTTATGGTTGCCCACCTAAACCTGAAGCAATAGTTAAAGCTATTGAGGCATTACAAAATAAGCTTAAAGCTCTTGAAGCAAAATAAAATTAAGGAGGAAGACTAAAAAATGAGTATAAAAATCCCTGTTGGCCCTCAACATCCAGCTTTAAAAGAACCTGAAAACTTTACTTTTACTTTAGATGGAGAATATGTGGTTAAAGTTGAAGCTAGAATAGGTTATATGCATAAAGGTATCGAAAAATTAATGGAATCTAAAAATTATATTCAAAATATTCCATTGGTGGAAAGAATATGCGGAATATGCAATGTAGCGCATACAATATGCTATGCTCAAAATGTTGAATACCTTTATGAAAAACCAATTCCTAGAAGAGCTGAATTCATTAGAGTTATAATTGAAGAATTAAATAGAATTCACAGTCACCTTTTATGGATTGGGATTGCAGCTCACCTAGTTGGTTTCGACTCCTTCTTTATGTATACTTGGCGAGATAGAGAAGTAGTTATGGATTTAATTGAGCTTTTAACAGGAAATAGAGTTAGCACAGCCTTAATGACTATTGGAGGTGTTAGACGAGATATAGATGATGATAAAGCCTATAAGCTTCGTAAGGGATTAGATATACTTGAGGAAAGAACAAAATACTATAAGAAAATAGCTGAAGATGAAAAAAGCTTGCTTGTTAGATTAAGAGATGTTGGAAGGTTAACACCAGCTGAAGCAATTAAGCATTCTGCTGTAGGCCCAACAATCAGAGCTTCAAATATTAAAGTTGATGTAAGAGCTGATGATCCATATGCAGCTCATGATGAGGTCCCATTTAATGTAATAACATATGATACTTGCGATGTTTTTGGACGATTAATGGTTAGAATAGATGAAACATTAGAGTCGATCAATATGGTTCGATACTGTTTAGATCATATGCCTAGCGGACCAATTAGAATTAGGCTGCCTAATGCTCCTCCACCAGGAGAATCTGTAAGCAGAGTTGAAGCACCTAGAGGAGAAGATATTCATTATGTAAAATCTAATGGAACAGATAAACCATATAGATACAAGGTTAGAGCCCCAACGCTTGGAAACCTCTCGGCTTTAATTGAAATGTTAACCTCTAAAGGAGATTATTTAGTGCATGTAGCAGATATTCCAGTTGTTTTAGGAGGAATAGATCCATGCATGTGCTGTATGGATCGATCAGTAAAGTTTATTGATCCTGTAAAAGGGAAAGAGTGGAGTTTAACTTGGGAACAACTTAAACTTTATGCTAAAAGAAAATGGGAAAAGGAGGGGTTAAAAGCTAAATGTCCATAACTCCTCTTCTTCTTAAGCATATATTTAAGAAAAGAGCAACAATCCTTTATCCATTTAAGGAAAGAGAGAAAGTTCATTTACCAGAAGGCTTTAGAGGGGAATTAAGGTTTTTTAGAGAGAAATGCATTGGCTGCGGATTATGCTTTAGAGCTTGCCCATCAGAAACAATAGAAATGAGCGTTGATGAAAAAGGAAAAAGACCAATCTTTTATCTTGATAGATGCACTAGATGTCAACAATGCGAAGAAGTATGCCCAACTAAAGCTATAGAGTTAACGCAAAACTTTGAAACTGTTTACTTTGATAGAAAATCAACCATAATAAAATGAAGAAGCTGATTTAATCTTTTAAAACCAAATTCTTTTTTAAAAAAATTAAAAAGAAAAACTAAATTTTTTCTGTTACAACAAATTTTATATATGGGGCTTCCCTCTGCTTTTTCCTTTCTGAAATTTTAGTTATAATTTTTAATCCCGCTTCATCTAAAGGTTTAGCTTCAAGCTTTCCTGTTTCACATGCTTTTTTAAAGATTTTTTCTCCAAGCTCAGTTCTAACAAGTACTGCACACCATTTTTCAGGGGCTCCAACAGCCCCAACAGAAATATCTGCTAATTCACCTGTAAAATCTTGGCATTTATTGCATCCTGAAACAATAAAATCTTTAAGGTTTTTTACATTTTCTTCATAAACAACTTTGTCTCCTTCATAAAGTTTTAAAATATTGTTTTTTATATCAACTTTTGTTACTTTATTTAAGTTTATTCCATGAGCTTTTTGAATTTTTTCTTCAAAAAGCTTAGGGTAACGATAACTTTCAAAGCAGAATAATCCTATTGTAAATTTAACTTTTTCTCCAATTTTATTATTTCCTTTTGGAGATGTTTGCATTCTTCTTATACCATCTATTTGGCATGGCATTCCAACATAAGCGAATTTTCCTTCAGGATATCCAATCCATGCATCTCCTACAGCACCAACGCTTCCTCCAGGAGAATATTTTGATCCAGCTGCTTTTAGCAACTCCTCTTTTTTAGAAGCAATTAATGGAGTAGGTTTCCAGGGTTTTTTTTCATCAACCCCAGTTACTATTGCATAATCTACAATTTTATCTTCTAAAGCTTGAAGTAAAAGAGTTGTAGCTACACCTCCATCTTGAGAAACTTTTAAAATTTCTGGATCTAATGCTTTAGTTGCATAAGCTGCTTTAAATATTCCTAAAGCTCTTTCTTCTTGAGTTCTTTCTCTACCAAAAATTTTCATTTCAATTTCATTTATTGGTAATTCAATTCTTGGGCAGCTATAATAGCAAAGCTCACATAAAAAGCATATTCCTTTTAAAACAGGTTTTTCTTCATCTGAATAACCTATAACGTTAACAGGGCATGAAGCAATGCATGTACCGCAATACATGCATAAACCAGCGTTAACAACTTCAATATTTAATGTTCCAAATATTTTTGGTTTTTCAGGCAAAATAAACCCTCCAAACTTTTTAATAATTTCAAGATAATGAAGAATTTAAGCTTTTTCCATAAAATTAATAAATTCTTAATTTTAAAGCTTCTTCATCTGAACATGGTTTAACTATAATAGATTTATCAAAAGAGTTTCTTCCATAATTAACTAAAACTTCATTTTTTGTTTTAGCATCGCTATATCTAGCAGTTAATGAAGCGGCTATTTTAATAGCTTCTTTAGTTTTAGGACCCTGCAAAAGCGTTATTGGGCTTCCATAACCTGGAACATTAAATATATAATCCCATTTATTTTTTAATTTAAGAAGCTCATTATTTTCCTGTTCATTTCTTCCAACAATAATTTTGTTTTTACCAAATCTGAAGTGTCTACCAATTTTAAGAAGCAATATATCATTTAAGCTTATTCTTTTCTTGTTTTGAATTAAATCCTTAAATTTATTAGCGAATTCCTTATAGGTGAGTAGGCATCCGCCTGAAGGACATGGATAATCAGTAATATTTTTTTCTTTAGCAAGTTGTATTTGAGGTTTTCTGCTTCTACCCCGAATAGCTAAAAGTTTGCTTCTATCAACCCAACCTTTTTTTTCAGCTTCAGTTTCTGGAAGAAGCTTTGCAGATAAAGGTCTAACTATTTTATTTTCTAATCCAGCTTCCCTCTCTATAATTTTTAAAGCTTTAAAATGTTGAGACATAGGTCTTTCATCAAGAACTTCCCCTGTAAAAATAAATTTAGCTCCAAGTTTTTTAGCTAAAGCTTTAGCTTTTTTCAGCATATAAATTCTGCAATCTATGCAAGGATTCATTCCTGAACCATAACCATATTTTGGATTTCTTAAAATTTTAAGATAATCTTTTCCTTTAGGCACTATCTTAATTGGAATATTAAATTTTTTAGCAACTTCAATAGCATGACATTTTCCTTTAGTATTGCAAAGACAAAAGGGTGAAGTAAAATTTACAGCAATAACTTCAATTCCTTGTTCCAGCATAAGTTTAGTAGCTAAAATGCTATCTAAACCACCAGAAAGTAATCCTAATGCTTTAATTTTGCATTTAGTTTTAGCTAGCAATTTTAGATTTCCCTCTTTTTGTTGAATAACTATTAATGATTTTAAAATTTTAAATTCCTTTAAAAATAAAAAAAATAGGATGGATTTAAATTAAGGTTTTTCCCTTGCCTTTTTAGCTATTTTTTCAAGTTGTTCAGCTCTTGAAGGAGATATAAGCTTTCTTTCTTTTAAATCAGATATGCATTGAAATGCATATTGACACCAAACAACGCATGAAGGAGAAGCCTCTATATGAAGTGTTCGACCGCATTCAGGACATTGAGCTTCAGTTTCATCGCTAAAAAATTCAACTTCGCCTCCGCAAGCTGGGCAAGTTCGAATTATTATTTTAGGTTCTGTAAGAGTTTTGATTCCTGGACAATGCTTCATCAAATTTTGATTCACCATACAAAATAAATTGAATTTTTTGATATTAATTAATTTTACTTTCTTTTCTTTAAATCTTTTTTAAAAAGGAAGATAAAATATGAGATGTAAAGCAGAAATTAAAGTGGTTTAGCTTGAAAAATTTTGAAGATTATGAGGAAAAAAGAAATTATATAGCGCAAAGCCTTCAATTAGCTATGCTTTTAGAAGTAAGCGCTTATCCTAAACCAGGCAATGTTCATAGAACAAGAGATTTTTTTGATACAAAATTTGAGCATTTTCTTGCTTCTGCTGTAGCTTTAAATCCTTGCTGGAATAAAGCAGCTTATAGAGGATTTTTAATTTCTTTAGGGAAACTAAGCTTTTCCAGCTTGAATATTGGAGAGTTAATTAAAGAGGGGGTTGAAAGAGTTAAAGCATGGCATTCTGGAGGAAATACAAGCCTAGGTACAATTATGCTTTTAATGCCTATAGCAGCTGCAGCTGGAAAAACATTAGCTGATGGAGAATTTAATGAAGAAATTTTAAGAAAAAATTTAAAGTTGATAGCTGAATCCTCAACATTTATGGATGCTATAAATGTTTATAAAGCTATAAATTTAGCTAAACCTGGTGGTCTTGGAAAATCTAAATTTCTTGATGTAAAAAATGAATCTTCACTAAATGAAATAATTGAAAAGAAAATATCGCTTTTTGAAATATTAAAGTTTTCTTCAAGCTATGATTCCATTTCCTTAGAGTGGGTTGAAAATTTTAAAATTACATTTGAGCTTGGTCTCCCATTTTTTATAAATGAATTAAATGAATCTAAAGATTTAAACATTGCAATAGTTAATACTTACCTTAAAGTTTTATCTGAGGTTTACGATACTTTAATAATTAGAAAGGTTGGTGTTGAAAAAGCAATTGAAGTTTCTAAAAAAGCTAAAGAAGTTCTTGAAGCCGGTGGATTAAAAACAATTGAGGGAAAAAAACTTGTTTTTAAGTTTGATGAGGAATTAGCTAAATATAAGGGTAAGCTTAATCCAGGTTCTACAGCAGATTTAATTTCCTCAATTTTAGCTATAGCAATTTTAAAAGGTGTTAAACCTTAACTTTTCTAACTAAAACAATTGGGTAATGAGGAATTTTCTTAAGCATATCCCATGTTATATTTGTTAACCCTGTTTTAAAATGTTCAGATGCTTCCCAAATTGTTTTTCCAGCTCCAAACTTTCTAGCTTTATTTGAAATTGCAGCTGCTTGAAGAGTTTCCTCTAAACTTAATTTAACTCCTTTTAAAGCTATAGGTGTTGATCTAGCTTTCAATTTAAAGATTCTTCCAATAATATAAGCTAATGGACCTAAATTAATTAAACCTTTAACATAAGTTTTTCTTGATGAAAAATGAATGTTTTTAAAAGTAAAGGTTTTATCTGAATCCACTATAAGAATAGTAATTTTTTTATTTACTTTTAAAGAGTTAAGTATTTTTTCAGCTATTTCTTCAGGGTTTTTTAGTGGTAAAGCTGCATAAGCATAAGGAAGATTAGTTACATCTATGCCTCCTTCAGACCAAACTTTTAAAGCTTGGATTAACCCTGCATAATTTATAGCAAGCTGTTTATGGGCTGCTCCCTCCTTAATTGGATAATTTCTTATGTGTAAAAGGTTTTTCCAGCTTAATCTGCATAAAGGACCAAGAATAAAACCCCAAATTTTCCTTATCCAAAATCTAGCTAAAAATTTAGCTGAAAAACTTGGTTTAATTTTGTTTTCATCAACAATTAAACCTAAAGCAATTGATAAAGCTTTTTCTGAAAAAACAAGTATATCTCCATCCTTAATAAAATGCTTAATTTTACTAACTTCTTTATTAATTTCATTTAAAAGATTGCAATTTGGCTGCCAATAACAGCATTTAATAGCAAATGTATAAAACTTCATTTTATTAAATTTAAAAGTTTATCTTTAAATTTTTTATGAACAGCCATTATGCAAGTTCCAGCTATAACTTTAAATCCTGCTTTTTCAGCTATTTCTTTAGCTTTTTCATTAACTGCACCAGGTTGCATCCAAAAAACTTTTAAGTTATCATTTTTTTCTTTAAGTTTTACAGCTTCCTCTACCACTTCTAAAACTGCTTCAGGCGGTCTAAAAACATCAATTATTTCAATTTCTTTTTGAAGTTCTAAAGGAATTTTTAAAAGCGATTCATAAGAGTTTTCATTTAAAATTTCTTTAGCATTAGGGTTTACTGGAACTATTTTAAATCCATTTTCCTTTAAATACATTGCTACTTTATAGCTATATTTTTCTGGATTTCTAGATAAACCAACAATAGCAACAGCAGGTTTACGGCTTAAAACCTTTAATATTTCGCTTACCATTTAAATCCTTCCTTCAAACAATAATTTAATTATGAAAGGGTGATATTAAAAATTGAAGGTTAACATTTATATAACTCAAGTTTCTGGAGAAAGATTTTGGAAAATAAATGAACCTTTTCCATCTCAAATTCAAATTTCAGTAAACATTAATATTCTTGGATTAGAAAAGAAAGCAGATGAATTAATTGAAAGCCCATTTATTTTTTCAATAAACTTTACTCCTCCAATAGCTTACATTACATTAAAGGGGATAGGATATGTTTCAGGAGATAAAAATGATATAGAAAAGGTTTTGGAAAAATATAAAGAAAAAAAGCCTTTGCCTACGGAGCTTATTCAAGCAATTTCAGGAGCCTCAATTGCTGAAGCAGTAGTTATTTCTAAAATTATAGGTGTTCCACCACCTTTACCATCGCTTTTACCTTCTCAACAATTTAAACCTAAAGAAAGCTCTGAAATGAAATATACAAGTTAAAATTAAAACTTTAAATATTTTTTGAAGAAACTTTAATGTCTAAAGCTATTTGAAATTTATAGGGTGCAACATTTTTAATAATTCTTCCTCCAACAAATTGAAAATCGATATTTAATTCTTTAAGTTTTCTTGAAACTTTTTCTTCAGCTTTTTTTATAGCTTCTTTTTCTTTAACAGATTGAATAAAATCTTGATAATGAATGTAACCTCCTAATGGTTTTAAAGCTGAAACGCTTACATCAAGAAATTCAAATGCTTTTTCAGGTAAAGGCATTAAAACTCGATCAGCTTTATTTAAGAAAAATTCATTTACAATTCTTCTAGCTTCACTTAAAACTGCAATAACTTTTCCTCGAACTTTATTTAAAAAAATATTTTCCACCATATATTGTACAGCGTTAGGATTTAAATCTATTGAAAAAATCTTAACTAAAGGATTGAATTTAGCTATTAAAATTGAGAAGCATCCTACTCCAGCAAATAAATTTATTATTGTTTCGTTAGAAGTTACAGGATTGTTTTTAACAAAATCAGCTATTCTTTTTCTTTCAAAACTTAATCTAGGTGAAAAAAAAGCTTTCTCAACATCAACCTTAAATAAGCATCCATACTCTTTATGAATGGTTACAGATTTTTTTTCTCCAGCAAGCCATTTCAATTTTTTAAGACGATAATCACCTTTTGTTGGTTCTGTTTGCATAAAAACTGTTTTTATATATGGAGCTTCTTTAAGCAAAGCTTCAGCTAAAATAGTTTCTTTACCTTCAAGAGTTGAAGGAATCTTTAAGATAGCTATATCTCCAATAATATCCATTCCTTTAATTATGGTAGCAGCTTCTTCTTTAGAAAGCACTTTTTCAGCAACACTAGCTAAAATTCTGCTTTTCCGCATTTTAAATCAACCTAAATTAAACTTGAATAAAAACAAATATTTAGTTTTTTAAAATAAGGAAAAAGAAAAATTAATAGGTTAGAACATCTATTTAAAAAGTGATTTTTGTTTTTGGAGGAAAATATTTTTGAGCGAAGAATCGAAAGTAACCTTAAGGGTTGCTGAAGCTTTTAAACGGGATGCTGGAAGAGGCTTAGCTAGGCTTCCACCTCAAGTTATGGAAAAGCTTAACCTTAGCCCTGGAGATCTAATTGAAATTAAAGGTAAACGCAGAACTGTAGCTAAAGCTATGCCAAGCTATCCTGAAGATAGAGAGAAAGACATCATTAGAATCGATGGAACAATAAGGCTTAACGCTAAAGTTGGAATAGATGATAAAGTTGAAATTAAAAAGATTGAAGGTAAAGAAGCTTCAAGAATTGTTTTAGCGCCTGTGGAACCCATTATAATAAGCGGTGTTGAAGAATATTTAAGTAGAGTTTTGGAGTCTCTTCCTTTAGTTGAAGGAGATAGAATTAGATTAACTTTATTTGGAACACCGATCGAATTTATTGTTGTTGAAGTTAGACCAAGAGCTGATGCGGTTATAGTAACGCAAAATACTGTAATTGAAGTTTCAGAAAGGCCTGCAGAAGCTGTAAGAAAAATACCTAAAGTAACCTATGAAGATATAGGCGGTTTAGGAGAGCAAATTCAAAGAATAAGAGAAATGGTTGAATTGCCTTTAAGGCATCCTGAGCTTTTTGAAAAGCTTGGTATAGAACCGCCTAAAGGGGTTTTACTTTATGGACCTCCTGGAACAGGAAAAACATTAATAGCAAAGGCTGTAGCAAATGAAACTGATGCTCATTTTATCGATATTTCAGGTCCAGAAATTATGAGTAAATTTTATGGTGAATCTGAGGCCAGGCTTAGAGAAATATTTCAAGAAGCTGAACAAAAAGCGCCAAGTATTATTTTTATTGATGAGTTGGATGCTATAGCGCCTAAAAGGGAGGAGGTTACTGGAGAAGTTGAAAGAAGGGTTGTAGCTCAACTTTTAGCTTTAATGGATGGTTTAAAATCTAGGGGTCAAGTTGTTGTTATAGGTGCTACTAATAGACCTAATGCTATTGATCCAGCTTTAAGAAGACCTGGAAGATTCGATAGAGAAATAGAAATAGGAGTTCCAGATA
>CAZSNM010000011.1:21305-37064 GCA_964608455.1 uncultured Candidatus Bathyarchaeia archaeon | reverse complement strand
GAACAATGAAGCATGCTCAATTTTAGCTTATCCAATGCTTGATAAAATTGTGCCGCATGAAATTCTTAAACCTGCTTTACCAGAAAAACCTTTAATAGAAATAGTTAAAGAAAGAATACTTTCCAAAACTATAAAGTTAACATGTATTTTTAATGGAGATTGGAGCCATATTAATATTGTTCAAAAAATTCCTGAAAAAATTAAATGTCCTAAATGCGGTTCAACACTCATAGCTGTTTCAAACATTGAAAAAGATATAGAAAAGGTTGTTAAGAAAAAATTGAAAAAACAAGTTTTAAATGAGGAGGAAAAGGAGATTTGGAAAGAAGCTTGGAAAACAGCAAGTTTAATTCAAATTTATGGAAAAAAAGCAGTTATTGTTTTAAGTGGTCATGGAGTTGGCCCAGCCACCGCAATTAAAATTTTAAGAAAACCTTTAAAAACAGAGGAGGAACTTTATAATGAAATAATTAAAGCTGAAAGAGAATATGCTAGAACAAGAATGTTTTGGGATTAAAAAATAATTTTATTTCTTTTCCTCTAACCCCCTTTTTTCTAAACTTAAATAAACAAAGATTAAAATTACTGTTAAAAAACCTAAAACTATCGTTACAGTTTTTATTAATTCATAAAATTCATCAATAGCCATGTTTATCCCCTTTTAAAATTTTAAAAAATACCTAACAAACAGCTTTTTTAACTTTTCCCCTTAACTTTTCCATCATTTTTTCATATTCACTATCCATTAATTCCTTTTCTTCATATATTTTTAAGGCTTCAGCTAATTTTTGAGCTATTAAATGATAGCAAAGCTTTTTTTTCCCTCCAACAACCCTAAAATAGAAATCGTTGCAACTGCAAAAATTTGCTTCTGGAATAATTTGATATTCACCTTTTCTTCCTAAAACAATCCATAAAATTCTGCAGCTTGGTTTAAAAATGTATTTTTTTACACGCTTAGCATAAACAAGTTGTAAAGCTTCATTAAATGTTTTAGAAAGCTTTTTTTGAAGCTTAATTTTTAATTCTTCCTCAAGTTTATTTTTCAAGCTTATTTCTTTGCAAGCTTCATTTAAAATTTCAATTTCGCTTTCTTCACTCAATTTTTACTCCTTCACTTTTAAGCTTGCTTTATATTAATAAATCTTTAGCAACTTTATTTAAATTGGTTAAATTGAGATTGCTTACACCTTTTCCAGCTTTAATTTTAGAAGAAAATAAAGAAAAAACATTGGTTATTTCAGATTTGCATATAGGTTGGGAATCAGCATTAGCTAAGCAAGGAATTCATATTCCATCTCAAACCTCAAAAATGCTAAAAATTCTGCTTAAATTAATTAAAATTTCAAAACCTTCCTCTATAATTATTTTAGGCGATTTAAAGCATACAATAGCTAGAGTTGAAATTGAAGAAAGACGGGATATACCATCCTTCCTTGAAGAAATAAGCAAAAAAGTTGAAAAAATACAGTTAATTCCTGGTAATCACGATGGAAACATTAAATCTTTGCTTCCATCAAATATAGAGCTTCTTCCCTCCTCAGGTATTATAGCTCAAGAAAACATTGGTTTAATTCATGGACATGCTTGGTTTTCTTTAAAATTGCTTAAATGTAAAGGTTTAATTATGGGTCATATGCATCCCGTTGTAGCTTTTAAAGATCATTTTGGCTTTAGATCTTTTAAACAAGTTTGGGTTAAAGCTTTAATTAATAAAAACAATCTTATTAATGCTTTAATGAAACGTTTTAAAAAAAAGTTAAAGGAAGAAGCATTGTCAATAAACCTTTCTCAATGTTTAATTATGCCCTCTTTTAATCCTCTTTTAGGAGGTCAATCAGTTAATTTAACTTGGAGCAAAGAAAATAACAATAAGGAATATATTGGACCAATTTTAAGATCAGGCAGCATAGACTTAAAGAATGCTGAAGTTTACCTTCTCGATGGTTCATTTTTAGGAAAAATATCAAATCTTCAAGTTTAACCGAGTTTAAAAGGATTTTTTATGTATAAAGTTTTCCCTTTGTAAACTCCAAAATTAATATAGGATTTCATGAAGAGCTTGTTTTAATTGCTGAAAATATTGTGATAAATTCATTAACCATCATAGATCATTCTAAAAGAAATTTATGTATATGATGTGCGTTTATATAATGATTTCTTGCTTAACCAGCATATTTAGCCTTTTCATAAAATTTTCAGGAGAATATAAAAAGAGGTCTACTGCAAAATTGAGGTGGGGCGGGCGGGATTTTCCTGTTAAAGCATTTTGAACCCGCGATCACCGGCTTTCCTGCTTAAAGTTGACCCGAGGCCGGCATCTTAGACCAAGCTGGACCACCGCCCCAAAAATAATTTTGGATTTTAATCGATTTAAATATTTTAGATTTTTCAATTTTACTAGAAGCTGAAAATGTTTATTAAGGAAGAGCTTTATTCTCTACATTTTTAATAAAACTAAACTTAATAAGCGTTTTCACTCTAATTTTTTAAAGTTAAATTAGCGAGGTTTAAAAATGGAAGCTCAAAAAAGTTCAGAAGTTTTTGATGCTGCTTCATCCCCTATAAGAATGGAAATTTTAAAGCTTTTAAGCGTTAAAGGCCCGCTTCCATATACGGAAATTATGGCTACTGTAAATTTAGATCCTGTTAGAGATGCTGGAAAATTTGTTTATCATTTAAAAAGCTTGCTTTCAGCAGGCTTAATAAGTTTAAATGAAAGGGAAAGAAAGTATAATGTAACTGAGTTAGGACGCATGATGGTTAATTTTTCAAGAAATATCGAGGAATATATTGCAGTTAAAAAAGGTAAAATGTTTGTTAGAACATCAAGATTTTCTATAGAGGAGTTTAATCGTGAAAAAATAGTTAATTCATTGGTTAACGAAGCTTCTGTTCCATATGAGCTTGCTCAAGAAGTGGCTGCTGAAGTGGAAGAACGTTTAATTAAGCTTAAAACAAAATATCTTACGGCACCTTTAATTAGAGAATTTGTTAATTCAATATTAATTGAGAAAAAACTTGAGGAATATAGGCATAAGTTAACTAGGCTTGGAATGCCAGTTTATGATGTAACTCAACTTTTTAATTTTGCTAGCGAGAAAAAAATGGATGTAAACTTTGTTAAAGAAAAGGCTGGAGAAGCAGTTATTAAAGAATATGTTTTGTTAAATGCTTTGCCTAGAGAAGTTGCAGATGCGCATCTTTCAGGAAATATTCATTTAGATAAATTGGAAAGCTGGGTTTTAGCTCCAAATGAAATAAGGCATGATATTAGATTTTTCCTAAAGAAAGGTTTTAATTCAAAGCCTCCTAAAAACTTAAAGGAGGCTTTAATGCTTTTAAGAAGAGTTTTCCATTATTTTTCAAGGGAAATTGTTGAAGAACAGCATTTCGACATGTTTAATGTTTTTTTAGCGCCATATATAGTTGGATTATCTAAGGAGGAAGTTAAAGAAGCATTATATCAATTTCTTGAGGATCTTAATGCTTTAACACCTTTTAACTTATTTGTTAATAGGCTTTCGTTAGGTTTAGAATTTTCTATACCAAAATTTCTTGAAGATGCAGAAGCTGTAGCTTCAAATGGAAAAGTTGAAGGCGTATATGGGAATTATGCTCAAGAAGCAAATTTGCTTTTAGAATTGTTAATTGATGCTGCTTTAGAATTAACATATAAATTTCCATTAATAAATCCATTGTTAATTTTTAAAGTTAGAAAAAAAGATTTTCAAGATGAATCTTTAACGCTTCTTAAATGTCATAGGTTAGCAGCTGAATCCTCTATTCCATATTTTGTTTTTCTAAATGATGAAGAAGCTTTTAATTATTCTTCTAAGGGAATTCGTTTGGGTAATGAGTTAAGTAATCTTTGGGAAACAAGCTTAAATGCTGGAAATGTTGGAACAGTTTTTTTAAATCTGCCTAGAATAGCTTATGAAGTTAAAGGAAGCGATGAGCAATTTAAAGAGTTGCTAATTAAAACATTAAATTTAGCTGCTGAAGCCTTAAAAATTAAAAGAACCTACTTAGATTCAGCTTTAAATAAGGGATTGCTGCCTTTGCTTTCTAAACCTTTAGGAGGCAGCATTTATTATGTTAAGGAAAATGAGGCGTGCACAATTAGTTTTGTAGGATTAAATGAGGCAACAATAGCTCATGTTGGCACAGGAATAAATGCTGAGGAGGAGGCTTTAAAGTTTGCTGTTAATACATTAAAAATAATGATTAATGAAGTCACTAATTTATCTAAAAAACTTGATTTGCATATATTGATTGCTCAAGCACCAAGCAATGAAGCTTCAACTAGATTAGCTAAGCTTGATGCAGAAAAATATGGAAAATCAACAGTGATTGTTCAAGGTTCAGTAGAAAAACCTTATTATAATGATGAAGCAATTTTGCCATTATCCTTAAAAATACCTTTAGAAAATAGAATTAAACTCGAAGCTAAAATTCAAAATCTTCTTGGAAATGCTTCTTTACCAATTTATCTTGAAGCTAAAAAATTTAATCCTGAAGGCTTGTTTAAAACAACTAAATTTGCTCAAGATAAAGGAATTAAATTCATGTTTTATACAAGCGATTATTCCTATTGCTTTAACTGCTCTAAAATTTTTCAAGGCTTTCTTTATAAATGCTTAAATTGCGATACAAGCGAGTTAATTCAAATAGCTAGAACTGAAAATGTTTTTACACCTTTAATGCTTTGGCCTGAAGCTAAAAAGAAAGATTTAGAAAATAGAGTTTGCTATGCTTTAAATTAAAACTTTTACACTTTATTTTATTGCTCCAAGAATTGTGCTTAAAAGAGCCATTCGTAAAAGAAGTCCATACCAAACTTGCTTAAAATATTTTGCGCATGGCAATTTATCTACATCAAAGCTTACTTCATCAATTCTTGGAAGAGGATGCATAACAATAACATCTTTTTTAGCTTTTTCTAAATCTTTAGCTGTTAATCTATAAGAATTTTTCACCTTTGCATATTCAGCAGGATCGGCAAATCGCTCCTCCTGAATTCTAGTAATATATATTACATCTAAAATTGGTAAAATCTCATTTAAATCATTTAATTCTTTTACAAATATTTTTTTCTCTATATCTTCAACTACTTCCCGTCTCATTTTTAAAAGTTCTGGAGAAACCAAAAATAGGTTAACATTATATAAGGCTAAAGCATAAGCTAAAGAGTGAGTTGTTCGTCCATATCTTAAATCCCCTACTAAAGCTATATTTAAACCATCTAAATAACCCTTTTCTTTTTTTATAGTATATAAATCAAGCATAGCTTGAGTTGGATGCTCTTCAGCTCCAGAACCAGCATTTATAATTGGAACCTTTGAAAATTCGCTTGCTAATCTAGCTGCACCTTCAAGCGGATGCCTAATCACAATTAAATCAGCATAGTTTTCAACAACCCTTATTGTATCAGCTAAGTTTTCACCTTTCTCAACCGAAGTTCCTTTTGCTTCAGAAAAACCTATTACTTCTCCACCAAGCCTTTTCATAGCTGATTCAAAACTTAATCTGGTTCTAGTGCTTGGTTCAAAAAATAAAGCAGCCATAATTTTTCCTTTAAGCATTTCAGAACCTTTTTTAGCTATGGATTCCATGGAATCTGCTATTGAAAAAATATATTCCATATCTTCTTGAGTAAAATCTTTTATGGATATAATGCTTCTACCAAGAAATTTCATTTTTCACCCCTTTTTAGATTATTAAAAAGTTTAATAAAAAGCTTTTAGGTTTTTAACAAATTTTTTACAGAATATAAAAAAGTTTTTAATCTTTTACAAATCTTGATTTTATATTGGGATGTTAAAAAATGAGTAAAAAAGAGCTTTATATTAGGAAAATCCAGCAAGGAACTGTTATTGATCATATAACAGCAGGTCACGCTTTTGATGTTTTAAAAATATTGAAAATAACTGGTAAGGATTCGCATATAGTGAGCGTAGCCATGAATGTTCCAAGCAAAAAATATGGAAAAAAAGATATTGTAAAAGTAGATAATAGAGAGCTTAAACCTGAAGAAGTTGATAAAATAGCTTTAATAGCGCCTGAAGCTACAATAAATATTATTAGGGATTATGAAGTTTATGAAAAAAAGAAGGTAAAGCTTCCAAAGGAAATTAGAGATATTATAAAATGCAGTAATCCCTCATGCATTTCTAATGCGAAAGAACCTATTGAACCTTTATTTACTGTTGAAAGCGTTAATCCTTTAAGGTTACGCTGTCATTATTGTAATAGAATAATGGAGAAAGAAGATATTCTTAAGCAATTTTAAAAAAGGTTTTAAAATGAAGCCTTACATAATAATTGATGAAGAAATAGCTGCTTACCTTAAAAAACTTAAAGGTAAATATATAATTGTGAAAAACAAGTTTGAAGCTGAAAAAGCTGTAAAAAAAGTTTTTAAAAAGGCAAACTTAATTTTAACAAGTGATAAAGTTTATTTTTGGGTTAAATCTTTTTTGGATTTTTTAATGAAGAAAAATTATCCGCTTATAATTTTTCCATTAAAAAATAAAACTTTAAAAGAAAAAGCTGATTTAATCAAAAATCTTATTTTAAAATTTGATAAGAGCGTTTTTAAATGAAAAATAATTTTATAAAATTTTTAATTTATGCTGCAAAGCTTAAGGATATTAAACGCAGTGGATGGATAAGAGTTGGAATAAAAAATCCTGAATCTGTTGCTGAGCATATTTATGGATTAACTGTTTTATCAATGGTGATAAGCGATTTAAAAAAGTTAAATATTGAAAAAATGCTTAGATTAGCAATTATTCATGATTTAGAAGAAGCTATTCTAGGAGATTTAACTCCTAAAGAAAAAAAGAAAAAAAATAACTTAAGAAGGCTTGAGGAGGAGGCTGTAAAAAAAGTTTTATCGAGCCTTCCCTTAAATTTAAAACGTAAATATTATAGGTTATGGCTGGAATATAAAAATGCTTCTTCTAAAGAGGCAAAGTTAATTAAAGAATTAGATAAGCTTGAAATGGTTTTTCAAGCTTTAATTTATGAAAAAAAATTTACTCTTAATCTTGAAGAGTTTTGGGAAACAACCGAGAGTGAAATTGAAAATCTTAAAGATTTTTTAACTCAATTAAAAGGTTTACGAAAACTTAAACAATTATAACACGCTCTATTTGAAAGTATCTTTTTACTAGCATCCTAGCTTTTTCAATTGTTTTACCGTTTCTTCCTATGGCTAAAGCTTTATCTTTAGGATCAACTTCAATAATCATTGTTACCTTATTGTTTTTCTCTATTTTCCTAATGTTTTTTATTTTAGCTGGATATAATGCATTTTTAATTAACTGCTCAGGTTTATCAGAGTATTCTACAACTTCAATTGGTTTTCCAACCATTTTTTTAAGTAATTCTACTTTTTTACCGTTTTTCCCTATAGCTAATCCTGCTTCCCCTTCTTTAGCTACAAAAATTATTCTATTATTTTTTTCATCAATTAAGCAATCTTTAGCTGTGGCGCCTGTTGTAGTTTCAAACAAAGCTATATATTTCATTTCATCGCTTGTTAAACGAATTTTACTAGATAACATTTTATTCTTCAACCCCAGCTAACTTTAATATTTCTGAATCTCCAGGATCGATTATTGTTAAAGCAGATATTGGAAATGGTTTATCGCATAAAGCTCCTAAATCCAAGCTTCCACCTTTATAGGCATAAACGGGAATATTAGATATTTTTGCGCAATATAAAATTTCCTGTTTAAACTTCTCTGGGCAATTTGAAGCTATAATAATCATTTTTGTTTTTCCTGTTTTAACAGCCTTAATAGCTTGTTTAACTCCAAAATTAACTTTTCCAGTTTTAATTAAAATTTTTAATTGCTTATTTATATCGATCATTTATTTAAACGCTCCGTTTCAACATTCATATAAATTTCTATTAAACCTGTTCCCATTGGAATTTGCCGTCCAACAATAACATTTTCAGCTACACCTTTTAATTCATCTACAGCACCTTTAAGAGCTGCTTCAACTATTGTTGGGACTGTAATTTCAAAGGCTGCCTTAGCTAAAGTGCTTGCTTTTTCACCACTAACTCCATGCCTTCCAACTTGAAGAACTTCTCCTGTAGCTGTCATGGCATCCGCCACCAACATTATATGCCTTATATCTACATCTAAACCTTGCTCTTCAAGAACATTTAAAGCTTCTTTAATAATAACGTTTCTAGCTGCTTCTATTCCTAAAACTGAAGCTACCTCATAAATATTGTTTGTTATAGTTCTTGTATGGTCTACTCCTGGAATGCTTAAAACAGATTTTAAATCTGAACCTTCAGTTTTAATTAACCATTCACCATTTTCTTCAGTAACTAAAGTTCTTTTAATTGCAGGTATCCCTTTTATTCTTAAACTTGAAAGTTTATTGGAAAGCTTTTTAAAATGATCTAAATCGCTAGTTTTAGGTTTAACTTCAATAATGTATTTTTCAATTTTAAATTCGCAATTTAAGGTTTTAAGAGCTTCTCTTATTTCTTCCATTGATATTGATTTTTCATTCATGGCTTGAGGATTTAAATGCACAATTGCTTTTAACTCTGTTATATTTAATTCTATGCTTAAAGAAATATCATTTAGGGTTGTGTAAGTTATTAATTTAGCTATTTCTTCAGCTTTTTCCCGGCTTACTCTATGTTTTTTATCTAGATAAATAGTCATTGTTGGGGTTGAAGGAACTTTTCTAGCATCAACTATTTCAATAAGTCTTGGTAAACCTAAAGTAACATCTTGCTCTTTAACTCCAGCAAAGTGGAATGTTCTAAGAGTCATTTGAGTGCCAGGTTCTCCTATGGATTGAGCTGAAACTATTCCTGCTGCTTCACCAGGCTCCATTAAAGCTTTTCTATAACCTTTTAAAACTTTCTTTATAACTTCAACTACACCTTCTTTAGGTAAATTAGCTTCTAAAAGATTTTTTCTTAAAGTTTCAGTTAAGGCTGGAGTTAATTTATTTTCTACTTCCTTAACTTTATTTTCAATATAAGTTTTTGATGCTGGTTCACCTTTAAAAATAAGTTTAGCCTCCTCAATAACTTTTTCTACATTAACAGCTTTTCCATGATCGCTTTTGCTAACATCTACACCATCTTCACCATATTTAAATTGAATAATGTTTCCTCTAGGATCTCTAACGGTTCCATCATATTCAAGTTTTAAATGCTCTAAAGCATTTATTAATCTTCTTTGCATGTAACCGCTTTGTTGAGTTCTAACAGCTGTATCAACCAATCCTTCTCTTCCACCCATGGCATGGAAGAAAAATTCTATTGGGTTAAGACCATCTCTATAGGAGGAGTAAACAAATCCTCTAGCAGCAGGTCCTTTATCGCCAGGTTCAAAAAATGCTAAAGCTCTTTCTCTAAAGCCCCTAAGAATTCTTTTACCTCTAATTGATTGTTGACCAACGCAAGCAGTCATTTGAGCTATATTCAGCATGGAGCCTCTAGCTCCTGATCTAGTCATGATTACACCATTATAATCTAAAGTAAAGTATTTATCTGCATATTCTCCAGCAGCATCTCTAGCTTTTGAAAGCTCATTCATTATATATATTTCTAATGTTTCCTCTAAAGTTTTTCCAGGAAGCCTTTCAAGAATTCCCTTATTATAGCTTTGAATTAACTCTTTTACTTTTTCTTCTGCCTCCTGAATTGCCGATTTAATTTTATCTTTAACTTTATCCGGTATATCAAGTTCATCTAAACCATATGTAAATCCTCTTAAAGTTAGGAATCTTTCAAGAAGTTTTCCTATAGCATTTAGGAATTTTCTTCCTTCTTCTGAACCATAATCCTTCACTATTCTATGAAGAAGGCTTTCAGACCTTTCAGCTCCAATAGCGTTTTTATCTATTACACCTTTTTCTAAAACACCATTTTTAATTACAACGTAAGCATCATATTTGCAGTTTTCCTTTAAGCATTCTTTACATCTATAAGCGCTGCATAAATTAGATTTTGAAACATAATTTAATCCTTTAGGTATAAATAGGCTGAAGATTTGTTTTCCTTTCCATAATGGTTTAGGTTTTTTAACTGCTGGTTCTGGAAGGGGTCCTTCATAACCTGCAGCTACTAAAAGTTTTCCTACCTCCTCTTTTGTTAAATATGTTGAATCTCGCGTTAAAAGAAAAGCTGCTGTTATTAAATCTCTAACAGCTCCAATAATTGGTCCACCATATCTAGGTGAAAGAATTTGGTCTTGAACTTGCATTAAAAGTTTAGCTTCAGCTCTTGCTTCTTCTCCCTGCGGAACATGAAGGTTCATTTCATCTCCATCAAAATCAGCATTATAAGGTGGGCAAACAACAGGGTTTAAACGAAAAGTTTTATAAGGTAAAACTTTAACTCTATGAGCCATAATTGACATTCTATGGAGGGAGGGTTGCCTATTAAATAAAACTATATCACCATCCCTTAAATGTCTTTCAATAATAAAGCCTGGTTGAAGGACCTCAGCAAGTTTTTCTCTTTCAGCTACAAATTCAAGCCTTATTCTTCTTTGATCAGGCCTTATTAAGTATAGGGCTCCAGGATATTTTTCAGGACCGTTTATTATTAGCTTTTTCATTTCATCAATGTTCCATTCTGTAACCCATTCAGGCACAGTTAACTTCAAAGCTACTTCTAAAGGAACACCTACTTCATCCATTTCTAAATTTGGATCTGGAGAGATAACTGTTCTAGCTGAAAAATCAACTCTTTTACCTGATAGATTACCTCTAAATCTACCTTCTTTACCTTTAAGCCTTTGAGATAAAGTTTTTAATGCTCTTCCAGATCTATGCCTTGCAGGTGGTAACCCTGAAACTTCATTATCAAAATATGTGGTTACATGATATTGAAGTAAATCATGCAATTCTTGAACTATATTTGTTGGTACTCCAGATTCTAAAGCTTCCTTTAATTTTTGATTTATTCTAATAATGTCCACAAGTTTATGTGTTAAATCATCTTCTGATCTAACTCCAGATTCTAAAGTAATTGATGGCCTAACACAAACAGGTGGAACAGGCAAAACTTGAAGAACAGCCCATTCAGGTCTAGCTGTTTTTGGATCTATACCAAAAAGCATTAAATCTTCATCTGGTATTCGTTCGAGCCTTTCCCTAATAATGCTTGGCATTAACCTTACGGCTCCACCATCAATCAATTCATAATAGGTTGTTGGTTTAGAAAATTCTATTGGATATTGAGGTTCACCGCAATGCGGACATGAACGAACATTCTTTATAGATTTAACTATTCTATCATATGTTTCTGGAGAGACAGAATTCATAAGCTCAAATTCTTTTTGAATTTCCGCTTTAAATCGATCTATTTTATCTTGAGATAAAAGAATTCTTCCGCAACTTCTGCATGTAGATGTTAAAAGTTTATAAATTATTTTAGCAAATGAAACATGAATTACAGGTTCAACCAATTCTATATGGCCAAAATGTCCTGGACAAGTAGCTGCAGTATGCCCGCAAGTTTTACATTTTTGTCTCGGTTCTAAAGTTCCTAATCGTCCATCCATTAAACCTGAGGTTATTGGAATTCCATCTTCATCATAAGTATCTGGAGTTTTAATTTCAACTACTGAAAGTTTTCGAATTTCATTTGGTGAAAGCAAAGAAAATTTTATTGAATTTATGGATTTAATAGCTTCTTCCATTAAAACCATTAAGCTCTCTCCTCCAATTTTAATCTTGGAGCTATTCCAAGCGCCATTAACTCTTGAAGAAGAAGCTTAAAAGCATAAGATAAAGTTACCGTTGAAATAGAGGCTTTATCTCCGCAAACTCTGCAAACATATCTATTTTGTTTAGCATCATGATAAGCTAGAAAACCGCAGTTTTCGCATACTAAAACTGTAGCCTTATCTGATTCCTCAAGCAATCTATCCATTAAAAGTGCTGAAGCGCCATGTCCTATTAAGCAATCTCGCTCCATTTCTCCAAATCTTAAGCCTCCCCCTCTAGCTCGGCCCTCTGTAGGTTGTCTAGTTAACATTTGAACTTGACCTCTAGCTCTAGCGTGAATTTTATCTGAAACCATATGATGAAGCTTTTGATAGTAGATTACTCCTATAAAAATGTCTGCTTCAAACTTTTCACCTGTAATCCCATTATACATAACTTCTTTACCATTATATTGAAAACCAAGTTCAAGTAATCTTCTTCTTAAATATTCTGTGCCATCATTATCAAATGGTGTTCCATCTACAGGCTCACCTAATAAAGCAGCAAGTTTACCAGCCATGGATTCAACAAATTGTCCTGTAGTCATTCTTGATGGAAAAGCATGGGGATTTATAATTATATCTGGGACTATCCCATCTTCTGTAAATGGAAGATCTTCTTGACTGAGTGTTATTCCTATAACTCCCTTTTGTCCATGCCTTGAAGCAAATTTATCTCCTATCTCTGGAATCCTTTGATCTCTAACCCTAACTTTTATAAGTTTGTTTCCTTCAATAGATTCTGTAATAAAAACGGAGTCTACAATACCTTTTTCTGAAGGTCTCATGCATATTGATGAATCTCTTCTTGTAGGTCCCTTCGCTTCAAATTCTCTATATTCTTCTAGAAATCTTGGTGGGCTTGTTCTTCCAATTAAAGCTTCATTTCCTGAAACTTCAACTTCAATTGGAACAACTCCATCTTCTTCAAGCAATCTATAATATTTGTCTCCTCTATAACCTCTAACTTCAGGTTCAGGTATTTCAAATTTATCTTTTAATCCACCAAGGTATTGCCTGCATTCTCCTTCATAAGATCTAAAGAATGTTGATCTAAATAATCCTCTTTCAATTGCTGATTTACTTATAATAATTGCATCCTCCATGTTATAGCCTTGAAATGATAAAACAGCAACTACACAGTTTTGTCCTGCAGGTCTACGAGAATATTTAGTTAAATCCATGGGTTTAGTTTTAACAAGGGGAGATTGAAGATAATGAAGCAAATGACCTCTAGAATCTACTCTATTAAAGAAGTTGCTTGAGGGTAATCCTAATGCTTGCTTAGCCATAGCCGCTTCATAAGCATTTCTTGGAGATTGATTATGTTCAGCATAGGGAATTAATGAAGCGCATACACCTAAAATCGTGTAAGGTGTAATTTCCAGATGCGTTGTTTTTTCAGTTATTTTTGTTTCATCTAAAGCTATAAGCGCATTTTCCTCTTCATCAGCATCTAAATATTCTATAAAGCCTTGCGTAATTAAATCGTTCCAATCTAATTCACCTTTAATAAGTTTTTCTATTTCAGCCTGAGTTAACTTTGGTTTTCCATTTTCAACGATTATTAATGGTCGTCTAACTCTTCCAGAATCGCAATTAACATATAGCTCAGGTTTGGCACCTTTAATTAAAGCTGGATAATAAGCAACATTTACTTGATGACTTATTTGTCCAGAACGCCTTAACATTCTTATTTCTTTAGCTAAGGTTTCAGGATTTCTACAGTAACCTATGATTACACCATCCACTATCACTTTTGTTCCATCTTTAATTAAGTTTTTATCAGCTTCCCTAATTGGGATAACTCCTAATCTAAAGAGTTTTTCAATAACTTCATTTAATGGAACGCTTGTTGAAATTTCTGAGGAAAGAGCTAAATTTTTAACTAATCCACAGTTTGAGCCTTCAGGTGTTTCATTTGGGCAAAGCCTACCCCAATGAGTTGGATGAAGATCTCTAGCTTCTAAGTTTGGTTGGCTTCTGCTTAAAGGAGATTGAAGCCTTCTTAAATGGCTAATGCTTGAAATATAATTTGTTCTATCTAAAAGTTGGGTGACACCAACTTTTCCTCTAATCCAATTTCCAGTTGCTATTGCATGTTGAATTCGTTCGGTTACTATACCTGGTCTAACAGCATTAGCAATTAAAAGTTCAGATCGTTTTTTAAGATAAATTTTCTCTAATTGATATTTTAAATCTTTCATTAAATTTCTGAAAACTACCCTAAATAAATCAGCTAGCAATTCACCTGCTAGCCTTAACCTTTTATTAGCGTAATGATCTTTATCATCTTCTACTCTTCTTCTAAGCTTAAGCTCAATAAGTCTTCTGGCTACTTCAGCTAAAAAGCATGCTTTATCAAATCTATTTTCAGGTTTTCTACCTAAATGTGGAAGGAAATTTCTATCAATTAAAGCTTCAGCTTTTTTAATTCTATATTCTTCAACCTGCCCTGGAGCAAGTCTATTTCCAATAAAAACTAAAGCATCTTTAGCTGTAAATATATTTGAAGCTTTCTCAAAAGATGGTTCAAGCTCATCTTGAATTTCGCTTTCTAAAGAAACCATTTCAGCAATTTTAACATCCTCTTCTATTCCTAAAGCTTTCATTAAAACTATGAAGGGTAATTCAGATGGGATTCCAGGAATAGACACATTTATTGCTCCATCGCTTTTCATTTTGGCTTCTATCCTAGCTCTAAAACCAACTGTTGTAGAAAAAACTTTAGCTATATAGGTTGTTGTGGTTCCAGTTTTCTCTGATTCAACCAAAATTCTGTTTGGAGCTAAATCTTCAAAACCTACAATAACTCTTTCTGAACCGTTGATTATAAAGTATCCTCCTGGATCTAATGGGTCTTCTCCTATTTCCATTAATTCATCAGCAGTTAACTTTGATAAAGGACAAATTTTAGATTTAAGCATTACAGGTAAATCGCCTATATAAACAGTTTCAGAAGTTTTTTCTCGTCCATCAACAACTAAACTCATTTCTAAATATAATGGAGCTGCATAAGTTAAATTTCTTATTCGAGCCTCCATTGGATAAATTTCTCTTTCTGAACCATCAACCTCCATTACTCTTGGAGAACCAACTTCTATTTTTCCAAGTTTAACCTTCATTAAATAACCTTCAACTTCTAAGGGAACTTCTTCAACTTCATTAACTATTTCTTGAAGGCCTCTTTCAATAAATTCGTTATAGGAATTTATATGCTGTCGAACTAAACCTTGCTCTTCAATAAACCTTTTTGTTAATTCCCATAAATTTGATTTTAAACTCATTTTTCTTTTCCTCCATTTTTTATTCAACAACATATCTGTAGGCTATAGCTTCTCCAGCAGTTGGGCTTTTCCTAATAATTTTCACTATATCTCCTGGTTTTGCTCCTATTTCCTTAATAGCAGGATCATTCTTCTTAATATATGGTAATTGATGAGGTTTAACATGATATTTTTTAAGCACTTCTTCAGCTTCCTCCTTGCTTAAAACAATATGCTTTGGAACAAGCTCATGTTCAAAAACGCTGAAAACTTTTTTTTCATTTTTATTTTCATTTTTCAATTTTGGATTTTCCCCGTAAAACAAGCTTTTCAAATCAAAATACTCCAATTTAAGAATTTCTAAGCAGCCTATCCTTAAATAAAAACGGTTTTATAAAGTTTGCTGAAGCAATCAATTAAGATTAGCTTATTTTTAGAAGCGAAAAATATATTTTGCAGTTATAGTTTTATATTTTTCAAGAAAATGGGCCCGTAGCTCAGCCAGGTAGAGCACCGGAAAGCTGAAAAAGCTTAGTGAAGCTTTTAACCTGGTGAAAGCCACCCGGTAGAGCTATAGCTCTGGGGAAGGGTCGTGGGTCCGAATCCCGCCGGGCCCGCCATAAACTTTAATGCTTACAATTTTTAGTTTACTGTTGCTTTATTGAATCTTTATTTTTTAACAACCTCTTAAGCTTGGATGCTCCTTACTCTTAAACTTTATTAAATCAAAA
>CAZSNM010000011.1:0-21295 GCA_964608455.1 uncultured Candidatus Bathyarchaeia archaeon | reverse complement strand
ATTTTTAAAATTTTTAATAAAATTATTAAGTGTAATAGAGCATCTTTTTTATTCCCTTTACCAAGAAAAGTCACAAGTATAATACTATATCCTATTAAAAAAGTTTTTAAGCATACGCCTCAAAAAGACATTAAAATCTTTGCTGCATTAACAATTTATTACATTATATTAATTTGTTTTTCAGCTATTTATAATTCACTTTTAAAAGTGGATTAATTGTTTTACAATTAAAAAAAGAGCGTCTAGTTTTTAATTAAAGATCCTTGTTTTTTAGCTCATCTTCTGTTTAAAATTGCAACTTCATACTATAGAGTTTAACTATTCAAAGTATTTAGTATTTTCCCGTAAATATTTATCATAAACTATCATAAACTAAAGTTTTAAATTTTAATTTAATAAGAATTCATTTCATAAAATATTGAGGTACATTACTTTAATTAAGTGGTTAAAGAAACAAAAAAAATACTTAAGATGTAATTTTCAATAGATTTTTGTGGAAGCTGCAAAAAATTTAAATTAAGATTAAACCTTAAAAATTAATTTGAGCCCTGGTAGTATAGCCCGGTCTAGTATAGGCGGCTGTCGCCCGCCTGACCCGGGTTCAAATCCCGGCCAGGGCGCCAAAAATTTCGAAATCTTTATTAATGCTTTAAAATTTAAGATTAATTTAGGTCCCGCGGTAGCTCAGCCTGGTAGAGCTTCCGAGTTAGCTTTAAAAAGCTAACGGAGAAGCTGTAGGTTTGCGCTTAAAGCGCAAACTCATCAGCCTACCAGGCTAACAGCAGAAACCGGAGTGTCGGGTGTTCAAAGCGGCATCATGCCGATGAAATTCACCCCCGCGGGACCACAATAAAATTTTTATTTTTTATAAAAATTTTATAGCCTTAATTTTTGAATAGTAAACCGAGCAGTTTATATATTTCCTTATTGGTTGTAATTATTTCTGAAATATTTTAAGAATAAATTAAATTTCTTTATTTTGAGTTGAGAATTCAATGAATAAAATAAATGAATTAGATTATCCGGCGGAACTTGAAAAATGCGAAGATTTTAGCGATGTTTTTGAGCTTGTGAAAAAGGCTGTAAAAGATGTTTTAGGTAAATGGAGAGTTGGTTTAATGCTTGTTTTAGCTGATTTACCTCTTAGCATAGGCGCCTATCATAGTTTAGGTTCAAATTCTATAGTTATGAATAGAAAAATTTTAGAAGCTGTTAAAAATTCTACTAAATCTAAAAGAAAACTTAATTTATGGATATTTCTAGTTTTATTGCATGAATACCTGCATAGCTTAGGGTATATAGATGAATTTGAAGTTAAAACATTATCAATTAAAATTATAAGTGAAAAATTTGGTAAAGAACATCCATTAACTCAATTAGCATTAAAAGGTTTAACCTCGATTCTCTCTGAAAACATATTGAATAAAGCTTTAAATATTAAAAATGAGCAACCAAAGCTAATTAAAAGCTTTGAAAAAATAAATCAACCTTACATTCAATAAAAATTTGTAATAAACTTAAGTTGAAGAGAGATTAAAAATTGTCAAGTAAACCTATTCTAGCTATTTTAAATATATTCGTTGAATCAAAAGCTATGGATAAAGTTGTAGATGAATTAGTTAAAATGCCTGAAGTTCTTGATGTTTATGAAGTTACTGGAGAATTTGATATAGTAGCTTTAATATCTACAGAAAATCTCCCTTCCTTTAGAAACTTTTTAAAAAATAAAGTTTTAAAAATAGATGGAGTTAAAAGTACTGTTACCTCAATAATTCTTTCCACTCCAAAGAAAAATGGAGTAACAATGCTTGAAAATGAATAATAAAATTTAAGAGTTAATATTGCAGCTTAATTTAAATTAAGGAAAAGAAAGAATAATTAATTAATTGAAGAAAAATTAATTGGTGCTTAAAAGTTGGATTGGAAAAGCGGGGGTTCCCGAGACTTTAAACAGCGGGAATCAGGACAAAGGGGCAGGGCCGCGCTGTTAAAGCGCTGTGCCAGACTTAAGATCCCCTATTGAAGGGATAGGAAATCCTGTGGCGTAGGCCTTCGTGGGTTCGAATCCCACCCCCCGCACCAATCCTTAAATAGAAAATAAACAAGAAATATTGCTTTTGTGTTAAAAGTAAAGCAAGTTTCATAAAGAAACAGAATAATAAAAGTTGAGGGTAATTTTACTTAAAGGGTTTAAACCATAGCTTAAATTTAATTAAAAAGAAAAGAATAGAAAATAAAGAAAAAAGGATTTTAAAGTTCTCCTTCCCACATTTGCTCCATAAGAGCGGTTATGCTTTCTAAAGTTATAGTTCTTGGATTATTGTTTTTTAAGTCATACATATATTGACGTTCATTAACTAAGTATTCTGCAAACGCCTTAAGCTCATCCTTTGGAACTTTATAATCTTTTAAGGCTAATGAAATGTTAACATCGCATGCTAATTCAGTAACAGCTCTTACAGCTTCCTCTGCTGCTTCATAATCGTTTAACCCTTCAGTTTCAACACCCATCGCTTCCCCAATTAATCTAATTCTTTCTGGAGCAACCGGTAAATTGTATTTCATTGCATAAGGCAAGCATATAGCACAGGAAATACCATGCGGAACATTCCATTTCGGTCCTAAAGCTTCAGCTATGCAATGGCCTATAGTAGCTGGGCCACCAACCCATGGAAAACCTATAACCCAACCTCCAAGCATAGCTGCAAGTGACATTCCCCATCTTGCTTCAAGATTATTTCCATCATAATAGGCTTTTCTTAGATTTTGTGCCACTAAGCTTATTCCTTTTAATGCTATAGCATCTGAGATTGGATGCCATTTTCTAACCATTACGGCTTCAGCTAAATGGCTTAAAGCATCCATTCCTGAACCGGCTGTTATTCTAGGTGGGCAAGTTAAAGTCATAATTGGATCGACAATAGCTACATCAGCTAAAACTTTTGCATCTGTTATCCAAGTTTTGTATCCACCATCTATTATTACAAGCGTGTTTGAAGCTTCGCTTCCAGTTCCAGCTGTTGTTGGAATTAAAATTTTTGGTAACGCATCTTCAGTTAGCGGTTCTGGAGTTTTAGTAGCTGAAGCACAATAGCTTTCTACATCACCTTTATTCGTAGCCATTATTGCAGCTAATTTAGCTGAATCCATGCAGCTTCCGCCGCCAACTCCAATAACTAAATCATACTTGTTTTTTCTAACATGATCAGTTATAGCTTTAGCACTACTCATTGTAGGTTCAGTTGTTGGAATTTTATAAACATAATATTTTAATTTTTCAGCATCTAAAGGTGCTTTAACTTTATCAAGCAATCCTGCTTTTTCAATATTTTCATCGGTAACCACTAAAATGTTTTTTGCTTTAAGTTTTTTAGCTTCTTCTCCAACTTGATTTACAGCTTCTATTCCAAATACTATTCTTTTTGGATTGTCAAGTGGAGCCAATCTAGCTATACTTAAAAGGTTTTCATAACTTCTTAACTCCATTAATTTTTCCCCCTTTTTTATCTAATTTTAATTTTAGTTTTCAATATATAAAGTTAACCATTTCAATTTTTAAAATGAAAAAAATAATTTTTTAGAGCCCCGGGCGGGCTTCGAACCCGCGACCTACGGCTTTCTTTTAAATTAATACAAGGTTCAACCGAGGTTTTTATCCTCGTCCGTCGCTCTACCAGCTGAGCCACCGGGGCTTAAATTTTTCTTTTTATCCTTTAAAAATATTAATTTAATTTTGATCTTTTAGTTTTTATTAAGCTTTACTCTATTTTTCAAGCTATAGCAAAATTAATGGTTGCTGAAGAAAATTGAGGAAGGATGAAATTATAAACAAGATTTTATCTAGTAAACTTAATTTAACTCGGGAAGAATTGGAAAAGTTAATTGAAGAAAAAAAGCAAATGTATAAAGGGCTTCTTTCTGACGAAGGAGCTGCTAGATTAATAGCGCAAGAATTTTTAATTGAATTAAATGATAAACCTGAAGCTGTAGAACTTAAAATTAAAGATTTAGTAGCTGGACTTAACAATGTAACTTTAATTGCAAGAGTAATAATTGATTGGCCTATTCAAGATTTTACTAAAAATAATAGAGAAAAAAGCGTTGTAAAAAAATTATTATTAGCTGATGAAACAGGGGTTATTCAATGTTTAATTTGGGGTGAAAAAGCATTAACTCTTCAAAAGGCTGGAGAATTGCAAGGTAAAATAATAAAAATTCTTCATGGTTATACTAAAGAAGGATTAAAAGAAAATGTGGAACTTCATTTAGGAGTTAAAAGCTCAATTATTATTTCTCCATTTGGAGTTTATGAAAAAAACTTTCCGGAAGTAACCAAATTTATAAATAAAATTAATGAGGCGAAAAAGTTAACTAAAATAAATGCAATTGGAGTTGTTAATTCACAACCTAAAATTTCAAGTTTTAAATCTGAAGCGGGTATAGGCAAAGTTTTAAGAGTTAAAATTTCTGATTCTACTGGAGAAGCTATATTAGTTGCTTGGAATGAGCAAGCTGAAAAAATTAAGGATATAAAAATTGGTGATACAATTCAAATAATGAATGGAAAAGTGATTGCTGGAATAAATGGTTCTATTGAAATTCATGCTGAAAAACAAACTGTATTAAATTTAATTAATAAAGCAGCAATTAAAGATTGGAAGGAAACATTAAAAATTGTAGAGTTAAAACCTGGAGTTAAAAATTGCAATATTAAGGTTAAATTAATTAAAAAATCCGAGTTAAAAATGATTGATGTGGCTGAAAAAAAAGTTTTAGTTATTGAAGCTTTAGTTGGAGATGAAACTGGATTAGCAACAATTACTTTTTGGGGGGAAAATGCTAAATTAATTGCGGAAACTAAAGAAAACACTGTATTAACAATTACTAATGCTTCAGCAAAGTTAAATGGAAAATTTATTGCCTTAACAGCAGGTAAGTTTGCTATAATTAACTTAAACTTTAATACTGTTTTAGCTGATCCGCCTAAAACAAAAATAAATGAAGTAAAAAATGAAGGCAATAAATTGTTAAGTGTAGAAGGAGTTATAACGAACATTTCTCCAGTTAAAGAAGTTGTAGTTAAAGGGGAAGTCATGCATGTTTCTTCTTTAACTTTGAAGGATGAAACTGGAGAAGCTGAATTAACTTTTTGGGGAAGCATAGCAGATGAAATATTAAATTTAAATGTTGGAGAAAAAATTAAAGTTTTAGGTGTTTTCTTAAAGAAAAGAAATGAGCGTATAGAGTTATCTTCAATAAGATTAACTAAAATTTTACATGAAAAGAATAGATGGTAAATGGATAGATTAAAATTTGATACATCGAAAGTTTGTATAATGCTTTTATTTATCCTTTTTTTAAATGCTTATGGTGAGTAAAATGGGAATTTTATGCAACATTGTTGGACATAAACTTAAAGATTCTATAGAATTAACTAAAACAAATAATGGATTTTATGAGCTTGAATTTATTAAAGTTTGCTTAAGATGCGGAGAAGTAAATCCTGAAGTTCCAAAAATATACAAGTATATTTCGGCGCTTCTTTAAGGGTAAAAATTAAAGTTTTCTTAAGTATCTTTCAATTTCCCATTCTGTTACTTGAGCTCTATATAGATCCCATTCCCTACGTTTTTCTTGAATAAAGTTTTCAAAAAGGGTTTCGCCTAATACTTGCTTTACTAATTCGCTTTTCTCCATTTCATCTAAAGCTTCCTTTAAAGATTCTGGAAGAGATTTTATTCCAAGTTTTTTTCGTTCTTCATAGCTTAACCTATATACATTTAATTCTGTAGGTTCTGGAGGCTCAATTTTTCTTTTAATTCCCTCTAATCCACTCATGCAAAGAACAGCAAATTGAAGATATGGATTTCCCGCTGGATCAGGGCATCTAATTTCAACTCTAGCTGATTTAGGTTTTCCTCCAAAATTTGGAACTCTTAATAAAGGTGATCGATTTCTAAAACCCCATGCAATATAAACTGGTGCTTCATATCCAGGTACAAGCCTTTTATAAGAGTTTGGCCAAGAAGCTAATATAGCACATATTTCTCTTCCATAAGCTAGTTGACCACCTATAAAATGCAATGCTATATCAGATAACCATCCTTGCTCTTCATTTTCACTATAAAAAACGTTTTCACCATTAAGAGACCAAAAGCTTTGATGAACATGCATTCCTGAACCATTTACACCATAAAAAGGTTTAGGCATAAAAGTGGCTATGTATCCATTTCTGCTAGCAACATTTTTTACAACAATTTTTAAGGTAACTGCTCTATCAGCAGTTATAAGAGCTTCATCATATTTAAAGTCTATTTCATTTTGACCTAAAGCCACTTCATGATGAGCGATTTCAATTTCTATTCCAAATGCTTCAGCTTCATCAGCTATTTCTCGCCTAAGATCCTCTGTTAAATCTCCAGGATGAAGGTCAAAATAGCCACCTATATCAATTGGAGTGGGTACAGAGCCTTTTTCATCCTTAAGAATAAAAAATTCTATTTCTGGAGCGCATTTAAATATAAATCCTTCTTCTCTGCATTTTTCTAAAGCTCTTTCAAGAACAAATCTTGGGTCTCCTTCAAATCTTTTATTTTCTGGTGTATAAACATCACATATGAAGCGGCAACTGCTTTTTTCTCCACTTCTCCAAGGTAATAAGGCAAATGTGGATGGATCTGGATAAAGAATTAGGTCAGATTCTTCTATAGGTCTATAACCTGTTACAGAAGAACCATCAAAGGATTGACCATCCTCAAATACAGATTCAATTCGTTTGGTGCTTACAGAAACGCTTTTAGGGATTCCATTTATATCTATAAATTGAAGGCGTGCAAATTTAATTTTTTGCTCTTGAATAAAGTTTACTGCTTTGGTTACCATTTCGCGCCATACAGCATCTTTAAAATGCCTCAATTTTAAGCATCCTCTTTTAAAGTTATAACAATAATTATCAAATTTTCATCTTTATAAATTTTTGGATAAAATTTATGTTAAAGCGGTTTCAAAATAAGCATTTTCATATAAATAAAAATACTTTAAAAATTTTGATGTTTTCATGATTTTCTTTTCAATATTATTTCTTTTCCAATTCCTCTAAATTTTTCTCCATAAACATGAAGCAAAGGTTTTATAATATCCAAATCTATTTCATCATTTAAAGCTTCAGCCTCAGCATAAACAATTTCCCCAACTAAAATTAAATGATCACCACCAAATTCTAGAAACCCCTTAACTTTACATTCTAAAACTGCTTTAGATTCTTTAACTCTTGGAACATTAACTTTTTTTGAAGCTTCAATATGAAGACCATTTTTCTCTAAAAGGTTTTCTCCAGGTTTATGTTTTTCCTCGCAATTCACAGCTTGTTGAGCAAAATCTTCAGAAACTATACATACAACAAATTCTCCAAAATCTTTTGAGTTTATATAAGTATGCTTATGTTTACCGCCTATACCTATTCCTATTAAAGGTGGGTTAAAACTTAATGGATAAATCCAAGAATATGGTGCTGAATTTAAGTTTCCATGCTTATCTAGAGTATTTACAAGAGCAGTTACCCTAGGCGAAATTAACCTAACAGCTTTTGTTAAAGGAATTTCTATCAAAATATTCCCCTTTCCTTAAAAAAGGGTTTAAAAAATTAGATTTAAATTTTACGTTAAACAAAAAATTCAAATTAGCTATAATTAAAGTAAAAATTGAGGTTAAAGAGGGAGAATAAAAGTGTTTGAGTATAAAGGAGTTAAAATAAGCTGGCTTGGACATGACTGTTTTAAAATTAAAAACAATAAAACAATTTATATCGATCCTTTTAATATTAAGGATGAAGAAAAAGCTGATTTAATCTTTGTAACTCATGAGCATTATGATCATTGCAGCCTAAAGGATATTAAAAAAATTTCAACCTCAAAAACAATAGTTGTAGCGCCTGACTCTTGTAAAACCCAACTTTCAGGAATGAAAACCAAATTTATAAAGCCTGGAGATAAAATAGTTGTTGATGAAGTAGAAGTTGAAGCTGTTCCAGCCTATAACATAAATAAGTTTAGAGCTCCCGGCGAAGTTTTTCATCCTAAGGAAGAAGAAAAAGTGGGTTATATAATAAATTTTAGCGGAGTTAAAATTTATCATGCAGGTGATACGGATTTAATTCAAGAAATGAAAAATATTCAGGTTGATATAGCTTTGCTCCCTGTAAGTGGAACATATGTTATGACTGCTGAAGAAGCTGCTGAGGCAACTAAAATAATTAAGGCCGAAATAGCTATTCCAATGCATTATGGAAGCATTGTAGGAAGCGAAAAGGATGCTGAAAAATTCAAGAAGTTAGCAGCTTGTAAAGTGGAAATATTGAAGAAGGAGTAAAAATAAGTTATTTTTTACCCTATATTTTTCACTTATTTTTTATTAAAAACCTTTAAAAATCTTTTTTCCTTTTAAAAAGAAGGAGTTAAAAGTGTTTAAGGATTTAAAACAAAGATTAATTCAATTCATTTTGAAAATTAAAAAATCAAATTTTAAAGAAAATCATAAAAAAAACAACCTTTTTTCAGAATTAGAAGCAATAAAATTAGAAGTTGAAAAAATTAAAAACGAATATGAAAAAAGAATAAGCTCTTTAGAAAAAGAAATATTAAAGATAAAAAGCATTAATAAAATGCAACCAATGAAAATGGAGGAGAAACTAAAAGAAACCTCTCAATTTGAAGTTGAACATGAAGAATTAAAGTTAACTAATGATATTGAAGAATTAAGAAAGGAAGTTTTGCAAATTCTTGAAGAGTTGGAGAAAGAATGAATTGGAAAGAAAATGCTAGAAAAGCCGCTTCTCTTGAAGCCTTAAAGCAAGTTAAAGATGGTTTTGTAATAGGTTTAGGAAGCGGAACCACAATGGATATATTTATTAATGAATTATCTTCTAAAATAAAGCTTGAGGAACTTGAAATTTTAGCTGTGCCATCCTCTATTCAAGTTGAACTTAAAGCTGCAGCTTTAGGAATAAAATTAACTTCTTTAAATGAATATCCAAACTTGGATTTAGCTATTGATGGAGCAGATCAAGTAGAGGTTAAAACTTTAAATTTAATAAAAGGCGGCGGTGCAGCTTTAACAAGAGAAAAAATAGTTGATTCCTCCGCTAAAAAATTAATAATAATAGTTGATGAAGAAAAATTAGTAAATAAACTTACACATCCAATACCATTGGAAATAATTCAATTTGGTGTAAAAGCAACAATGGATAAAATAGGAAAGATTGGGGGAAAACCAATTTTAAGAGAGAGTTTAGGAAAACTTGGTCCAGTAATAACAGATAATGGAAACTTTATTGTGGATGTTGAATTTGGAGAAATAAATAATCCAGAGGAACTTAATTGCAAGTTAAAAATGATTCCAGGCGTGATTGAGACAGGCTTGTTTTTAAAAATGGTTGATGAAGTTTATGTAGGAGAAAAAAATGGAAAAGTCAAAATTTTAACTAAATCCTAAATGAAAAACCTAATTTAATTAAAAAATTTTTAGTTAAAGTGTTGTCTCCAAGCTTAATTAATTCCTTAAGGTCTTCTATAGTATCTATATCAAGAGCGATTCTAAAAAGTTTAATTACTTTTAACTTAGCTCCAGCCTTTAAGGCTCTTTTAACATGAATGTTAAAACTGTTTTCTCCATAAGCAACATTTAAGATTGTAGGTGGATAAAGAAGCAAAGCATTTGTCCCATCTCCTCTTTTAGAAGGAGAAATAATAACTGATGGTGGTTCTTCACATTCATTAATAACAGTATTTATATCTTCAGGCTTTATCAAAGGAATATCTGAAGGTAATATTAAAACTGCTTGAGCACCTTCATTTAAACTAAATTGTATAGCTTCATTAATAGCTGAATTTAAGTTTTCTTTAGCAGATTCTATAAGAGGTTTAAAATTAAATTCTTTATAGAGGTTTAATACTGTTAAATCTGAGCTTATAACAATTGTTTCCTCAATTTTTTTAGCTAAAGATAAAGCTTTTAAAACATCTTTAAGCATCATTAAACTAAGCCCTTCTCTTTCTTTAGAATTAAGAATTGAAGAAAGCCTAGTTTTGGATTGAGATAAATTTTTAACAGGAAGTATTACATAAACTTTCATAAGCTTACTTTTAATCAATTGATTTTAAAGCTGCTTTAATTTCTTTCTTTTTTAATAAAGTATTTGCAATAAGTGAGGAAATAAAAACTTCGATAAAAGCCTTAACATTTATTAAGGCAGCTATAGGGATTAAAACTTTAAGGGGAACATTATAAACTATACCTGACCAAAATAAAATGCTAAACCATAAAAATGGTGTTTCAACAATTTCACCTATTAACCCAGCAATGATAGGTTTAAATTTTTTTGCAGCTAAACCAGCTGCACCAGCTAAAATCATATTGCCAAAAGGCACTAAGGGATTTCTTATATAAACTGCTGTAACAGCAATTAAACTTAAAAAGCCTGTTATAGCACCTGGGATTGCACCTAACGAAAAAGCTACAAATAAAGGGGGAAGCTGAGAAAAATGAAGCTCTATATTAACTGCTGGAGTTGGAGAAGGAATTTTTAATGGAATAAAACCAAGCAAATTTCCTAAAGCAGCCATAATTCCTATAAAGGCTATTTTTTTAGAAGTAACTTTCATTTTAATTTACCCTTATATCTGTATTTTTAGAGTTTTTAAAATAACTTTAGATAGTTCAACTTTATCTTTTAAACTTTTCATTAAAGTGTTTGTAACGATAACTTTAACATTAAGCTTTTCAATTTCATTTTTTAATGATGAATCTCTTTTATCTAAAACAAAGTATTTTATAAAGTCTTTATATAATTCTGCAACGGTATAAGCTGAAACTTTTAATCCTAAACCCTTCATTAGTTTATCTGCTGGTCCCTTAACTGGGGCATTTTGAATTAATGGCGTTACTGCAATAACTTTATTTTTTAAATTTTTTAAAGCATCTTTGAATCCTTTTACAGCTAAGATTGGGCCTATACTCACTATTGGGTTGCTTGGAGAAATAATTATGCCTTCAGAATTTTCAATAGCTTCAAGAGCTTCTACACATGGTTCAGCTTTTTCTACACCATCAAATTTAACATCAAGAACTTCATCCTCAGCTTTTCTTTTAACTAAATACTCTTGAAAATGAATTGTTTCAGTTTTAGTAACTATTTTAGTTTCAACTTTGTTGTTGCTCATTGGAATAATTTTTGCTTTAACTCCTAAAGCTTGACAAATCTTTTTTGTAACTTCAGAAAGCGTAAAGCCATTTTTTAAAAGTTTAGTTCTATAAATATGTGTTGCTAAATCTTTATCGCCAAGCTTAAACCATTCCTCCAACCCGTATTTACCAAGCATTTTAAGGCAGTTAAAAGAGTCTTTACGTATTCCCCAACCTTTCTTTTCATCAACAATTCCAGAAAGCGTATAGGTTATTATATCTAAATCTGGTGATATATGAAGGCCATGAAGCTCAATATCATCCCCTGTATTAACAATGATGGTTAACTTATTTTCAGGAACAATTTTAACAAGTCCTTGAAGAAGTTTTGCAGCTCCAACTCCACCAGCTAATACAGCTAACATACTGAATCCCATTTGAAACCCCATTTATTAACATAAACAATTTCCTTTAAGCTTTTTCTTGGAGGTGGTGAAGGAAAAGATTTAGGATAACCAATAGTGATTAAAGCCTGAGGTTCTACATGTTTTGGAATGCCTAAAGTTTCTTGAACAATTGATTGGCAAAAAAGGGGGGCGCAAAACCAGCAGGCGCCTAATCCCTCTAAACTAGCTGCTAAAAGAATATTTTCAATAGCTGCAGCAACACTTTGAATTCCCATGATATATTCAAATTTTCTTCTTTTTTCATCTGGATAAACCTGCATGTTTTCCATAGTTAAACAAGCAATTATAACAATTGGAGCGGTTGAAAAAATTTTAATTGAAGATTCAGTTAAAGCTTTTATTCTTTCTTTAGATACCCCATTTAATTCAAGGTCCTTACTCCATTCAAAAGCCATTCGCTTAGCTAAAACCAATTTTATATTTGGATCTTTTAAAACTATGAATCGCCAGGGTTGAGCATTATGAGCAGAAGGCGCCCATCTTCCAGCTTCCAAAATCTTTTGCAAAACTTTATTTGAAACTTTTTTACGAGAATATTCTCTTATGCTTCTTCTTTCCTTAAAAAACTCAATAGTAAACAAATTTTCTCTCCTCAAATTAACCAAAATCAAATTCAAGTTATAAATTAAAAATTAAACTTTAAAATGCAAATTGCAAATAATTAATGATTATCAACTTTATAATGAAAACTATAAGATAAAAGGGAGAACATAATTTAACAATAAAAGTGGATTGAAAATTTTTTAAAAATACAATAAGGTGATGAGTCGAGCTTATTTTTAGGAAAAAGAGGTTTTTAAATAATGCTAAGATTCAAATTAGATTATAGGTTTAAATGTAATTGCGGAAAAGAGCATTATACATATATTAAGAAGGTTATTGTTGAACCTGATGCTTTAGAAATGGTTAGTGAATGCTTAAAGGAATTAAATATTGGATGTAAAGGTTTAATTGTTCAAGATGTAAATACGAGAAAGGTTGCTGGAGAGTATTTAAGGCAAAGGCTTAGTGAAAATGGTTTTAAAGTTTACTCTACCATAGTTGATAGACCTGATGAAACTAATGTAAATAAAGTTAAGTATGAAATGATTAAGTATAAAGCAGATTTTGCTTTAGGAGTTGGTGGAACAAGCGTTTTAGACATAGTTAAAGCAGCTGCTCAAGATGCAAAGAAAATTAATAAAAAGAAGATTCCATATTTAAATTTTTCAACTACAGCAGCTAACAATGGTTTATCTTCAGCTGTAGCCTCAATATATGAGAGAAAAAATGATGTTGAAGTTAAAGTTTCTAAAGCAACTGATCCTCCCTTAGCAGTTATTGTTGATTTAAAAATTATTTTAAAAACTTTAGAGAACTCTGTTACAGCTTGGATGGTTCCAGCTGGATGCGGCGATATAATCGCAAGTTTAACCGCTTTAAAAGATTGGGAATTAGGAAGAAAAGAAGAAGGCGAATACTATTGTGAATATATAGCGGATTTAACTAAAGCTTCTATAGATGATGTTTTAATTAATGTAGAGAAAATATCTGCTGGAGATTTAGAAGGTTTAAAAGAATATGTTCATTCGTTAATAAATTCTGGTGCAGCTATGCTTCTTGCAGGTTCATCTAGACCATGCTCAGGAGCGGAACATTTGTTTTCGCATTATTTAGATTTATACGCTGAAAAAAAAGGTTTATTTTTTGGTAGACATGGAGAACAAGTTGCTATTGGAGAAAGATTAATGAGTTTTCACCATATAAAGCATAATCAAGAGGGTTGGTGGAAAGAAAAAAAATATCAACCTGAAGCTATTCTTCAATTTCTTAAACAAGTTAAATGCCCATATAGTATTAAACAAATTAAAGTAAGCAAAGAGTTGGCTGCAGAAGCTTTGGTTAACGCACCATTAATAAGACCTGAAAGATACACAATTCTTCATAAAAAACCATTAAATAAAGAAGAAGCAATTAAATTAATTGAAGAGGCTGAAGCAGATTAGAGTTTTGGCGCCGGGAGTGGGATTCGAACCCACGCGGGCGAAACACCCAGTGGCTATCCAGCCCCTTTTATATTTTATTCAATTTATTGGATCTCGAGGCCACCGCCATACCGCTAGGCGATCCCGGCGCTTAATTTAATATTCACTCATTATCCCATTTTTATATTATTTTTTAGGTTTAGGTAAAATCATTAATATTTCTTTAGGGTCTCCTAAAGCTAAATATTCACCTTCAAGATACATTTTTCCAACTAAAGCGCATGTTATAGCGTCAAGTTCATGATCTGATATTTTCTTTTTATTTATATCTCCTTTTATTCCAAGTTTTATTAAGGCATTTCTTAAAGGTTCAATTCCAGCTTTTTTTCTAGGAATGCCTAAAAGATCTTGTGCAGCTCCAGGGTAAGTTTCTATAACTTTAAAACCTTTTTTTTCAATAGAAGATTTTAATTTTAAACCTCTTAAAGTTAAGCTTCTCATTGGACCTAAAGTTAATGGAAAAAATTTTATTCCCATTTTAAGAAGAGCTTTATCGCATTCTCTTAAATGACCTTTATTTTTGCAAGAACACGAATTTTTCAAGCAGCAACGATTTTTCGGCAAGGCTAATGGAGCATCAATACTTATAACCTCTGGTTTAAAAACCTCTATCCAATAAAGAATTTCTTTATCAATATGAACAAGAAAGGTTTTAGCTTCAAGCTTTTCATTTAAAACGCAGAATCCACTAGGTCGTTTTTCAACACCTGCTAAATCTAAACCAACAACTTGCATATAATTAAATCACTTTGTTCTAGTTAAATCAGCTATATCAATGCATATTTCTTTCATATAATTAAATACAGAAATTAAAGGCATTAATTTTTCTCTAGTTTCAGAACTCATATTATATAGCTTGCTTTCTAAATTTCTTATTGCTTCTTCAATAACCTTAGCTTCAGAAGAAACCTCTAAAGTTAACTTTAAATTTTTTAAAAGAACAGCTTCAAAAGCTTTTTCATAACAATTACAAATTGCTTTACCAATTTCATCTAAAGACTTAATTAAATCTTTTGGAGGAAGTGAATTATAATTTATGCAAGTCTCAGCTATAAGTTGAGAATAATCAGCAAAATGCTCAATTAAACTAGCTAACATTCGATAGTCTAAACAATCTATAGGTTTAATCAAAGTTTTTTCTGAAATTAAAGGGTTTAAAAGAGCTATTCTTATGGTTCTAACAAGCAAAAAATACATTCTATCAACTTCTTCATCTCGTTCTATAACAACCCTAGCTAAATTAATGTTTCCATTTAATAAAGCATGAATTGAATCTTTTCCCATTTCCAAAGATATTAAATGAAGACGTTTCAATATTTTGTCAGGAGTGACAAGAGAAGGCTCTAATAAACATTGAATAACGATTTTACGTGAACCTTCCTCAACAATTTCTAAACCAATTAATCGCTTTATAATTTTTTTAACTCTTTCTCTAATATCTGATTGAATAAAATCTTCTGCTCTGATCTCTATAATGTCTGCTCCAAGCAAATAGTTTTCTCCAATTTCTCTTTCAAGAAAATCTGAAGGTTTTAATATAACGGCTTCAACTTCTCTTTTTAATTCTCTACTATAGCTATAAGGTTGAATAATAAGTTTGCCGCTTTCATCTCTTAAAAAAGAAATTGCATCACCCTGCTTAAGCCCTAAATCATTAACCCAAGATTTAGGTAAAGTTATAAAGAAAGTTCCATCAACTGTTTTTTGAAGTTTTCGAATTTCAAAAACCAAAAAATTAAACCTCCATTTTAAAATATTAAAAGCATTATTAAAGAAGTTTAAGCTTTACATTTTAATGAAGCTTAAGTTTAAAAGAGTTTTTCTAAATATTGAGTGAGAAATTGAGTGATTTAAAAAAAGTTATTCAATTAGCTATAAGGCATGGTTATCAAATAGGGAATGATAGCTTAGCTTTTCTTCAATCGTTAACAGAAGATGAAGCGGAAGAAATAGTTAAGGAAGCATTAAAAATCGCTGAAGAAAAAAATCCTAAACCTATAGTCATCGATAAAAACATTTTAGAAGAATGTAAGGAAAGAATTAAACCTAAAAATGTTGTTGGTCTTAAAACTAAAATACCAATAGCTAAAGAATTTGAAAGTAAAATAGAGGTTTTAAAGGATCCAACAATTAAAATTAGCTCTACAGGCTCTATAGAAGAGTTTACTCAATACTTTAGAAGCAGATTTAACAAGTTGAAAAAGGTTTTTCAACAAAGGATTGATGGTAAAACAGCTAATAGCTTAAGTCATGCACTTCAAGCTCCTTTAAACTCTAAAGTGAAGTTTATAGCGATGATTATTGAAAAAAAAGAGAAGAAAGACAAAATAATCCTTAAGGTTGATGATGAAGAAACCTTAGGAACAGTAGTCGTATTTAAAGAAAGAAATAAAGAAGTTTATGAAGTGGCTCAAAGCCTAGTTTTAGATCAAGTTGTATGCATCGAAGGTGTAGTAATTAAGAATGGATTAATAGCTGCAGAAAACATAATTTATCCAGATTTACCGGAGAAAAAAAGAGAAAACAATAATAATGGATATGATATTAGTGTGGCTTTAATGGCGGATGTTCACTGCGGTAGCAAAACATTTCTAAAAGAAATTTTTGAAAGATTTATTCTTTGGTTAAATGGTGAAGTGGGAAATGAGAAACAAAAAGAGTTAGCTGGTCGAATAAAGTATATTATTATAGCAGGGGATTTAATCGATGGTGTCGGTGTTTATCCAGAGCAAGAAAAGGAATTAGAAGTGACAAATGTATATCAACAATATGAAATTATAGCTAAATATTTAAGGAGGATTCCAGATTATATAGATATAATAATTATTCCAGGTAATCATGATGCTGTTCGTCAAGCCCTTCCTCAACCAGCTATTCCAAAAGAATGTATGGAGTTAATTAATGAGAATGAAAGGATAATTTCTTTAGGAAACCCTTGCGAAATAAAACTTCACGGATTTTCCTTTTTAATATATCATGGAACTAGCTTAAATGATGTTATTTCATCTGTACCAAAATTAAATTATGAAAAACCTGAAAAAGCTCTTGAATTTTTATTAAAGGTTAGGCATTTAGCTCCTATTTATGGAGCCAATACACCAATAGCTCCCGAGAAAGAGGATTATTTAGTTATAGATGATGTTCCAGATGTGTTTGTGGCTGGGCATACGCATGTTGCTGGATGTAGTAGGTATAAGGGAACGATGGTAATAAGCTGCGGAACATGGCAAGCTCAAACAGAATATCAAAAAAAGCTTAATGTAAGACCTACTCCAGGGATTTTACCCTTAATTCATTTAGGTAAAATGCAAATGAACGTTATAGATTTCTCATTTATTTTCTAGCGTAACCTAGCAAGGCTCCAATAACTCCAAGAGTTACACCAATAATTAAACTTCCGAAAAATATTAGGTTTATTATGATTGAGATAGGTCCTGTAATAAAAACGCTTCCAGAAATAAGAAGAGTTATTAAACTAAATATAAGCGTTAAAGTTGATCCAGCAAGAACTTTGTTTGGAATATAAATTAATACGCTTCCAACTATAATTATTATACTTGATAAAATTCCTATTATAACTAGCATCATTCCATTTGCATTAACCCATGCAATTAAAGCAGGGATTAAAGCTGGGTTAAAAATAGCGATAAGCAAGGCTAGTAAAGGGAAAGGGGATAAAGATGTTGCACCCCAAAAAATCATTATGTAAATAGCGCGGATAAGCAACCATACTCCAGCGATTAAAGAAATTGCAAATCCAGCTGTTGCTCTAGGAAGCATTACAGAACCGCATTGCGGGCAAATATAGTTAGATTTAAAATCTCTATCACATACTGGGCAATATGGCATGATTCATCACGCTATCATGCTTTTTAAAACCTAAATTATGCTAAAGAATCATTTTTATATGTTTTATACATTTTCATTCAAATTATTAAGGGGTTAAATATCAATAATCGCTTAAACTGCGTGCTATTATTCTAGCCATTCTAACAGGTTCAGGAACTTTACTAAAAATAGAGAGGGCTTTAATTAATTCTTTGGCTTTCCTATAATGAAGCCCAATAACTTCAAAATATAAGGGATTTTTATATAGGTTTATTTTAACTCTATATAATCGGCCTAATTTCTTTACAATTTCCCAGCGTATTTTCCAATCCTTAAAATGAAGTTTAAGCGCCTTTTTAACAGCTAAATTATCAGGTTTTTCATCTGTCACGATTATAACAGGTTTATTAAAAGAATTAAATAATTCCTCAATATCAATTAAGTTAAATCCTGCAAAGGAAACTCCGCTTAAAAAAATTAAATCGAAAACTTCTCCTTTAAGAAGTTTAATTAAAGCGGTTGTAGCGTCAAGACCGTCAACAGTAATTTTTGTGAAAAAAATATTTTCTATAGATAAACCTTTAAGTTTAACAGCTGTTAGCAGGGTTTTTCTTTGAAGTGAATTTTTTGGAGGAAGTTTTCCATCGTCAACACCTATGCTTATTATTTCTTTAATGTTTAATTTTTCTTGGAGTTTCTTTAAATAAACCACCAATTGTAACATCCTCTGAAAGAATATCTAAAAGGGTTTTTTTAGATACTCCTAATCTAATTTTTTTTGTTCTTCCATGCCTACCAAAACTTACTACTCTAGCATTAAGCAAACCCATAATATCAAGCTCACTGATTAAACCGCTTACCCTTCTTTGTGTTAAAGGTTCAATAGATATTCGTGAGCATAAATCACAATAACATTCATATAAATCGCCTGTAATAGAACCTTCAGGATTTAACTCATCCATTAAATAAGCGCTTATTAAAACAATTTTAGAATGAATGGGAAGGGATTTTAAAGCATCTGCAATTCTATCATTTTCGATTTTTTGTTGAGCCGACTTAACATGTTCTTCAGTTATACATGGGTCACCATTTCTTTCAGCTATTTCTCCAGCAACCCTTAATAAATCAAGTGCTCGCCTAGCGTCTCCATGCTCGCCTGCAGCTAAAGCAGCACACAACCTTAAACTTGACTCTGATAAAACTCCTGGACGAAAGGCTTTTTCAGCTCTTTCAAGAAGAATATCATAAAGCTCATTAGCTAAATAAGGTTTAAAAACAACTTCCTCTTCGCTTAAACAGCTTAAAACTCTAGGATCAAGAAATTCCTTAAAATGAAGATCATTAGAAATACCTATTAATCCAACCCAGCTACTTTTTAAAGTTTCATTAATTCTAGTAAGCTCATAAAGTAAACTATCGTCTTCTTGACGTTTAACTAAAGCATCAATTTCATCCAAAACAATTAGTTCAATTAAATGGTTAGAATTTAAATCTTTTTTAAGTCTGGATAAAACTTCTCCTACAGCTAAACCTGTAAAAGGAATTTGCAAACCTATTGATTTGCAAACTTCAGCAAGAACCCTATAGTTTGTTCCGGCTAAACGGCAGTTAACATAGCATATAGTTATTGGAGCACCTATAGATTTAGCTTTTTTTTCAAGCCGAGAAACCACATATTTTGTTACAGCAGTTTTTCCAGTACCAGTTTTGCCATAAATAAAAACATTTGAAATTTTTTGGTTGTTTAGGGAGGGTGCCAAAATGCTTCCAAGTTTTTTAATTTCCTCATCTCTATGAGGAAGAGATTCAGGAATATAATCATGCCTTAAAACATCTCTATTTAAAAAAATTTTGCTTCCAGAAAGAAATTTATTAAATACATCTTCTAATGGTTCGTTTATGTTCATGATTGAGCCTCCAATAGTAACACGTTAATTTCCATTAAAAAGAATATTTAGAAGTTTAATTAAAAAGAGGTTTTTTCATAAAATGAAAAATTCAAAAAATAAGAAAAAACCTCCACCCCATCGTTTCTATTGGAAAGCATCCTTTTTAGATGGATGCTTTATTATTTTATTGAAGAATAGCATCCGAATGGTTATAGGAACTAACTTTTTAAAAGTTTTTCTATATACTTTTATGTTTTGTTTCATTTATTTTTCTTATGTTTTTTTGTTTTTAATAGTTTTTTTATTTTTAAGCGTTTCCTAACATAATTCAGTTGAAATAATGGGGTGTCGGGGTTGATTTTCTGTAAACATTTAGTTAACAATTTTTAAATTGTTTTTTCATTGTTGTTTAACTTAAAAATTTGTTAACTTCTTGTGAACAGTCATGAAAACCCCTATATTTCCACTGCAAGCTTACATTTTCCTTTGGAAAAATTTAAGAAAAACTGTTTATTGTGAATTAGTGAATTTAATTCACCAGAATTATTCACAAAAATTCAATTCACAAGTGAATAAATATGTAGTAAATAATTTTATGGGATAGTAAAATATGAGCGGTAAAAAAATAAAAATCGAATTTTTCGATAGCGATGGTGTTAAACATACAATTGCTTTAGAAGGTTCTATTTCTAGGGAAAAAATTGCTAAAATTCTTGATTATGTAGAGTTAATGGGTGGAGCATATTCAAGTGAAAAACCTTTATCATATCAAATCCAGGAGGATAATAAATTTGAAAAAGTTAAGAAATTGCTTTTGTATAATTTTTCTGATAAAATTTTTGTTTCTAAGGATGTTCAGAAAGCTTATTTTGATTTTTATGGGGAACCTATTTCATTAAGTACTATATCTACATATCTTTCAAGACTTACTGATCGAAACTTCCTAGTTAAAACTGGTTCTTCTGGAGAATGGCGTTACGCATTAGCTAAAAATAATAACTTAATTAGAGAGACAAAAATCTCTCCTTAATGTTTAACTTCTAGATAATTTGATAATAATTAATTTTTTCTTTTCTTATTATTGAAGTTTAATGCTTCTTTTAATTCTTCTTCTAAAATTTTTGCTATCCAACTATATTTTTCATAATTTCCTTCTTTTTTTATGTTTTTTATATAATCATCTAGTTTTTGAGATAATTCAATAAAGGGATCAAGTTTTGAACTATCAAATATTCCTGTATATCCTAACAATAAAATTGTATAAATTGCTCTAATTATATTCTTTATAGCTTGAGCTTTAGTTCTATTGAAGGCACCCCTACTTACTTTTCCTTTAAGCCTTAATGCAGCTTTAATTTCAGATTTAGAAAATACTGAATGATAATGTTTTGAAAATATATCTATTAAGAATGTTTCAAATTGAGTTTTTGTTAAATTACTATTTTCTAAAAGTGTTTTTGCTAGCGGATCGTTTAAATTCTGTTTTATCCATTCTTGAAATTCTTCTATAATTTTTTTATTCATAAGGAAACCTCAAATGAATACAGTTTTGTATTCAAAATAATGCTTTTTTTCTGCTTAAATTTATCTTCAAAGCAATTTAAATTAACGCGTTAATTTCTTTTACAATATTTTCCTTGTTTTTATTCGTTTCAATCAATTGAAATTTTGCAAAACCTTCTTTCCCTTTAATCTCTTTAATTTTCATTTCTATCGCTTCAATTTTTGGATGAGTTTTTATAAAGATAAAACCTCTTACTATGTTGGCTATAGTAGCTTCATGAAAAATAAATATTTTATCTTTGCTTTCTACAATGATTCTTAAATGTTTATGGTTTTCAGGAACTCCAATTAAAACTCTTTTTATATCCATATTTCTAAGAATTATTTTTTCTTTCATATTTTTTCT
>CAZSNM010000010.1:0-37233 GCA_964608455.1 uncultured Candidatus Bathyarchaeia archaeon | reverse complement strand
ATTTGCTTAAAGACAATTCTTTAGGTGTCTAATAAATGCTTAAAGCTTTTAGACAGTATATAAAGGAACCTATTGTAATTGTATTAACAATATTTATGATAGTGTCCCTTTTAATATTTGTTGCATACCCTTTAGTTTCTATACTTCAAACAAGCTTTTTTGAAAATAATATGTTTTCTCTTCGTTACTATGCACAATTATTGACCGAAAAAGCTTTCCAGAAAATTATTTTGCAAAGCTTTACTGTTTCTGTAACTTCATCAACACTTTCTTTAATTATAGGATTTCTATTAGCTTATGCTTTAGCTCGTACAGATATACCAGGAAAAGCTTTTTTAAGCATAGCTGCATTAATTCCTCTTGTAGCTCCACCATATATTGCAGCTTTATCAATGATTTTGTTATTTGGACCAAATGGATTTTTCATTAAAACCAATATATATGGTTTTTGGGGAATAGTTTTAGCTCAAACCTTTTCTTGGCTTCCTGTAGCATTTTTAATGATTTATTCAACTTTTGTTTCTATACCAAAAAGCTTAGAGGATGCGGGAGCAACCTTAGGAGCCAGTGGATCTCGTGTTTTCTGCTCAATAACCATTCCGTTAATGACACCTGCTTTAGCATCATCCTTTATAACGCTTTTTATGTTGAATATGGCAGATTTCGGCAATCCAATTATTATAGGTGGAGGTTACGGCGTTTTAGCTACAAGAATTTTTATTGAAGTTGAGGGTCTTCAACGATTTGGAATGGCATCTGTTTTAGGAGTTTTATTATTAGTTATTGCTGTGTTTGCTTACCTTTTTTCTAAATATGCTGCTCGAAAGTCGTACGCTATAATTACTGGAAAACCGTCTCGAATTGAGCCTAGGCCTACTAAGCCAATAATTCGATATACGATAGGGGCTTTTTCCTATGGAATAATTGCGTTTATTTTATTGATTTATGCAACGGTAATTTATGGAGGCTTCACTAATATTTGGGGTTATGATTTCACACTTACATTAAAACATTATAATACTTTAACTATGGGAGGAATGGGTGTAGTTTGGAATAGTTTTAAAGTAGCTATTATGGCAGCAATTATAACAGGAATTTTAGGAACGCTAATTGCATGGCTGCTTGTAAAAAAGAATCCTCCATTAAAAAGCTTTTTTGAGTATTTAGCTTTAACTCCTTTAGCTATTCCAGGAACTGTTATAGGGTTAGGTTATGTAATAGCCTTTAATAAACCTCCTTTATTATTAACTGGAACGTTATGGATACTCATATTTTCCATAGTATTTAGAGAGCTTCCTGTAGCTATTTTATCAAATGAAAGTGTTTTAAAGCAGATTTCAACATCTCTTGAGGATGCTTCAGCAAGTTTAGGAGCTGGTACTTTAAGAACATTCACTAAAATAGTTCTTCCATTAGCTAGAAACGGTTTCTTCAGCGGATTTGTATATACTTTTATGCAAGGAATGATAACATTAAGTGCTGTAATATTCCTTTATACTGGAAGAACTATTCTAGCCTCTATATCTATAATAAGGCAAGCTGAAGCTGGTCGAATAGGATACGCCTGCGCCATATCTACTGTATTAATCGCTACTGTTTTAGCTTCGTTAATTGTATTTAGAATTTTAGCTGGAAAAAGAGGTTTAGAAATGTTTTCATTTGGAGTTAAATAAAAATTTAGGTGAAAAAGATTGGTTGAGGTATATGTAGAAAATGTAACTAAAAAATTTGGCAATGTTGTAGCCGTAAATAATGTAACGCAAAAGTTTATTGATAAAGCTTTAAGCAGTATAGTTGGTCCAAGCGGATGCGGAAAAACTACTCTTCTTAGAGTGATTGCAGGTCTTTACGATCCGGATGAAGGAAAAGTATACATTGGTGGTGAAGATGTAACTCTTAAACCTACATTTAAAAGAGGAGTTGGCCTAGTGTTTCAAGACTATGCCCTTTTCCCGCATATGACTGTTTATGAGAATATAGCTTATGGTTTAAAGATCAAGAAGCTTCCAAAACGAGAAATTGATAAAAAAGTTAAGGAAGTGCTAGAGCTTGTTAAGCTTCCAGGAATGGAAAAAAGGTATCCTCATCAATTAAGTGGTGGTCAACAGCAAAGGGTGGCTTTAGCAAGAACTTTAGTTATAGAACCTAAGGTTCTACTTTTAGATGAACCATTAAGCAATCTAGATGCTCAATTAAGGATTGCAGTTAGAGGAGAGCTTAAACAAATTCAAAAGCAGCTAGGAATAACTACTATTTATGTAACTCACGATCAAATTGAAGCTATGAGTATATCGGATTATATAGCGATCATGAGGGATGGTCAAATAATTCAAGTTGGAACGCCAATGGAAATATATAGGAGGCCTAGAAATGAGTTTGTAGCAAGCTTCATAGGTCAATGCAACTTTTTGAATGGAAAAATCATTGATATTAAAGATTCGAAAGCTATTATTGAGACTCCAGAAGGAGAAATAAAGGCTTTAATTCCGGATGAAAGCTTTAAAAATGGCGATTCTGTAACGGTGGTTTTAAGGCCAGAGTATATAGAGTTAAAACCATTGAAAGGATTTGAAGATAAGAACGTGATTAAAGGTAAGGTTAGAGTATCCCTTTATCAAGGAGGAATTACAAGGTTCACAGTTGATTTACCAACAGGAACATCTTTACTTGTTGACTCTTCCGATCCATTAATTACAGAAAGAATTAAAGAAGGGGATGAAGTGGGTTTAACTTTCAAAGAAGAATTAATTCATTTACTAAAGTAAATAAGTTTTATAACTAAGTTTATATTTTATGCTAACGCAACATAATTTTACTGTGCCTGATACGTTGAGATTTCTTGAAGTTAAGAATACTGAGTTAACAAGTAAAGATGTTCCTGTTGGTGGTTCATGTTTTATTAGTTGTTTTTTTACCATTTTATTCTTTCAAAAAGCTTTTTTATTAAAACCTTGGCTCTCTCTCTAAATATTACATAAATAAAGAAGGTTAACCAAATGATTTGTCTTGAAGCAGCTATCCATTGAACTGGGCTTGAAGCTATTAATGGATTGCCTAAATTTAGTTCTGGTGTAAACCATAATACAATTATTAAAGCATTTAAAACTTCGCTTAAATATATTAATGCAGCTGGAAGAAACGATATTAAAACATAAAATGGAAGAAGCATTAAAGCCATTTGAGGCGTTACAACATAATTTCCAAAAAGCCATGCCAAATTCATTAAAAAGCTTCTTTCAATAATTCTTTCAGTTTTAGAACTGTAGGTTTTTTTGCTTGTTTCTAAAAGCCCTTTATAAACTAAATAAATTAAAACTCCTAAAGCAACATAATGCGCTTTAGGATCCATTTGATTAAAGAAAAAAATTAACCATGAATCTTCAATTCCCCAAGAAGCATGATAAAGCCATGTTTGAAGCCAACCATTAAAGTTTAAAACTATAAAAGGCGCGTTTAAAGTTGTAAATGTTCCTAAAGCTATTAAAGTTAAAGCAAATCTTTCTCTCCAACTTTTAACCTCAATTATATAAACGGGTAAAAGTAAAATTGGATAAACTTTGCTTGCTATGCCTAAGCCTATAGCTATAGCAGCTTTAAACTTTTTATTCATCAAAAAAAGGTAAAGCGATAAAACAGCGAAAAACACAGCAATTATATCCCAATTATAAACAATAAACATTATAAAAGAAGGCATTATTATAAAGTATTTCCAAATTCTAGTTTTATCTCCATCAATAAATGTTACAAGTTTATAAACCATTGTTATTGTGCCTATAGCAAAAAAATAAAGCGCTACATCCATTAAAAACGTATAGTAAACCATAGCTAAAGAAAAACTTGAAGTTATACTTCTAGCAACAAAACTGCATAAATAAACAAGCATTCCTACTATTACAGGGTATTCAAATATAAAATGAATATATGGAATTCTATGTATGCCTTGACCTATTCCTTCTCTCCAAAAAACGCTTGTTATATCGCTATAATGATTTGGTATAATGTTTGGCATATGCTCCCAAACGCTAAAGGAAAAAATCATTGTTGAACCAATTAAAAGCTCAATTAAATTTTTATCAATTTTTTTAATCATTTTTCTTCAACGCTTAATCGTAAACTTAAATTTTAAAGTTTTTATTACTATAAATTCTTTTCAATAGTTTTTCTAAAAAGCTTTTTAAGAAAGAAGTAGTCATTTCACTAAAAGAAGCAAAAAATAGAGGTTAAGATTAATGAGGCACTCTTTAAGAACAGGTTTTAGTTTTGGTTTGACTTCAGGCGTGATTACAACTTTAGGGTTAATGATTGGTCTTCATTCAGGAACACATTCAAAATTAGCTGTTATAGGAGGTGTATTAAGCATAGCTATTGCTGATGCCTTTTCTGACGCGTTAGGAATCCATATTTCTGAAGAATCTGAAGGAAAACATAAAGCAAAAGAAATTTGGGAATCGACAATCTCAACTTTTCTGTCAAAATTTATTTTTGCTTTAACATTTCTTATCCCTATTTTACTTTTTTCACTTTTTTATGCAATTATAGTTGCTGTATGCTGGGGAATAATGCTTATAGGGATTTTCAGTTTTTATATGGCTAAGGAACAAAAAGTTAAAAGCTGGAAGGTTATAGCTGAGCATTTAATTATAGCTTTAATAGTGATTGTTTTAAGCCATTATGTTGGCGATTGGATTTCATTAACCTTTAGTTGAATCCAGCATTATAATTTTAAACTTTTAATTAATCTATTTTATTTACTCATTAAAATTATAGCTGCTATAGCGAAGATTATTCCAAAACCTTGCATTAAAGTGATTTTTTCTTTAAGCAAAATTGCAGATAATAAAATTGTAATCAAAGGATATAAAGCTGTAAATGGAATTACTAAAGAAGCTTTTCCCTTTTCAAGAGCTATATAAACTGCAGCAACTCCAAGCAAACACGCGATTCCTGAAACTAACGCATAAAATGAACCTTTATTTAAAGCGATGGAAAAACTCCCCATCAATATAGTATTTAAAATTAATGCGGATAAAATCACTCCTAAAGCGAAGAAAAATGTTAGTTGTCTCCACTCTATATTATTTGCCGCTAATTTACTGGTGTAACCCCAAAAACCCCAAAGAATCAACCCTATTAAAGACCAAAATATCCAATTTGAAAACAATTTATTTTAACCTCCGCAATAAATCAAAGAAAAACCATTAATAATTAATGTTTTTCAAAATCCTTTGGAAATTCATCTAAAACTTTAATTGCTTTTTTGCACCATTCCTCAAAAACTTCCCTCATCCGCTTTTTAACCAACTCTAATGGAGTGGGACTATATTCATATATACGTCCTCCTTTTTTAATTGGAGTTTCAACTCTAATAGCTAAACCTTTAGCTACTAAATCTTGAAGAAGCTTTTGGGCTGTAGATCTATCTCGATTAATTTTTTTAGCAAATTCTTCTACCGTGGTAGAGTTAAATTTTAGTAAAACTGCGTAAGCTTCAACTTCATTACTTCTTAATCCTAAAATGCACTTCATTAATTCTTTGGGCTTAATTTTTTCATTAAAAAACATTGAAGGAAACTCTTTTATATTCATTAAATCACCGTTTGTGCATGATTGTCGCACTATCAAGAATAAGTTTATTAACATCTTAAATTTAAAATTTATGTTGAGGTGAAAATAAAAATGCCAGTTAAAATTGAGGTTTTTTATTCTCCAACTTGTCCTTATTGCCCAACAGCCATAAAAATTGTTAGAAAAATAGAGAAAGAGCTCCCTCAAATTGAAGTTGAAGAAATAAACACTTTTACCGTTAAAGGGCAGTTAAAAGCTATAAAAAATGGTGTTTATGCTGTTCCAACAATTATTTTAAATGGTAAAGAAAGAATTGTTGGTGTACCCAATGAGCAGGAACTTTTAAATCTTATAAAGAAGGTTGAAGGGGGATAAGTAAAGCTTTGTCTTATAAATGCCCTTTATGCAATCCTTTTACCCTTATCTTTTTAATAATTGGGCTAACATTAATGTTTTTTAAAACTCGCATTTTAGCTTATTTAGGTTTAACTTTAATAGTAATAGCCTATATCTATCCGATTTTTCATTCAATTTTAAATTTAAGAAAAAACAAAAATACTTAATCTTTTTTTAAATTAATATCGTTAATATTTATTAATTTTGATTTTAATACTTTTATTCTAAAAAGTGAGTCTTATTGAAGTTAAATTATTTTATAGCTTGTTTGCTTATAGTTTTAATTTGGGCAGGCTCATTTATTTTTATAAGAATTGGCTTAAAAGATTTTCCGCCTATAACCTTAGCTTTTTTAAGGTTTGCTGCAGCCTCCTTACTGCTTTTAATCTTTTATTTATTTAATAAAAATAAAGAAAAACAATTTAATTTAAAATTTACTTTTTTAAAATTAAATGTTTTAGCTTTAACTGGAGTTTCCCTTCTTTATATTTTTCAATTTTACTCTTTAAAATTTATTTCTGCCTCTATAGGTTCCATAATAATAAATTTAACAACAATTTTCATGGTTTTATTTTCAGTTTTGTTTCTTAATGAAAAATTAAATAAAAGAAAAGTTTTAGGGATTTTAATAGCCTTTATAGGTGTTTCCACTCTTGTTTCAAATGGTTGGGAAAAAATCAATTTTTCTTCAACTCAATTTTTAGGATGTATTTTAATGCTTGGAGCTGCTTTATGCTGGGCTGTTTACTCAATATTAACTAAAAAAGTTTTAGAATTTAACTCAAATTTAACTATAACCTTAATTACTTTTTTGCTTGGAACCGCTTATTTATTTTCAGCGGCATTTATTTTAGAGAATCCATTTGAAGCTATTTTTAAAGCTTCAAAAATTGGTTGGTTAAGTGTTTTTTATTTAGCTTTTTTAAGTTCAGCTTTAGCCTATTTTTTATGGAATAAAATTTTAATAAAAAATGAGGTTAGTAAGGTGGGAGCAATTCTTTATATAATCCCCATTCCAACAATAATCTTTGAATATTTTTTGTTAAGAGAAGCCGTTACTACAGTAACTTTAATAGGAGCGTTTCTAGTTATAGTTGGAGTTTACTTAACTGAATTGGCTTGAAAATTTTTTATTAATAACTCTAGTTTTTTCATAGCTTTTTTTACATATTCCTCTTTTTTACCACCTATATAAATGATTTTTCCATTTGAAAAAATTAATGCTACGCATAAATCTTCAATTTTATAGATTAAAGCTGGAAATTGCTCAGGTTCATAAATAGCACCTTTTAATCTTTCAGTTAGCTCTTCTAAATTTAATTTAATGTTTAATTCGCTTACAGCCACTATGTTTTCCACCTTAATTTTAACTGAATTTAAAATTACAATGCCATTATTTTTTAATTCGTTGATTAAGCGTAAAATAGCTTTTTTAGCTTTACTTTCTGATTTAGCTCCAGCACATATTATTCTTCCAGAGTTAAAAATCATAAGTGTAGCTTTGAAGCTTTTATCTCTATAGATTAATCCTGGAAAACGTTCGGGTATATAATTAGAATTTAAAACTTTAGAAAGAGCAACTAAATCTAAAGGTTGAGTTAAAGAGGCTGAAGCAACAACGTTTTCTATTTTAAACATTGTCTTTCGAAAGTTTTATTAACAAAAATTAACCTTTAAAAAGTATTTCGTTAAAATTTAATTTATTTTTTTAAAAACTAAATGTATTTTTACTTAATGGTTAAAATATATTGTTTTAAGAAAGAGTTTAAAAAGGGAATTAATTTAAATTTATTACTGTGAAAGCTTTTGATTGAAGAAAAACCATTAATAATAAAGTTGGGCGGCTCCTTAATTACAGATAAAAACCAAGTTTCTTCAGCTAGAAAAGAAATTATAGATAATGTTTGTTTAGAAATAGCTAAAATAAAACGTAAAGTAATTATTGTTCATGGAGCTGGTTCTTTTGGCCATCCAATAGCCAAAAAATATTATTTACATTTAGGTTTTAAAAATAAGGAGCAGCTTAAAGGGTTTATAGAAACAAAAATGAATCTTTACTTATTAAATAAACTTGTTGTAGATAGCTTAGTGAAATATGAGGCTTTACCCTTATCATTTCAACCTTTAACGTTTATAACAGCTGTAAATAGAAGAATTAAACAAATGAATATCAAGCCTCTATTAAATGCTTTAAAATTGGGCTTTATACCTGTTTTACATGGAGATATAGTATTTGATGAAGCATTAGGTTTCTCAATTATTTCTGGAGATCAAATAATCGCTAAACTAGCTCCAAAAATTAAAGCTGATAAAGTTATTTTTGGTTGTGATGTAGATGGAATCTTTACAGCTGATCCTAAAAAAAATCCAAATGCAAAGCTAATTCCTATAATAGATTCAACAAACTTTAAAGGCATTATAAAAATGGTTAGGCAACTTGAAGTTGCTGATGTAACAGGTGGAATGAAAGGAAAACTTTTAGAATGTCTAACTCTAGCCAAAAAAGGAATTGAATCAGTAATAATAAATTTAACTAAACCTGGAAATTTAACTGCTTTTTTAAATGGTTCCCCTATTCCATGCACAAAATTTATCCCATTTAATTTAAAATAAAAAAATTTATCTTTAAAAAATAAGTTATTAATATAGTAACTTAACTTACCCCTTTATGGTTGAAAAACTTGAGTAAAATTGGATTTGCTGAATTAAAGCTTCATTCTGGTTATGCACCAGCTTGGTTAATTAATAGAATGATTAAGTTAGCTCGAAACCTGCTTTTAATAATGATTGATGAATATGGTTATAGAGAGGTTTTAAGCAGATTTTCAAATCCAATTTTTTTCCAAGCTTGCTCGAATGTTTTAGGTTTTGATTGGAATAGCAGTGGTTCAACAACTGTTACTTGCAGCGTTTTAAAACATGCTTTAAAAGAAATTAATGTTGGAATCAAAATTGCAGGTGGAAAAGGGAAACATGCAATTTTAACTCCAATAGAAATAGATGAAATAGGGAAATTGCTTAATTTATCTAATGAGGAAATATATAAAATAAAATATGCGAGTAGAATGGCAGCTAAAGTGGATAGTGGAGCCATTCAAGCCGGCTATCAGTTATATCATCATTCAATTTTCATTTCTAAAGAGGGAGATTGGACTATAGTGCAGCAAGGAATGAATCCTAAATTTAAAGCTGCTAGAAGATATCATTGGTTTTCAAACGATATAAAAAGTTTTGTTGTTGAACCCCATCAAGGAATTGTAGGAGATAAAGTTCATAGCAAAGTATTAAATATGACTGCAAAACAAAGTGAAGAAGCTAGAAAAATTTCAGTTGAATTAATTAATGAAGGAGTTAATAAATTAAAACGTCTTTACGCATATTTAAATAATCAAAAACTTTTAACAAATTATTTTTCAGAAAATAAAGATATAAATAGCAATGACTTTGAATATTATAATGCATATTCAGTAAACCTTAAAAAAGTTAATTGGAAGGTTTTAGAAAAAGCTTGGAAACTTGAACCACAAAATTATGAAGAGTTTTTAGCTGTACCGGGAGTGGGACCATCAACTATTAGAGGTTTAGCCTTAATTTCTGAACTTGTTTTTGGCGCAGCTCCAAGCTGGAAAGATCCTATAAAGTACTCTTTTGCCTTTGGTGGTAAAGACGGTGTACCATTCCCAATTGATAGAAAAGCTATGGATGAAGCTATAACTTTTTTGGAGGAAGCTATAAATAAAGCTAAATTAGGAAATAAAGAGCAATTATATGCATTTAAAAGGCTTGCAGAATGGAGAATAAAGCTTGAAAATATGATGGGGTAACATTTTATATATTTCACACAGTTAAATTTTTAGTTTAAAAAAATAATTCCAAAAATTTATTAATATGTGTTGCATATTTTTATTTAGAAGGGGGTGTGATGATATAAATGTTTTTAGTGATATACTCTGCTCCTAAAGTTGAGGAACAAGCAAAAAGAATAAAATTTTATAGAAGCTTAAGAAAGGCTATAGCTGAGGCTAAAGCAGAAAAAAGCACTAATAACGTGATTAAAGTTAAAGATAAAGAAGTTGCGTTAAATCTTAAAAAAATTGTAATTAAAAATGGTGGTAAAGCGCAGGTTTATAGGGTTCTTCAAGAAATGGATTAAACTTTAACGGCTTTATATAAATGGGATTTTCCATATTGTTTAGCTAAGTTATGAATTATTTGGGCTAAATCCTTATTCGGAGTTACTATAACGCTTCTACCAGTCCACTTCCATTTTATTTTTTTAGCATCCAATTCCCTATGAACAGCTCTGTAAAAAGCTCTTCTTTTTGAGGCAGGCTCAACTGGAATATCATATTCAACTATCCAAACATTTTTTTCAGACATTTAATCACACCTATATGTAGCTTAAGAAAACACTTATATATAAATCTTTTTCTTTTTAAACACTTCATTTTTTAAATAGTTATTTAAAAGGTAAAAGCTTTATAAAATAGAAACTTATTTCTTTAAAGGGGATAATTTATGAAAGAAATAGAATCTTTAATTTCTTTAGGACATATGGTTGATTCGATAATGCTAGATTATATTGAAAAAGGAGCTGAACCTCGCTTTATACCTGTTTTAAAACATCAAATTTTAGCTGGTGGAAAAAGGATTAGAGCAGCTTTAACAATTTTAAGTTGTGAGGTGTCTGGAGGTGAAGCTTCAACAGCTTTAAAACCCGCTGCTTTAATAGAGCTCATTCATAATTACTCTTTAATAATGGATGATATAATTGATCATGGAGAGCTTCGAAGAGGGAAACCAACTGTTAGAGCTAAATATTCAGATGCTATGGCTATTTTAGCTGGAATGTTTTATAGAGAGGTGTTAGATGAAATAGTAGAGGATTGCCCTAAACCTTTTGAAATGAGAAAGCTAATGCGTAATGCTATAAAAGAAACAATTGAAGGTGAAAGATTAGATATTCTTTTTGAGCAAGCAGGTAGAGGAGAAGAATATATTAAAAAGCATAGGTATAAAAATATTTCCTTAAATCTTTACTTTAAAATGATTAGCAAAAAAACAGCTGCTTTAATTAAATCTGCATGTATTGCAGGTGGGTTAGCTGCTAATGCCCCAAATGAATTAATTGAAGCTTTAGGAGTTTTTGGTTGGAATATTGGTTTAGCTTTTCAAGTTGTTGATGATATTTTAGATATTTATGGAGAAAAAACCGGTAAGGAAAGAGGTAAAGATATAATTGAGCATAAACTTGGAAATATAGCCATTCTTCTTTCTTTAAAGGAATTAAATTCAAAAGAAAAAACTCAATTGCTTAATATTTTAAGAAAACCTGAAATCTCAAAAATAGATTTAAATAAAGCTTTAAAATTAATTGAAAAAACTAAGGCTAGAGAGAAAGCCTATAATATAGGTCAAAAATTTATTGAAGAAGGGAAAAAAGCTATTTTAAATTTTCAAAATAGTGAAGCTAAATTTAAACTTTTAGAGTTGGCAGACTTTATTTTAACTCGAGCTTACTAAATTTAAGGAAATGCTCCGTTACCTCTTTTATTTCTTCATTATCCATATTTTGCAGCAAATTAACAATATTTAAAAATTTTTTTCTAGCTTTAAAAGCGTAAATATTTCTTTTTTGAATATCTAACACAACATTAATGTTCTTACTTATTTTTTTAAGTTGTCTTAAAGTTGTTTTAAATGATGTTGTAGAAAAATTAATTAATTCATTTATTGGAGCAATTTCTTCTAAACCAACTGCCAAACATATATATGCATAATGATGCATTACTTGAATAGCAGCCATTTTTTTATCATGATCCTCTAAAGAAGCTTCAATTAAATTTAATTTCTTCCATTTTAAATATTCAATCATAGCATTAGTTAATTTTCCTTCTCTAAGCTTAATGAAAACCATGTTTTTTCCTTTAAAATTTCTTATCCCTGAACCGAAAAGTGGATGAAGACTTAAATATTCTAATTTTGATGGAATTGCAGCTAATATTTTATCTGCAACCCCTATTTTTACTGAGGAAACATCTATAAGTAAGCCCCCCTCCATTTTTTCAGCTGCTTGAACAGCAACTTCAATTGTATTTTCTATTGGAACAGAAATAATAACTATATTAGCTGTTTTTATTAAGTTTAAATCTCCAGCTTTAACACCTAAAGTTTTAGCAATTTTTTCAGCTTTTCTTAGGTTTCTACTACAAATAAATATTTTTCCTCCAGAATCTTGAAGAAGCTTAACTAGCACCCGTCCTATTTTCCCTGTTCCGCCTATAATAACTATTGAGCTTTTGGATAAGATCCCAAAATTTTTATAAATGCGCATCTTTCTTTTAACTCCTTTAAAGCTTCATTACATGGAGGTTGTTCTTTATGACCTTCAAAATCACAATAAAATAGGTATTCCCACGGTTTTTTTCTTGATGGTCTAGACTCTATTTTAGTTAGGTTAATTTGTTTTTTAGCAAATATTTCAAGAGCTTGATATAAGGCTCCAGGTTTATGCTTAACTGAAAAAATAATTGATGTTTTATCATTTCCTGTAGGTTTAGCTTCATTTTTGCTTAAAACAAAAAATCTTGTATAGTTGTTTGGCCAATCTTCAACTCCCTTTGCTATAATTTCCATTCCATAGATTTGTGCAGCTAATTCTGTTCCTATGGCTGCAGCTCCCTTAATCTTTTTAGCCATTTTAACAGCTAAAGCTGTGCTGGTGCTTTCTTTAATTTTAGCTTCATAAAGATTTTCTTCAATAAACTTTCTGCATTGAGCTAAGGCTTGAGGATGAGAAATAACTATTTTAACATCTTCAATTTTTGTTCCAGGCTTAGCAATTAAATTGTGACTTATTTTTTCTTCTATTTCACCAAAAATTTTTAAATTAGAATCAACCAATAAATCTAGCACTAGGTTTACTGAACCTTCAAGAGAGTTTTCTACGGGAACTACTCCAAAATTAGCATCTTCAACTTCAACAGCTCTAAAAACATCTGGAATGCTTGGACATTCTATAAATGTTGCTGGTGTGCTAAAAAAGAATTTTTTAGCAGCCTGCTCTGAAAATGTTCCTTCTGGCCCTAAAAACGCTACCTTAACCTCCCCTTCCTCAACTCTTCTGCATAAAGCAATGATTTTTCTATATATCCATAAAACTTCGTTTAGGTTTAAATTCTTTTTTAAAGCAAGGTTTTTAACTTTTTTTATAACTTTTTCTTCTCTTAAAGGATCATAAATTGGGTATCCTTCTTCTTTTTTAGCTTTAGAAATAGCCTTAGCTAATTCAACCCTTTTTTTAAGCAAATTTATTATTTCAACATCTAGATTATCAACTTCTTTTCTTAAGGCTTCAATTTTATTCATTTTTAATCACTTTTGGAATTAATCCTGCTCTAATTAAATGATCGCATAAAGTTATAGCTATGCAAGCCTCTACAACTGGAACAGCTTTTGGAACTATGCATGGATCATGCCTACCTTTAACTTCAATCCAATCTTCTTTAAAAGTTTTTAAATTAACTGTTTTTTGCCTCTTTTTTATTGATGAGGGGGGTTTAAATGCTATTTTAACTGAAATAGGCATGCCTGTTGATAATCCTCCTAAAATTCCTCCAGCATTATTAGTTAAAGTTTTTATTTTACCATTAACCAAAATATATTCATCATTATTTATTGAACCTTTAACTCTTGAAGCTTTAAATCCTAAACCAAACTCTACGCCTTTAACCCCTGGAATAGAAAACAAAATTTTAGCTAAATCACTATCTAAAGAGTCGAAAATTGGTTCTCCGATGCCAGCTGGTAAATTAATTGCTAATCCTTCAACAATTCCTCCAACGCTATCTCCTTCTTCAGCAGCTTTAATTATTGCTTTTCTCATTAAAATAGCAGCTTCTTCATCAGCGCATCTTATTGGATTCAAATAAACTTTTCTTTTTATATCCTCTATTGAAACTTCTTTAATTTTAATTCCAGCAATTTCAATTGTATGAGCTAAAACCTCTATGTTAAGTTGTTTAAGAAGTTTTTTGGCTATTGCTCCAGCCATAATAAATGGAACCGTTAGTCTTCCAGAAAATATTCCACCACCACGATAATCATTAAATCCTCCATATTTTATCCAAGCAGGATAATCAGCATGTCCAGGTCTAGGTTTAAATTTAATTTCTTCATAGTCAGCATCAATAACATCTTTATTTCTTACAATCATGCAGATTGGTGCTCCTGTAGAAAAACCCTGATAAACACCTGAAAGTACCTCTACTTTATCTTCCTCAATTCTAGAAGAAGTAATTTTTTCATCTTTTGGAATTCTTTTATCTAACTCTTTTTGAATATCATTTTCTGAAATTTTTAAACCTGCTGGACAACCATCTATTAAAACTCCAACGCATCTACCGTGGCTTTCACCAAAAATAGATATTGAAAATTCTAAACCAAATTTATTTCCAGGCAACTTTTACACCAAGCTTTTTTAAATCTTTAAAAAAGTTTGGATATGATTTTTTTATGCATTCAGGATTTAAAATCTTGGTTCTTCCTTCAGCTTTTAAAGCTGCTATAGCGCATGCCATAGCTATTCTATGATCTCCATAAGGATTTATTTCAGCACCTTTTAGTTTACATACACCCTTCACAATTAATGCATTATTTTTAAAAGTTAATTTTCCACCCATTTTTGTTAATTCTGAAATTAATGCATTAATTCTATCAGATTCTTTAATCCTTAATCTTTCAACATTAAAAATTTTTGTTTCACCTTTAGCAAAGCATCCTAAAACTGTTAAAGCTGGAACCAAATCTGGAGTGTTTTTAGCATCAAATTCTATTCCAGTTAATTCTGCTTCGCTTGAAACTTCAACATAGTCTTCTCCAACATTAACTTGAGCACCCATTTCTTTTAAAACATTAATTATAGCACTATCTGCTTGAAGCTCAGGATTTTTTAATCCTTTAACTTTAACTTTAGATTTTGTTAAAGCAGCTGCGGCTAATAAAAATGTTGCTGAAGAATAATCACCTGGCACATCATGATTAAAAGGTTTATAAGATTGATTTGAAGGAATAAGAAAGATACTTCTATTGCTTGAGGCTGAAACATAAATATTATGCGCTTTTAAGATTTTTAAAGTCATTTCAACATATGGTTTAGACTCTAAAGGTGTGGATAAACTTATTTTAACATCATTTTTAGCTAAAGGTGCTGCAAAAAGTAAACTTGAGATAAATTGGGAGCTTACATTTCCTGGAAGGGAAGCTTCCCCCCTAATTCCTTCTCCCCCAAAAACTATTATAGGTGGATAACCATTTCCTTTAGCTGAAAAGCATTTAACCTTTAATTGATTTAAAGCATCTATAAGCGGTTGCATAGGTCTTCTTCTTAAAGATTCTCCTCCAGTTAAAATTGATATTCCTTTAGCAAAAGATAAAATTGATGTTGCAAATCTAATGGTTGTTCCTGAATCCATACAATTTAATACATCATCTGGTGTTTTAATTTCTTTCACACCATTTATTACTAAAAGATTTCTTTTATCAATTATTTTTGTTCCATAACTTTTAATAACATTTAAAGTTGCTTCAGTATCTTGACATATTAACGGATTTTTAATTTTAGATTCTCCATTAGCTAAGGAAGCTGCTATTAAAGCTCTATGTGTATAAGATTTTGATGGAGGTGCTTTAATTTCACCAATTAATGTTTTTACAGGTTTTAACTCAATTGTTTTCAAGGTTCATCAATTACATAAGCTTTTTTTCTATTCATTTTAGCCTTAATTAACTCGCCTTTATATTTTCTCCAAGCATTAACAATATTATCAATAACATCTTCTTTTAATGCAACTGCTACAAAAGCTGGACCTTTACCTGAAAGCCCAGCTGCAACAGCTCCATAAAGCAAAGCATTAATAGCTATTTCAGAATTATAACCTAAAACTGCTGAATATATTAATCCATTTAAACTCATAGCTTCCCAAAAGTTTCCTTTTAAAGCTTCTTTATATACATAATCAACTAGAAATGCAAGCTTCTTAATTTTATTAATATTCACATTAATTGTATAGCTTTTTTCTTTAGGAACATAAATTAAAACTTCATAATCTTTATTTAATGAATAAAATGCTTCTATTTTTCTTTTAATATTATCCGTCGCAACAATGTTTCCAAAGTATGAAGCACAAGCATCATCAAACGCGCCTGTAACTGTAACTTTAGCTTCCAATGCAGCTTCAACCCCTAAATTAATTAATTCTAAATCTGAAAGCTTTTCTTTTAATGCTGCTGTAGCAGCTAATGCTATAGCATTAGCTGCTACACTGCTGCTTTTTAATCCTCTAGCTATAGGAATATTAGATTCTGTTTCAATGTAAGCTCCTAAACCATTAATATTAAATTTTTTAAATATCTTTTCTATAACTTTTTCAGCTAAAGCCGGATTTTCTTTTGAATCAGATAAAATCTTAACTTTAATAGAATTACCTTTTTTAAGTATTACTTTAGCTTTTGTCCATAAGTTTATTCCGAAGGCTGCACCTTTACCAGTTGCCATAGCATTAACTATTGTAGCTGCACCAAATGCTATAGCTTCTCCAATTCTCAATTCTCTTCTCCAGTTAAACTTTTTAAAGCTGCTTTTCGCATTTCATTTATTGGAGGTTCAATTTTAAACCAAATTTTAAAGGCTTCAGCGGCTTGTTGAATAAGCATTTCAACACCATTAATACATTTGGCTCCTATTTCCCTAGCTTCTTTTAAAAGCTTAGTCTCTAAAGGGTTGTAAATAATATCAAAAACAATCATATCTTTTTGTAAAAGCTCTTTAGCTACAAGAGTTTGATTAACATTTGGCTCCATGCCAACTGAAGTTGCATTTATAAGTATATCTGCATCTTTTAAACTGTTTTTTAAAGCTTTAAAAGTTAATGAATTTCCTAAAGCATTAACTTTAAGTTTTTTATTTAATTCTTTAACTAAATTCACAGCTTTTCTTTTTGTTCTATTTAAAATAATTAAAGAGGATGCTTTTTCAGCTATAGCAAAAGCTATAGCTTTAGCAGCCCCCCCAGCTCCAAGCAAAACGATTTTTTTATTGGTTAAATCAATTTTATAAGTTTCAAAAGTTTTTAAAACACCTGTATAATCAGTATTAAAGCCTATAAGCTTTCCACCTTCATTTAAAATAGTATTAACTGCTCCTATTAATTTTGCTTCATAAGTTAACTTATTAAGATATTTTATAACATTAACTTTATGCGGTATAGTTACATTTAACCCTTTTATTCCTAATGCTTTTACTCCATCTAAAGCTTTCTTTAAAAATTCTTTTTTAACTTCAAAAGTTAAATAAACAGCATTTATTCCAACAGTTTTAAAAGCTGCATTATGAATTTGAGGGCTTACGGAATGTTTTACTGGGTAACCTATTAATCCATAAATTTTTGTTTCACTTGTTATATTCACTTTAAGTTAACCCCATTAATTTATATATTTTTTTCATTTCTTGAATTGTAAGTTGACCTGGTGCAGCCTTTAACTCTTTTTCTACGCAAGCATAGGTAAAAGCTCCACCGAAAATAGGGGATAAAACTCTAGATGGAATACCAAGCTTTCCCATAGCAAAGCAAACTAAAGGTTTTTCATGTTTTTCCATTAATAAATTGAAAAGCTTTATGTTATCCATAAATGTTTCAGCTTTAGTTACTATTTTACAAATTTCAGCTTCAGCCTTAACTTCTTTATCATAAATTTTCTTTAAAACTAAATTGGAGGGTGTTTCCTTAAAGTTGTGAAAAGAAATTAAGGGTTTAGCTCCAGCTTTCTTCACGGCTTTAACAACTTCTTTAAGATTTAATGTTTTTAATTCTAAATCAATTAATTCAAAACCTTCTTCAGCAGCTTCAATTAAAGTTTTAATTCTTTCTTTTTCTTCTCCTTTATATTTTCCCCCTTCACTTCTTAATCTATTAGTTGCTATTTTATCTACTTCAATAATCTTGCTTAATTTTTCAATTTCTAGCTTATGACCTTTAAAATAATCTAATCGAAATTCTATTAAATCAACTTTTTGTTTTATAGCTTTTTTAGCTAACTTTATTGCTTCCTTAATTGAAATTACAGGTATTGAAGCGCATATAGAAATTTTCACTTTTCTATCACTGTTTCCTCTTTAACAAGAGTTCCAAAATGTCTTCCACCTTTCTCAAATCTTATTAATACTTCATCTCCAGCTTTTAATTCAGCGATGGATTTTGAACCTTCTTTAGTTACAAGCCTTATTGTTTCAGCATTTTGCAAAATAACCTTAAGGTTTTCGTTGTTATATTCTGCTTCTACCAAAATTAATGGTCTATACTCTATTTTAACTCTGCAAACATTTGTTTTTCGTATTTTACCCTCCCTATTAACTATTAATACTTCATCTCCAGCTTTTAATTCTGATAAATATTTTGTTTTATTTCCAGGTGTAAGTACATATGATGATATAGCACCTGCATTAACTCTAAAGGGTCTAGGTTCAACATACGGGTTTATTTGAACTTCAGCTTGAACCAAAAACAATCCTGAAGATTGGCTTCCAACAAGAATCCCCTCTCCCTCTTTCATTATATCGCATGTATCTATGCAGGCTCTGGCACCAATTTCAAGAGGCTTTAAACCTATTACTTTAGCTGTTGTCAACTCTATAGCATTTTCTAAACTTTTTACAATTTTGCTTGCTTCCTCAATTTTTGAAACATCAAATGTTTTAATTAAAATGCCGTTTACTCCCAGCTCTAAAGTTTTAAGAGCTATTTTAGCTTCTTCAAGATTTGAAACTTCAGCTATCAATTTTCCTCCATAACATTGAATTTTTGCAATTAAATTTTCCAAAGGAATAATTTTCCAATCAATGCAATTAACTATAACATAGCCGGCTCCAGCTTCAATTGCTGAAATTGCTAATTCTTCATCCTCACCGCTTTTTATAGTTAGTCTTACAGCTTCTCCTTTTTTTAATTTTTCCAATTTTTTTTTCGAAGAAACATTAACTATTTTTATATCGGCTTCATCATTTATTGAAGCTATTTTTTTAATGCCCATCTTTTTAGCTTCATTTACAAACTCTTTAGGTAGAAGGAAAACATCGCATAAATTTATGCATGAAGATAAAACTTTATTTAATTCCTCTTTTGAAGCCTCCTCTAAATCAATCCAAAGCTCCTTCATTAAACTTCACCAAGTATTTTTAAAGCTTCATCAACTGAAGCGCCCTTATGAACAATTGCAACTAAAGCTTTAGTCATAGCACTTGGATTTTCATGTTGAAAAACATTTCTTCCTATTGATACTCCAGCTCCACCAGCTTTTAACGAATCGTAAACCATTTGAAGAACTTCTCTTGTTGTTTCAGCTTTTGGTCCACCTGCAATAACTACTGGAACAGGACAAGATTCTACAACCTTTTTAAATGTTTCCACACTTCCTGTATAATTAGTTTTAATTATGTCTGCTCCAAGCTCTGCTCCTAACCTTGCTGCATGAGCTACAGCTTCAAAATCATGTTCATTGCTTATTTTAGCACCTCTCGGATACATCATAGCTAATAAAGGCACTCCAAAACGATCGCATTCATCAGCTATTTTTCCTAAAGCTTCAAGCATTTCAGGTTCCTTTTCATCTCCAACATTTATATGAACTGAAATAGCATCTGCTCCAAGCCTAATAGCTTCTTCAATAGAACAAACTATAACTTTTCTATTTGGATTTAAAGAGTATTTTGTGCTTGCTGAAAGATGAATGATTAATCCTAAACCTTTAGTATCAACTGTTTTAGCTATTCCCTTATGAACAACTATTCCATTAGCTCCTCCAAGAACCAACTTATCTACAATAGCTTGCATATTTGTTAAACCTTTAATTGGTCCACTTGTTACTCCATGATCCATCGGAATTATAACTGTTTTTCCATTTAAAAAAATCCTTTTTAATCTTCTTTTTTTACCTACACTCATTCATTTTTCCCCTCATTAATTTTTATATTTTCAATTAATCCTCCTCTTTTAATGCTTTTTTAATTAATGTTAAAGCTTCATCTTTATCATTCCATTCAACTAAAACTTTAATGCTTGAAGTTATTGTGAAAATCCCATAAATGTTTATATTTCTTTCATAAAGGGGATTAGATATTTTCCCTATAACTCCAGGTGTTTCTTCAAGCCCCACTCCAACTATTTGAATTAACGCTAAATTCTTTTTTACGGCCATTGCTAAGGTTTTTTCATGAGTTTTAATTATTTCATGAATTGAATCTAAAAATCCATTAAGTCTTTCTTCAGGTAAGTAAAGTATTAAGGAATTATAATCACTTGAGGATCCAGTTAACTCTATTCCCCTAGTTTTTATTTCTTCAATAATACTTTTAATTACTTCAGGTTCTTCAGAAACTCCTCTACCTACAATTGTAACCATTAACATTGGTTTTGGAAAAAGCTCTATGGAAAGCTCGTTTACTAAACCACCTTTAATTATTGTTCCTTTAGCTTCAATTGTTCCAGCTTCATAACTTATTACTTTAACATCTATATTTGGGGGTTTATATTTTAAAGCTTTTTTATGGATAAATTTAGCTCCTGAATCAGCTAAGCCTGCAAGAGCTTGAATAGGTATAATATCTAAAGGCTTTGGATTTTTAACAAGCTTTGGGTCTCCAGTCATTATTCCTTCAACATCAGTTACTAAAATCACTTCTTTAGCATTTAATGCTTGAGCTAAAATGAAAGCTGTTGTATCGCTTCCTCCTCTACCAATGGTGGTGATTTCACCTGAAGATGTTTTCCCTATAAAACCTGGAATAACTGGAATTATGTTTTGAGCTATAAGCGGAGAAACATACTTTTTGACTCCTTTAATACATTCTTCAAGAATTGGTTTAGCGTTTCCATGAGCTTTATCAGTTATTATAGGCCAATCTTCACTCATGGGATCAAAATATTTAGCACTCACTCCATTAGCTTTTAATGTTGCTGCAAAAATTCTGGCGCTTGTTCTTTCCCCCATAGAAAGAATATCATCAAGCAACTCTTTAAAGTTTCTTCCATTTTTAATTGTTTCTTTAGCTATTTCAAGCAGTTGATCTGTGGATTTACCCATAGCTGAAACAACAACAACTGGTTTATAACCTTTTTTAGCAGCTTCAATTATTGAGTGAGCCGCTTTAATTATTCGTTCGCTTGAAGCTAAACTGCTTCCGCCGAACTTTACCACAACAATTTTATTTTTTTCACTCATTTTCTAAAAAACCTCCATAAAAAGCTTCAAAACCTAAAATAGGTTTTGAAGCTTAGAAAAAGCGATAATAATAATAGCGATAGGCTTTAGAAATGCTAAATCTTATAAAGTAAGCAGCGGCTTTCATCAATTTGCAGCATTCCTTCCCATTTATTAACCATTAAATTGCATAAATGAAATATAAAAATTTAACGTTTTCATTATTAAAATCCAGCCTTAATCAAATTTTTCGGTTTCATGATCTCTCTTAAAAAAACAGTTGCATAACAGCCTTTATCTAGAAAAAATTTAAAAACAATATTTTTATCTTCTTCAATTTCAAATTTAATGTTTTTAACTTTAGCTAAAGCAGTTCTAAAACCTCCAGCGCTACTGGCTTCAGGCATAGCTCCAATATAAAAATCTCTTAAGGTTAATCCTTCTTTCTCAAGAATTTCCTTTTCTATTTCACCTTGAATCCCATTTGAAAGTTTGCTTTGATAACCTATAATAGGTAAGGCTAAACTTGCTTTTTCTTCCTCAATTTTTTTGTTTAACTCATTTATGTTTATATGCGAAACTTTAACAAGCTTTGAATTTTCAAAAACCCAATCTCCCTCTAAAGCTTTGTTAATAGGAATTTTCATTAAAATTCTTTTGCTTAACATTTCATTAAATAAAAAGGATTGATATGCATTAACAAATAAAAGTCTTAATCTAGATGGTAAACGTTTTAAAGCTCCAATATAATCGTTAGGATGAGTGACTAAATGCTTAAGTATAATTTTTTCATATTCTAAATAATCTGGAAAAATCTGCAATGCTTTTTTAAAATTTAATGTTTCTAAAAGCTCTTCTCTAGCTTTTTTAATTTCAGGTTTTTCATAAAAACTTGATGAACCTAAGTAAGTTAAAACTGCTTTCTCAAAATTTCTTTTAACAATATATTTTCCAACTATATGGGTTATAGGTCTTATTGTTCCAAATCTTTGATGCCCAAAAAAGTTTGGAATTCCTCCAGCATCCTTGATTTCTTTTAAAATGCTTTCAACAGCTTCTTCAGCTTCATTAAATTTTAAATCTATATTGCGAATTCTTACTGTAAAATTGTTTCCTAAAAGAAAACTTGAATTTAAAGGTTCATTAATTAATTTTACTGGGAAAATTTTTATTTCTCCATTAAATAAAACTTTGGATTGCTTAAGCTTTAACTTTTTAAAAGCTATAAATTGAGCTGTTAAAGCTTTAGAATCTTTTAATCCAGCTATACTTAATCTTTTTTCACTAATTTTAAATGCTTTTGCAATATATTTTAAAACTGTTAAAGTATCAATATTTCTTTTAATCATTATGCAAAGCTGATAACTTCCTTTATCTTCATTTTTATTTTGAAAACTTTGAAATTGATTGGGATTGGGGTGAATATATGCAATTAAACCATTAGTTAAATGCTCTTCAACTATAAAATCTTCTGGATAAAGTTTGATTTTTCCTCCTAAACCTTTACTTGAAGTTAGAAAAACATGCATTCCAAGCTGTTTTTCTAAATTATTTTCATTATCCATTTTAAAGCAGGGGTAAATTCCCCGTAACTTTATCTATTTTCTTACTTAAAGCAGGGCCTATTCCCAAGCATGTAATTGTTCCTGAAGGAACTTCGGTTAACCCTCTATCTTCAATTAAAACTGTTGGTAAACCTAATTTTTCGCTTTCTTCTTTTATTTTTAAAAGTTCCTCTAAAGATTTAACTTTTACAACAACTTTTTTTTGTCCTTCTTGAATCCATTTTAACCAATCTTCTTTATTCATGAGTCTTGCTTTTTCAGAGGCTGAAACTGCTGCATGAGCTGCTTGAGCTGCTATTTTCCCCTTGCTCATTTTTAAATCTGATCTTACAACAATCACTTGTTTATATTCAAAATCCATAAAATTCATCTTTTTAATGCTTAAAGTTATTAGTTAAGTTGTTAAGTTAATTAATATAATTTCAAAAAAAGGTTTTTTAAATTTTTACAAAGATTTTGGAGGTTTAAAAATTGATTGAAAAGCATCCAAAAATTGTTTCTTTTCCACCGGGACCTAAGGCGCTTGCAGAAATAACTAGAGATGAAGAGGCTATTTCACCTTCAGTTTTTAGATCTTATCCAATGGTTATTGATTCTGGAGAAAACTGTATAATAAAGGATGTTGATGGAAATGAATATATTGATTTTAACTCTGGTATGCTTTCTTTAACGATTGGGCATTCGCATCCTAAAGTTGTTAAAGCTATTAAGGATCAGGCTGAAAAACTAATTCATTATCCCTATTCAAATTTTTATTGTCCAGTTGTAACAAACTTAGCTGAAGAATTGTTTAAGGTTATACCTTGGAAAGAACCTAAAAAAGCTTTTTTCTGTAATGGAAACTCAACCACTATTGATGCCTCAATAAGAATGAGCGAATGGTATACAAGAAAACATTATTTTATAGCTTTTTTAGGTTCCTCTCATGGTGGAACAATTGGAGGTTTAAGTTTATCGTCCTCAAATAGAGTAAAAAAGAAGCATTTTAAACAACCGCTTAATGTAATTTATATTCCTTATCCATATTGTTATAGATGTTTGTTTAAATCATCCTTTCCAGAATGCAATTATTTATGCTTATCAATATTTGAAGAATTTATTGAAAAAAACGGTTTAGGAGATAATGCTGCAGCACTTTTTATAGAGCCGATTCAAATTGAAACTGGATGTGTAACACCGCCTCAAGGATACTTTGAAAAACTTAAGAAAATTATTGAAGCTTATGATATTTTATTAATTGATGATGAAACAAGATTGGGGTTTGGTAGAACTGGAGCATGGCTTTCAATAAATCATTGGAAAATTGAATCTGATATTGTTTTGTTTGGGTCTTCTATGTCTTCAGGAATACCATTAGGTGCTGTAATAACAAAGGAAGATATAATGGATTGGGAACCAAACTCTTATTTAACTATTAATGGTGGAAACTTGATAGCTTGTGCAGCAGCTTTAGCAATAATTAACTTAATTAAGGAGGAGCATTTGCTTGAAAATGCTCTTAGACAAGGCAATATGATTCTTAAAAGACTTAAGGAACAACAGGAAAAATATAATATGATAGGGGATATTCGAGGTAAAGGATTATTAATTGGTATTGAAATTGTTAAAGATAAGGAAAGTAAAACTCCAGCTGAACTTGAAATAAAAGAAATTGAGAAAAAACTTTGGAGGAGGGGATTAGCTTTAACTACTTGTGGTAAATCAACTTTAATGCTTGCTCCACCAATTACTATTACTGAAGATTTAATTAATTCAGGTTTAGAAATTATTGAAACTGTTTTTAAAGAGGTTTTAAGCTAAAATATTAGTGAGTAAAATTGGGCATTCAGAAAAAAGATGAAAAACCTTTTCCATATTTGATTGAAGTTAGCGTTATAGGTCATGCAACTGAAAACTTAAAGAAAATTAAAAAAGCTGTTTTAAATATTATTCCTGAAGAGGAACGAGCGATCGCACCATTCTCTATTGAAGAATTAGAGGGCCATCACGGAAATCCAATATTCATGATTAAAACAACTTTAAGAGATTTAAAAAGGAATTTTCTAGAGTTTCTTTTTAAGGCTTTATCTTATGAAGATAAAATAAAGCTTTTTAATGAAATAAATGCTCATGTAGATGAAGAATGCAATTTATACATTAGATTAGATAAGCAAGCTGCATTCATGGGTGAAGCTAAAATTAAACAAGAAGATCCAATAAGATTACGAATGAAATTTAAAAATTTAAAGCGTTCGATGCTAATTAAAAAGCTTCAAGAGATGCTTAAAGAATGAGAAAATACTGTGACCTTCATTTAAAACTTGAAAATGAAAAAGAAATTTTTGAAGCACCTAAATTAATTAAGGAAATGGGTTTTAAAGTTGTTGGATTAACTTTTCAACCAACCACATCAATAATTAAAATTAAAGAATTTAAAAAGTTTTTTCAAGAATTTAATATAGATTTGGTTTCTAGAGTTGATTTAAAACCTAAAAATAAAATAGAGCTTTTATTAACCTTAAGAAAATTAAGAAGAAAATTTGAAATTATAAGTGTTGAATGTGATTCAAATAAAATTGCTGTTATAGCAGCTAGAGATAGAAGAGTAGATTTAATAAGTTTCCCTTTAAACTTTAAAGCGAAATTTACTCATTCAATAGCTCATGTATTAATAGGCGCTTTAGAAATAAATCTGGTTGATTTAATTATGCCTAAAACTTCTAGAACTGTTATATTAAACAAGTTTATTCATGAAGCTTTTATAGCTAAATTCAATAAAGTTCCAATTGTGATTTCTTCGGGAGCAACAAATCTATTTTTAATTAGAGCTCCAAGAGAAATGGCTGCAATTAGCCTTTTATTTAAACTTGAACCTTTAGAGGCTTTAAATTCAGTTTCTACAATTCCATTAAGCATAGTGGAACGAAATAGAATTAAACTAAGCCGATTTTATATAGGGGAAGGCATTAAAATTGTTGAGTAAAAATGCCTTTAAAAAGAGAAAGCTTTCGATATCTTTTATTGAAAATAATTATGAAAAATATTAATGCTGAATTAAATAGGGAAAAGCTTCAATCAGCTTTGTTTAACTCTATTTTAAATCTTTTTGGTGAAGCAGGTTTAGTTGAAAGCAAATTTAAGTTATTAATTTTTAATGAAGAGAAAAAAATTGCAGTAGTTAAATGCGCTAAAAATTTTATAAATAATTTTAGAGCAGCCATAGCCTTAATAACTAATTTAAATAATGAAGAAGCATTAATTTTCATAGCTAAAGTTTCAGGAACAATTAAAGGTATTAAAAAAGCTGTTTTATCTTTTCAATCTTTTAATAAGAAAAATAGCAACAACAAGTAAAAAAATGAATATTAAAGTTATTAAACTTAAAAGCATAAACACAATTTTTGCTAAAAATAAAATTAAAAGGAAAAGCCCAAATATTAATCCATAAACCCTTAATTTACTAAATTTACCATTTCTTTCTTTAAAAAAGCTAGGTAAAATAAACAATACTATTAATATAAAGAAAATTAGTATTATTTCCCAAAAACCAACATTCAATTAGTTTTCGCCTTAATTAAAATAGAATTGTAAATTTAAAAATTTTTAAGAAACCTCTATCTTTTAACAATAAATAAAAAATTAGATGCAGTTAAACGAAAAACTAAAAAGAAAGAAATTAAAAAATTATGTAAAAAAGAAAAGTTTTTAGTTTAGCCTTAACTTTTTACTTGTGAAATTTGTGAGGTGAATTGTTTGTCTATGTTTGCTGCTCCAGGAGGATATGATCGTGCTATAACTGTTTTCTCTCCGGACGGGAGGTTATTCCAAGTTGAATATGCTTCAGAAACCGTTAAAAGAGGCGCTACAGTTTTAGGAATAGTTACTAAAGAAGGTGTTGTTTTAGCTGCTGAAGAAAGGTTAACCTCTAAGCTTCAAGATCCAAATTTTGGATGGAAAATTTTTCAAATAGATGAACATATTGGTGCGGCTGTAGCTGGATTAAGCTGTGATGCACATATTTTAGTTGATCAAGCTAGAATTTATGCTCAAAGCAATAGGCTTCTTTATGATGAACCTATAAGCGTAGAAGCTTTAACCAAAAGAATTGGAGAAATAAAACAATTGTATACTCAGCATGCAGGTGTAAGACCTTTTGGATTATCAATTTTATTTGGTGGTGTAGATTCTAAGGGATGCAGATTATTTTGGACAGATCCAAGCGGAGCTTTTTTAGCTTATAAAGCTTGGTCCATAGGGGCTGGAGCTGAAACAACAAATGAAATTTTAGAAGCTGAATATAGAGAGGATTTAACGCTTGAAGAAGGAATTCTATTAGCTTTAAAATGCATGAGTAAAGTTTTAGAGGGGAGCCCAGACAGCAGAAAAATTAAGGTTGCTGTAATTCCAGTTGATACTAAAAAATTTAGAATGCTAACTTCTGAAGAAGTAGAAAATTATTTAAAGAAGCTTGAGGGAAAAAGGGCTGCTGGTAAATGAGTGAAAAATATACAACAGCAAGAATAACAATAAATGGGGAAAAATTTGAAATTCTTGTTAAACCCGATCCTGCTTTAGAATTTAAACTTGGAAAGCAACTTTCTTTATCGCAAATTTTAGTTATTGATGAAGTTTATTCTGATGCTGGAAAAGGCACCAGAGCATCAACAGAAAAATTAAAACAATGTTTTGGAACAGTTGATATAACTAAAATAGCTGAAAAAATACTTAAAGAGGGAGAGCTTCAACTTACAACTGAACAAAGAAGAAGACTTATTGAAGAAAAAAGAAAGCAAATAATTGCTTTTATTTCTAGAAATTGCATTGATCCAAGAACTGGAGCTCCTCATCCACCGCTTAGAATTGAACAAGCCTTAAATCAAATAAAACCCTCTATAGATCCTTTTAAATCGGCTGAGGAGCAAGCGAAAGATATTATAGAAAAGCTAAAGCAAATATTGCCTATTAAAATAGAGAAAATGAAGGTTTCGATAAAAATTCCATCGAAATATGCTGCTAAAGCTTATGGATCCTTAAAGAGTTTTGGAAGCATTTTAAAGGAGGAATGGCAATCTGATGGCTCATGGCTAGGTATATTAGAAATGCCAGCAGGTTTATATGGCCCTTTTATAGAAAAAATTGGAAAGTTAACGCAAGGAACTGTTCAAGCTAATATAATTAAATGAGTAAGGTAGAGGAGATTAATACTTTGACTTTATTTGTGGAAAAAAGAAGCATAGTTGTTCCTGGAGAAGTTTTAGCAGAAGGAAAATATATTTTAGGAGCAAACACTTACTTAAAAAACGGTAAAATTTATGCTTCAAAACTTGGTTTATTTGATTTTACTCAAGATAAACTAATGGTTGTTCCATTTAAAGGAGCTTATATTCCAAATGTAAATGATCAAGTTATAGGAAAAATAATTGATGTTGGACTTTCCGGCTGGATTGTTGATATAGCTTCTCCTTATGAAGCTCTTCTTCCAGCTTCAGAAATTCAAGATAAAAGATCTAAAATTAAAATCGATTTAACTAAAATCCTTGATTTAGGCGATCTTATATTAGCTAAGGTTGCAGCTTTTGATAGAACTAGAGATCCGCTTTTAACAATTAAGGAGGAAGGTTTAGGTAGAATAACCTCTGGAAAAATTGTTGAGATTCCACCAACGAAAATTCCAAGATTAATAGGAAAAAAAGGAAGTATGATAAATATGTTAAAGAAAGAAACTGAATGCGAAATTTATGTTGGTCAAAATGGGGTTGTGCTTGTTTCAGGAAAAAATCCATTTAATGAAAATTTAGCTATTGAAGCTATAAATAAGATAGCGGCGGAAGCTCATACCCAAGGATTAACCGATAGAATTAAAGAAATGATTAAAAAAAGGAGGGAAGAATATGCTAGCAGCAAAACCAACTAAATTAATTAATGAAGATGGATTAAGAGTTGATGGAAGAAAACCTAATGAACTTAGACCTTTAAAACTTGAAGTTGGGGTTTTAGATAAGGCAGATGGTTCAGCTTATGTTGAGCAGGGTAAAAATAAAATTTTAGTTGCAGTTTATGGACCTAGAGAAGCTCATCCAAGACATATAGGTTTACCTGATAGAGCAGTTTTAAGATGCAGATATCATATGGCTCCCTTTTCAACTGAAGAAAGAAGATCTCCAGCACCATCCAGAAGAGATATAGAATTATCTAAGGTTATTAGAGAAGCTTTAGAACCTGCTGTAATATCTGAAATGTATCCCAGAACAACAATAGATGTTTTTATTGAAGTTCTTCAATCTGATGGTGGTACTAGATGCGCTGGAATAACAGGAGCTAGCTTAGCTTTAGCTGATGCTGGAATTCCAATGAAAGATTTAGTTGTGGCTTGTGCAGCTGGTAAAGTTGATGGTAAAATAGTTGTGGATTTATGCGATTTAGAAGATAAATATGGTGAAGCAGATTTGCCAATAGCTTTAATGCCAGCATTTAATGCTTTAACTTTAATTCAAATGGATGGTTTACTAACTTTAAATGAATTTTATGAAGCTTTAAATATGGCTAAGGAAGCTTGCAAAATAATTTATGAGAGGCAAAAGCAAGCTTTGAAAAGCAAATATTATCAAATAAAAGAGTTAATTGAAACTGAAGGGGAAAAATAAAAAATGTCTTCAACACCAAATTTAACTCCTATAACTAAAATTGAAAGAAAAAATTTAATAGAACTTTTAAATAACGGTAAAAGACTTGATGGAAGAGGATTAACAGATTATAGAAGATTTACAATAGAGAAAAATGTTATAGAAAAAGCTAATGGCTCAGCTCAAATAAAGCTTGGTAAAACAAAAGTAATGGTTGGTGTTAAAGTTGAAATTGGCGAGCCATTTTCAGATACACCTGATGAAGGAGTTTTAATGGTTAATGCTGAGCTTGTTCCTTTGGCTTCACCAACTTTTGAACCTGGACCACCTGATGAAAACGCTATAGAGTTAGCTAGAGTTGTTGATAGAGGTCTTAGAGAATCTAAAGCTTTAGATTTAAAAAAGCTTTGCATTAAAGAAGGAGAAAAAGTCTTCATTGTTTTTGTTGATATTTATGTTTTAGATTATGATGGAAACTTAATTGATGCTTCAGCTATGGCTGCTTTAACAGCTTTATTAACCGCTAAAATTAAAGCTTATGAAATTAAAAATGGCGAGTTAATTTATAGAAACGAGTTTGTTCCTTTACCTATCCAAAACTATCCTATACCTGTAACATTTGTTAAAATTAATAATACACTTTTGGTTGATCCATCAATAGAGGAGGAACGAGTAATGGATGCTAGATTAACCTTAACTATAGATAAAGATGGAAAATTATGCGCTATTCAAAAGGGTGGTTTAAAAGAGTTAACTTTAAATGAAATTGAAAAAGCAGTTAATATAGCTGTTGAAAAATCTTCAGAAAATAGAAATAAAATTTTGGAGGCTTTAAATTGGGAAGAACAAAAAAGATAGGTTTAGGCGCAAGCTTTGGAGCTAGATATGGAACTTTAGCTAGAAAAAGATATGTTGAAATAGTATCTCAAATGCGTCTTAAACATAAATGCCCTAAATGCCATAGAAAAGCTGTTAAAAGAGAAAGCGTTGGAATATGGATTTGCAGAAAATGTGGGTTTAAATTTGCTGGAGGCGCTTATACACCAACAACTAAGCTTGGAGAAGCAGCTGAAAGATCAACAATTAAAGAAGCTTCTATTGAAGGATTAATTGTTAAACCTATTAAAGAAACAAAAATAACTAGAAAAAGAAAAGTAAAGAAAAGCGAAACTGAAGAAGAGAAAACTAAAGAAACCTAAAAAAAGAGGGTATTTAAAAATTTTTGAAAGCAACAGCTAAAATTGAATTAAAACTTAAAAATAATAAAGCAGTAAAAGCTTTATTATTAGCTTTAAAACCTGAAACGTTAAAACCTCCAAGCAAAAGATCTAAAACCTCAATTACCCTTAAAAAAAATCTTTTAATAATGAATTTTAAAGCTAAAGATTCAACAGCACTTAGAGCAGCATTAAACTCTTATTTAAGATATGCTGCTGCCTGGTTAAATCTGTTTGAAACAATAAAAAAAGAAAAATAAATTAAAATTAATTTTTATATTTCTAAAAAAGCGGGCCCGTCGTCTAGCCTGGATTAGGACATAGAGTTTAAAACGTGAAAGCCTTCGGAGAAAAATTTTCAAGGAAAGCCTAAAATCCGGGGTTCAAATCCCCGCGGGCCCGCCAAAATTTTGAGAAATACTGAAACATTTAAATGCAACCCTTTATGTTTTTACTATTGGTTTATGTTGAAGGTTAAGTATTGCTTTTTGCTTTTAAATGAAGATTTTTTTGTGTTAATTTTGATAATTTAGCTTTATTAAAATGAGTTTAAAGGTTTAGGAAAGAAAAACATAATCCGCAAAGAATAATAAAAGCCTCATTTTGATTTCTCCAGAAAAATCAAAAAATCAAAACTTTACGCATAAAAACCTTAAAAAATCAAAGAAAATCAAAAAATCAGAAGGATTTTTAATATAGAGGGGCCCCCTATGAAAATTAAGCTCTATAAAGCTTAAATATGAAGTTACACAGTCGTTTACGAAAAGTATGCTTCAAAACCTTTTTGATTATTTATTTTTATTGATTTCGCTTCTTCATTTGGATGAATAAGTTTTATCATTCCTAATCCAGCTGTTCTTCTTACACCAACATTTGTTAATTCAGCCATTTTTAATAAAGCAAAAGCTGTTTTGGCATACTTCTCTTTATAAACATCCTTTTTTATAGCAAATCTTACTGTTCCTGTAAAGCCAGTTATCCATTTATTGGTTGTTGGATGCTCATAAACTTTTATAGTTTTTATACCTGGTTTTGGATAACCAGCTATAACCATTGAATTTTCAACCCATTTTGCAGTTTCCCAAACATTTAATTGCACATCTGAAAAAGTAGACCATATTCTAGCCATGTTTCTAAACATTAATGATGGTATTGGTAATGGTATGATTAAACCACGACACTTAACAGCATATTTACATGGTTTATTAACTTTTTTTCCTTCTTTAAAATTCATTAAATATTCTATATAATTTGGACAGGTTGTGCAGCAATCATAAATTGAACGTCTAAAAGCTGTTGGAGTAACAAATTTTATTGAAAATTTTTCAGGAAGAGATTCAGAATTGTGAGCTATATCAGAAAACCTTTTCATTTTAAATGAAACGCTTAAAATTCTAGCTTTTGCATTAATTATTTCTATGCATAAATCGGGTTTAATAATAGCTTCTTTAAATGCATTAGTTAACTCTTCACTCATTATGGAAAAACCTACATTTATGATTGATGGACCCATCAACGAACGGTAAATTACACGATTAAATTGTGGAGACTCTATAAAAAATGATGTAGCTGACCATGGAGCAAGCTTTTTAGAAGAATGCAATTCTTCAGCTAAACCTTCATTAACATATTTAATAAGGTTATAGAATATTCCGCAAGCAGCAAAACCAGAGAAACTTTGAAAAACTATAGGTTCATTAACAAGTAGCTTAATAGTAAAAGATGAAATTGAAGACATTATAAATCCACCATTTTAAAAAACAAAAATATTCCATGTAATGTTAAATTAATTAAGAGGTAAATATTTTATTTAAATCTAACTTAGCAAAGGAAGAATGGCGATAATATTGATTGAATTTAATGTAGAGGAAAAAGATGAATACTCAATAGTTAAGTTTGAATTGAAAGGTAACATCACACCTGAAGTTTTAAAAAACTTGAGGCCTCCACAAATAAACCCAGCTAAAGGAGTTGTACTTACTGGCAGAGGCCCAATTTGGTTATATTGCTTTTTAAGCCATTTTTATCATCCCACTCGCTTTATCGCGGTATATGATCCTAGAATAGGTGCCGTTGTTACTGAGTCACATTCAGAAAAATCTATTGGTGAAATTATAAAAATATGAAAATAGCATTTCATTAAGAAGTAAATTTTAAATAAAAGTTAAAATCTTAATTTATTATTTGGGAGTTTTAATGCATTATATTGTTATGCAAATAATTGGCAATTTTTTTGAGTATAATGAAGTTGAATGGTTAATTGAAAATAAAAAATATAAAACTTATCTTATTTCCTGCGCTATTTCTAATTATTATAAAGATAACTCATCGGAAGATTGTAAAATTCAATTATTAATTCCAGAAAGTTTAGTTACTTATGTTGCAAAAGATGAGGATGAAGCTTTTGAACTTTTAAACGATAAGAATAAATAATAAATTAAAAAAGGAGTTTTTAATCAAAATTGAGGAAAGCCCGATTTTTAAAGAACTTGCAAATTTTAAATTTGATGTTTTAATTATTCAATCTATTGGCTCTTTTAATTTAAACAAAAAATACGCCATCATCTTTGAAAATTATGTGGAAAATTTAATTTCATATTTAATTTTTGATTTAATAAATTTAAAATTAGAAGAGAGTAAAGGAATTATATTTGATGTTTCAACTGGTTTAAACATTTATGTTTGCTCTGTAATTGAAGCTTTAAAAACTTTAATAGTTTATTATAAACTGTTAAAGATTATTCAAGGAGGGACAGGAATAAATGTGAAGTTAGCTTTTTCTCCTCCAGTTATACATGGGCTAAATTTAATTCATCCAATTCAATTATATACATATGATGCAAAAGCATTTTTTGAGTTGCCGCTTAAAAAAGATTTTAATAATCTAAATGAAATTTATGATTTTAAAGAAGAGGAAAAAAAGTTTTCTAATTTAAGGAAAGAGCTTAAAAAAGCTATGACATTATTGAAACTCATGTTTAATGCAATAAAATATAATGCTCCACTTACTTTATTTAAAACGTTTCAAAATATTGAAGTTATTGAGTTAAACTCTTCTTTAAACCTTGAAAAGTTATTGGAAGAATTAAGAAAAATTCTTGATTATATTAATGGAAAAAGAGAGGTGAAATTTGAAAATAATACTATAAAAGTTATATATCCTAAAGTGAATAAACAACTTATCACAAATATGCTTTTATCTCTTGCATTATACTCTAACTTAAGAAAGTTTACTTTTGAATTAAGGGAAAATAAACCATCCATAAATCAAATTAGACAATTATTCCTTAAAAATGTTTATAAAATTGTTGGATTAGAAAGCAACATAAGATTTCTTGAAAGAGATTTAGAAAATATAGAAGCTATAGCTAACTGTCTTAGCTTAAATTCTTGGGTAAGCTTAAATAACCTTTCCAAAAATGCAAAAGAAGAAAATATATATAAATGTGCAAAGAAACCCCTTTCTGATGAAAAAAGAAACTTTTTTACTCATAGCGGATTCTTAAAAAAGTTTACTTATATAAAAAAAGATGGTAATGAAATCTTATTAAGTTATACTTGCTCAAAAGATGCGTTGGAAACCATAAGAAATTGGCTTATTAATCCATCTAAATAAGAAATGTTTTTAATTACTAAATCCTTAATTTTTATTGAAATAATAATTGCAAAATAGTTTAAGGTCTCTGGCATGATGTTTCTAGATAAAGTGGATGTTGAGCGGAAACTTAAACTTCTTAGGCAAGAAATTTTAGAAAGATCAATAAGCGAAGATTTAAGAGGTTGGAATTATGATAAACCCCCTATCCAACCTCTATTTAAACATGTAAAGTTTGGTGTTAGTGAATTAGCTGGAAGATACTGCGAAAAATTAAGAGATATATATTTAAAACGGGTTTTAAATATTAAATTTTCACCAAACCTAAAGATTGTTAAAGGAATTGCTTTACATAAAATTATTAAAGAAACGATTTATGAAGCTAAAAAGTTTATTTATGATAATCAAAAAGCTGTTGGAATAGATTTAATTAATGCTCTTTTAAAGCGAAGCTTGGAAGCTGCTCAAGACGCTGTAGTTGATGCTGAATTTACATTATCAAGTAGCTTACAAAAACATGAGAAAGAATCTCTTATAGAAGAATGCTTAAACACAAGAAACTTTTTATTAATTCAAGCTGCTGCAAAACTTGATTATGCTTTATCAAAATATCCTCATGCAGATTCAGATTCCATAGTTAACATAGCCATACCTCCAGTTGTTGAAAGAAAAGTGGATGGTTCATTAGTTGGTTTATCGAATGAATTAAGCGTTGATATATACATGCCTTATAATGCAATTGTAGATGTTAAAACTGGAGATATAAGAGATTTTCATCCTCTTACAGCAGCTGGTTATGCTTTAGCAATTGAAAGCGAAGAAAACATACCAATAGATTTCGGTTTTATATTATACTTAAAGTTCGAAAGAAAAACTACACCCTCTTTTAAATTAAAGCATTTTATAGTTGGAGATGAGCTTAGAAGAGAATTTATTGAGATAAGGGATGAAGCTTTTGAAATAGTTAATTCTGGTAGAGATCCTGGTATGCCTAATAAGTGTCCTGACTTTTGCCCTTACTACTCAATATGTAAATAATATGAATATGTAAATAAAAAATGTAATAACTTAAATTTTTATGATGGATGTAAAAATGAGGTTAATAATTAATGAACCTGGCGTCTTCGTTGGAACAAGAGGGGGATTAATAACTGTTTATAAAGAGAAAAAGAAAGTTTTAGAGGTTTCAACTTCAAAAATTAATTTGGTTGTTTTTTTAACGAGGGGTGCATCAATTTCATCAGCTTTAGTAAGATTGCTTTCAAAACATTCTATTCCAATAGTGTTTTATTCATCTTATGGCACTCCATTAACATTATGTAAAAACTTTACAAGCGGAGCAATTTTAACAAGAAAAGCTCAATATAAAGCTCAAAATAGTAAGATTGGTGTAGAATTAGCCAAAGCTTTCGCAATTGGAAAATTGATGAATCAACGCAGCTTATTATATTCTATGGCTAAAAATAGAGCTTCAACAAATCCATATTTGGCAAAAACATTATATGAAAATTCAAGAAATATTAAAAGTAAAGTTGAAGAAATCTTTAAAGTTGAGGGAGAAAAAACAGAAGATGTTAGAGATGAAATCATGCATATTGAAGCTGAAGCAGCTCAAATCTATTGGGAAAGCATTTCTAAAGCTTTATTGAAAATCATAGATTTTCCTGGAAGAAAAAAGAAGTTTGAACATCCTTCCGATCCAGTTAATGTAGCTTTAAATTATCTCTACAGTATTTTGGCTGGAGAATGCTGGTTATCTCTTGAAATATGTGGTTTGGATCCATATGCAGGTTTTCTTCATGCAGATAACTCTAGAAGACCTGCTTTAGCAATGGATTTAATGGAGGAGTTTAGACAACCAATTGTTGATAGAGTTGTTTTTAAAGCTGTTTTCGAAAGAAAACTTGAGAATGCTGTGGAAAATGGAAGATTAAAAAGAGATGCTAGATTAACACTTTATAAATATTATGCTGAAAGAATGAAGGAAAAAATAACATTTTTAAATCGAAGCTTACCGCTGGAGAATCACATCATTTTACAAGCTAGAAGAATAATAGAGCATGTTATGGAAAGAGAAAAATATCAACCTTTTACATCTTATTAAAAATGTTCACATTAGTGATTTATGATATAACTGAAAATGAATTGAGATTAAAAGTTGCTCAAGCTTGCAAAAGATATGGATTAATTAGAATTCAAAAAAGTGCTTTTCTTGGAAGAATCTCAAACGCATTAAGAAAAGAATTAATAGCTTCACTAAAAAGATTAATTGAAGGAACTGAAAACAATATACAAGTTTACATAATATGCGAAGCTGATATATCTCTTAAAATCGAACTGGGAAAACCATATAAAGGTGAGGAAAGCGAAATGCTTGTTTAAAGAAAGGGAGTAAAATTGTTTGAAGAAGAAATACCACAATATATTCCAGTAAAATGGATTGAAATATATCATTACTGTCCACGAATTATATATTTCATTGGAGTCATTGGTGTTAAAGAAAGAGTAACGGAATACATGATTGAAGGAAGAAATAAAGAGGAGGAAGAAGAGGAGAAAGAAAAAAGAAGAAAAACACTTTTAGCAAAAAGGAAAGAAAAAGTTTTGAATAAATGGATTGGAGTTAAAGTTCATTCTGAAAAACTAGGTTTAATAGGCGAAATAGATTTTGTAATTCAAACAGAAAACGGCATCAAAATTGTTGAAATAAAAAATACAGATAGAAACAAGCTCGCACCAGGTTATTTATATCAAGCAGCAGCTTACGCAATGCTTTTTGAAGAACAATTTAAAAAAAACGGTTAAAAACATAATCATTTACCATGTTAAGGCAGATAAAATATTTGAAATAAATCTAACCGATGAAATAAGAAATCATGTTAAATGGACAATAAAAAAGATGAAAGAAATCATAAAGAATGAAAAATTGCCAAAAGCCTTAAAATCAAAAGAATGCAAGGGTTGCGGCTACATTCATTTTTGCAAAATCGTTTAATTTTTTATTGTTTTTTGTTTTTCTACCCTTTATATATTTTTTTGCA
>CAZSNM010000009.1:0-40268 GCA_964608455.1 uncultured Candidatus Bathyarchaeia archaeon | reverse complement strand
ACCTGTTAAACCATAAAAGAGAAGCTTATTCAAATTTTAATTTTCCTCCAAAAACCATTTTTATAAAAGCCTTATTTATTTCTATTTAATAGAACAGTCATTAAATTGCTTCAAAACCATTTTTTATTAAATTAACTTTTCTCTCCATATTTTTATTGTTTCATACCATGAAATTATTGAGGCTGCAAAACTAAAAGTTAATGCGAATAAATCTATAGGGTTACCTTTCATAAATGCTTGAATTAAATATAGGGTTAAAGCTGAAGAAAAGAAAACTGCATAAAACAAAAATCTTGGTAAAAGCAATTTACCAAATTTAAGAAAAAAACGAAAAACACCGATTTTCACATCTTCCTTCAAAAAATATTTTCCAAATTCATCTTTATTTAATAAACCAAGCTGCCTTAACTTTTCTAGATGATGCAAAGCAACGCTTGGGCTTGATAAACCTAAGCTTCTTTGAATCTCTCTAACACCTACTGGTTTCCCAACCTTAAATATGTACCAATAAGTTTTAAGGGTTGTTCCTTTTTATTCAGCTTCAATATCTATTTTCTTATTTTCAGGCAAATTATAATCCCTAAATTAATTTAATTAAAAACTTATGTTATTGGGTATAAATAAAAAATTTTTTCAATTTAACTATTTGTTCTAAATCTTGAACGTTTCGTTCTAAACATTAACATTTTATACTTTAACATTCCTTTATTAAAGCTTGGTGAATAAAAATTGAAAAGAAAAATATTGTTTAGCTTAATTTTTATAGCAGCGTTGATAGGAGCCTCATTTATTATTGGAGCATTCTATCAACCATTCGGTTCATTTGAAACATTTAGAAAAACTGGGCTTAAAACTCCCACAATTTCAATTAAACCCGTTAAAGAAAGCTTAGCTCCAACGATTAATGAACGAATGATTATCTATACAGGCCATATTTCGCTTGAAACAAACGATATTGATGGAACAATAACAATGATTAGAAATTTGGCTGAACGCTATGGAGGTTATGTAGCAAGCTCAAATAAATATATGTATGATGAAGAAGTTAGAGCTGAAATCGTTATTCGGGTTCCAAAAGATAAGTTTCATGCTGCAATACAGGAAATAGAAAGTTATGGAAAAGTTTTAAATGAAAATGTGAATAGCGAAGATATTACCCAACAATACATAGATTTAAAGGCTAGGTTAAGCAATCTTCAGCATCAAGAAAAACGCTTGCTTGAAATTCTTGAGTTAGCCAAAAATGTTGATGAAATTTTAGCTATTGAAAAAGAATTAGAAAGAGTTAGAGGGGAAATTGAAAGTCTTCAAGGCCAAATAAATTATCTTGAAAGAAGCGTAGAAATGTCTATTATAAGCATAAGCTTAATTAAACCTAAGCCTTCATTTAAACCTCCAAGCATGAATTGGGGAGAAGTTTTAGAAACAGCTTTAACAGGGTTATTCACAGTATTAAAAGGGTTAATAGTTTTAGCAATCTCAATAATTCCAATAGCAATCATAGGAGTTATCGCATACCACATATATAAAGGAAGAAGACAAAAATAGAATTTAGAATAAAATTACATTCTTATGGCGATAGCTGCAAAAGGTATTACCTGCGAATAATATTCATCTCCATATTTATAATGAAGTTCAAGGAATATCCAAACAACATTGTCAAGAGCGTCATTCTCAAGATTTAAATTTGGAATTGAAGGTCCTTGTGGATGAAAGTAATAAGATGGTTGCCCTAGTTCTGCTGCACCTAATGCTACCCACTTCCAGCTATTCGGTTTAATGACTATTGGATTCGTTGTTTCGTCATAGCCAGGTATTCCATCTGGGTTATCCTTATAATTCCAACCTGGAGGGACTGATAAAGGGGGAGCAGAGATATACCATACATCGAGAACACTAAGAGATATCCCACCACCACTTTTCTTGTTATACATCACGATTAGTTTTGATTCTTTTAGCAATTTAATATCTTTGTTGCCCAGATTCGTTATATTTAAGTGCCACACTACACATTCTGCCCCATTTTTAATATTTTCCCAAGCAGGAGTAGTTATCACTGGATCTGGGTATGCTGTATACATTAGAGATTTTTCATTAAATGTTATAACTAAATATCCGATGTGCCTTGGGTTTATTCCACCAATAATGCTAGGTGGCAGTTCGGGCTTTGGATAGCTGAAGCTGAATTGTCTTCCTCGTTCAGTGCAAGCGATTATTCTATAGCGGTATGGAGGGTCATTGGCTAAAGGGTTTTGAGCTTTAACGTTTATTGCATGGTTTCCTTCTCCTGGCATAATTTCTCCATTAATGAATCCATTTCCTCCGGAAGCTTGTCTATCAAATATGAAGAGTCCATTTGTTTTATTATCATAAATGTATATTCTTACTATTTTGACAAGTACTTCTCCAGTATTGTTAACTATTAAATCAAATGTATATCCTGGTTTTGTTGAAGGTTGAATTAAGTTAACGATAGCAATGTTTTCACTCATGCGTTTAATATCCCATTCAATCATTTTATCTCTTGTTTGTAAATATTTCATTTGGTAACTGCTGATTGTTATTAAGGCTGTTAGGGAGAGAATAACTATGCCTATGAAGAATACTGCGCCTAAAGCTGTTCCAACACCCTTTTTTGAGTAAATATGTTTCCTCACTTATTTTTCACCTTTTAGCTTCATAAATTGCTTCTGTGCCTCTGCTTGTAACAACTTTAATAATGTATATTTTATCTTTATCCCATGAATAATTTATCACAAATTTTTGAACGTTTACAGCACCGTTAGCGCTTGCATAAAGCCTATAGGGTAATGTAGGATTTACGCTTGTTTGAGCTGAACCGTTAATATATATGGCTACGATTTTGACATCTATTTCTCCAACATTCCTTACGAAAATGCTAATATTTTTATTGCTTCCTGCTGTTTCATTAAATGTAACCATTTCTATTACTATTCTTTCTTTGCTTGCTTCCTCTTGGCTTAAATACCATAATCCAGCTGAGCTTTGAGAAAATGTTAGGGAGGAGGTAAACCATGGATATATTATGGCGAATAAAGCAAATACTGTGCCAATAATTATTAATGTAGAGATGACAGGGCTCACAGCTTTTCTATTAACTTTCAAAAGTTTAAATTTCAATAAGTCCACCTTTTCACTATAAAGTTAATGAGAAATAAATGAGAAATAAATTTTTTGGTTAAAAAAGTTAAAATTAGCTTTCATTTTGAAAGTGAAAGGATTATTAATTGTGAAAAACAAATTTAATAAAAATGAATTTCTCCATTTTACATTAATAAAAACTCTTTTTTATTTAGTTGTAAATAATTGTGAAAGAAAAAGTGAAATACAGTCATGATAAATCTTAAGATTATACAAAAAGGAAGAGGGGAGAAAATTAGCTGAAATAAAGGTTAAATGATATGGATAAGCTATATATAAGGGAGCCCATTTCAGGAGGTTTAATTCTTTCTTATAAATGCACTAGTGAATGTAAACATTGCATGTATGCTTGTTCCCCAAGCTGGAAAGCAGAATGGATTTCTAAAAAAGATTTAGAAAGAATTTTGCAGCAATTAGCTAATAGAATTAAAAGAAGCCCATTTGGTGAAATAAGTATAAATTATGGTCTTCATTTTACGGGAGGCGAACCATTCCTAAACTTTGAATTTTTAGTTGAAGCTGTTAAAATGGCTAAAGAACTTAATATTCCATCAACTTTTGTTGAAACTAACTGTTTTTGGTGCATTAATGATGAAGATATAAAAGAGAAGTTTTTGCAGCTGCATGATTCTGGATTAAATGGCATTTTGTTAAGTGTGAATCCATTTATTTTAGAGCATGTGCCTTTTGAAAGAATTGAAAAAGCTTTTAAAATAAGTAAAAAGATTTTTGGTGAAAATGTAATAGTTTATCAAAGCTTTTTTTATAAAGATTTTAAAAGGCTTGGAATTAAAAATAAACTTTCTTTTAAGGAATATTTGGAGAAATCGCCTTTTAGCCTTTATTATATGGAGCTGCTTCCAATGGGTAGAGCTGCTTATCAATTAAGTTATTTATATAAAAAATTTCCAGCAAAATATTTTTTTGGTTTATCATGCTATGAAGAATTAACAAGAGAATGGCATATTCATATCGATAACTATTGCAATTATATACCAGGTTACTGCGCAGGTATTTCTTTAGGTGATGCAAGAAACTTAAACTCATTAATTCAAGGAATAGAATTGCATGATAAACCAATCCTTAACGCTTTAATAACAGATTTAAAAAACCTTTATGAATTTGCAGTAAAAGAATTTAATTATAAAGAGTTAAGTGATGGATATATTTCAAAATGTCATCTTTGTGTAGATATAAGAAGGTATATTGCGAGGCAAACGAATGAATTTAAAGAGCTTAAGCCAAAGGAATTTTATTATCATTTATGATAATGTTAAGGGCAATAATAACGAAGAAATAGGCTGTTAAAAACTATAAAAATAAGAATTTAAATTAAGTGATTTACGCTATTGCATTTTAAGCTAAAAAAGGTTTAAATTTTGGCGGGCCCGCGGGGATTTGAACCCCGGACCTCCGGCTTTCAACTTTATAGTTTAATCCGCAGGCTTCCACAGCTTTATCTTCAGTGTCCTAATCCAAACTAGACGACGGGCCCAAATTCCCAAATATCCTTATAGTTCTCGTTATTGTTTATTAATTGATTTTGAGCTTTATAAAAATTATTAAGTTTTTCAGCAATAATTAAAGGAGGTGTTAAAATGCCTTATATAACTCAGGAAGAAAGAAAAATATATGAAGATTCCATAAATACGCTTATTTCAAAGCTTCCTAAAGAAATTGAAAAAGTTGATGGACACCTTAATTACATTATTACTAAAATTTTAAAAAGCGTTTATAAACAGAGGTATTTTGATTACAATAGAGCTATAGGCCTGCTTGAATGCATTAAACAGGAATATTATAGAACAGTAGTATCAGTTTATGAGGAGAAAAAACGAAAAGAAACAGGAGAGATTTAAAATTAAAGATGAAAATTTTGAAATTTTATTTTTTATTATTTTATTTGGTTTCAGCTGATTTTTCACTTAATTTTAAAGCTCTTTCTAAAGTTTTAACTACATTTTCGTTTCCCATAGCCACTATATATGGGCCGAGCTTTGGACCTTGAGGAACACCTAAAAGAATTTTATAAAGAAGTTGAAAAAATTCTTTTGGTTGAAGACCAGCTTTTTTTGCAACTTCAAATATAGCGCTTTGAATTTTATTTTCATTTTTTTCAATCTTAATTATTTCTATTAATTCTTGAATTGCTTTTTTTTCTTTATCATTCATTTCAATGGGGACTTTAATTTCAGTAAAGTCAAAGTCATTAATCCAATTTAAAGCATAATTTATTTTTTCTTCTAGATTTTGAAGATTTTCATTATTTATTTTATAGCCGTAGAGTTTAAGTTTTTCTATAATAAAGGTTTTTTCTGAACCTTTAGGTGAGACTTTAGCTAAATAGGTTAAAAGATTATAGGGGATATGAATGGATGGAGCATTTGGCGGTTTAAGTAACCAGCAATATTCATATAAACCTTTAAGCTTAGCTTCCTCAATTTTATCTGAAATGTTAACTTTTCCAAAATAGATGTTTTCTAATTCATCTATTTCATCCATATATCTTGGAATATCGAAAACAGAAATTTCTCTTGAACCTGTTATTCTTTTAAACATTAAAAGAAGAAGAGATTGTGGTGAACCATATTTTAACCAAAGTTGAGGGGTAAAAACGTTTCCAGTTGATTTAGATATTTTTTTTCCAGATTTATCCAGAAACATTTCATATCTAACATGGCTTGGTGGAGGAGTTTTAAATATTTCCTCCATTATTCTATCGTTTACTCTAACCGAATCGGCTATATCTTTACCGTAAGCTTCAAAATTTATTTTTAAAGCAACCCATCTGGCTGCAAATTCTACTTTCCAGCTTAATTTTCCTTCACCTTTAGAATAATCTGCTTCACCTTCATATTTGCATCCTTCAATCCATTTTCCTCGAATATCTATTCCATCACAAATATAGTTTATTTTTCTTTCTTTAGGGAACCATTCTAAAGCTTTTGTTGTATATATTCTTCCGCAATTAGCGCATATTGGAAAATAAGGTAAAACTTCAGTATATTTTTCTTGAGAAAGCTCCTCTTTAATTATTTTTCCAACTTCTTTGGAGTGCTCCAAAATTTTCTCTATTTCATTTGTAAATAAACCTTTTTTATAAGCTTCTGTTGCTGAAAAAAAATTATATTCAACACTGCATTTATCTAAGGCATCTAATAAAAGAGAACTCATATGCGTTCCATAGCTTTCATGACATTTAAATGGATCTGGAATTGAAGTTACAGGTTTACCTAAATGCTTTTCCAAGTTTTTAGGTAATCCTTTAGGAACTTTACGTAATCCATCCATATCATCTGAAAAGGCGATATATTCAGCTTTATACCCTAAATTTTCTATAGCTAATTTAACTCCATAAGCTCTTATAGCATCAGCAAAACTTCCTAAATGAGGGAGACCTGAAGCTCCTAAACCACTTTCAACCCTTAAGAGATTTAAGCTTCTACCAAGTTTTTTCTCTCTTTCAATAACTGCATAAGCTACTTTATCAAGCCATGTTCCTTTTCCTATAATTTTCTTTTCCAAGTTTTTATACCTCATTTAATTTTAGCTTATATATAAAGAAAAACTTGAGTTTGAGTTATTTCTTTGCTTAAAAATACTGTCGTTAATTATTAAATTTTTAATTATTAAATTTTTAAAGTTAAATAAAAATTTAATAATATATAAAAAACTTAAGAAAAAAGGGGTTAAATTTTGAATGCGTAATTAAATCCTAATTTATATCGCTTCAGCAACTGCAAATCTTCTTCCTATTCTAGTTATTTTAACTGTTAAGTGATCGCCTGGTTTAGTGTTTGGAACAAAAATTACAAAGCCTTGAATTCTAGCTACACCATCGCCTCTTTGACTTGTTTCCTTAATGTCTACTTCATATTCTTTGCCAAGTTCAACAGGTTTTGGAAAAGGTTTATCGCTGAAGCGTTTCCTTTTAAAACTCACGTTTTTCACCTCTCGTTACGTCGGTTGAAGTTAGCTGCATCAGAATTTAGCTAGGCTTAAGCCTTCGCTAACTTCTTCACTGCAACTAAACTTCACTTTTTCCTTAGCATAGCTCCTTATAAGCTTTTCTATTTTAAAATTTAAATTCAAAATAAATTTTAGGAAATTTAAAAAAAATTTACATTAATTCAATTTCTATAAAAACGTTTTCAGGAGTTTTAATTCGCATTAACCTTTTTAAAAATCTTTCATTAGGATCTACATCCATAAGCCTTTTATGAAGTCTCATTTCCCATTTATCCCATGTATGGGTGCCTTCACCACAAGGGCTTTTTCTAGTTGGAACAATCAATCTTTTTGTTGGAAGTGGAATGGGTCCTCTAAATTTTACTCCAGTTTTTTCAGCAATTTCTTTTATTTCAGCACATATAGCATTTAACCCTTGGGGGTCGGTGCTGGAAAGCTTTATTCTTGCTTTACCAACCATTTTCAGCATCCTCTTTTAATAAAATTAATTTTGCTTAAGCAAATCGATAAAAGAAAAAAGAAATATAAAAAGGTTTAGGTTTAATTAGGTTTAAAATGATTTAAAGCGTTTTTAACCTTTTTGAGTAACCTCTTTTACAACTCCAACAGCAATAGTCATTCCCATATCTCTAATGGCAAATCTACCTAATTGAGGTATTTGCGAGAAAGGCTCTATAACTAAAGGTTTAAGAGGTTTAAATTTAACTATAGCACCATCTCCAGTTTTTAAGAAGGATGGTTTTTCCTCCACAACTTGACCTGTTCTGGGATCTATTTTTTGAAGTAACTCAGCAAATGTTGTAGCTACAGTAGCTGTATGAGCATGCAAAACAGGAGTGTAACCTTGAGCTATAGCTGTTGGATGATTTATAACTATTATTTGTCCAATAAATTCTTTAGCTACTGTTGGTGGATTGTCAGGATGACCAACAACATCTCCTCTATGAATATCTGTTTTAGCTACGCCTCTAACATTAAAGCCTATGTTATCACCTGGAATAGCTTTAGGAATTCGCACATGATGCATTTCAATAGATTTAACTTCACCTTTAATATTGGGTGGCATAAAAACTATTGTATCTCCCTCTTTTAATACTCCTGTTTCAACTCTTCCAACCGGAACTGTTCCAACACCTGTAATTGAGTAAACATCTTGAACTGGTATTCTTAATGGTTTATCGATAGGTTTAGGTGGAACCTCAAATTTATCAAGAGCCTCAAGTAATGTTGGCCCTTTATACCATGGCATTTTATCGCTTGGTTTAGTTAAGTTATCTCCGGTCCAACCTGAAATTGGAATAAAATCTGTTTTTGAAATATCATATCCAACTACTTTAAGCAATGATTCAAGTTCTTTTCGGCATTCTTCATAGCGTTCTTTAGAAAAGTTAACTGTTGGATCATCCATTTTGTTTATAGCAACCAAAATCTGGTTTACACCTAAGGTTTTAGCTAAATAAGCATGCTCTCTAGTTTGACCGCCTGGTCCTATACCAGCTTCAAATTCACCTTTTTTTGCTGAAACAACAAGTACAGCGCAATCGGCTTGACTTGTTCCGGTAATCATGTTTTTAATAAAATCTCTATGGCCTGGGCAATCTATTAAAGTGAAATAATACTTTTTAGTCTCAAATTTTTGATATGCTAAATCGATTGTTACACCTCTTTCTCTTTCTTCTTTTAATCTATCAAGAACATAAGCATATTTAAAGGTGTCTCCCATTCCAGTTTTAAGAGATTCAGCTGTTAAAGCCTCCATTGTTTTTTCATCAACAGCACCTATATCGTAAAGTAGATGCCCCATTGTAGTGCTTTTTCCATGGTCTACATGCCCTATAACAACTAGGTTTAAATGCGGTTTTTCTGAAGAGCTCATATTTTTTCCTCCTTTTTTAATTATTTATTACTTAGGGTTTAATTTTTATCCTTTTTCCTTACTTAAAAATATTATTTTATCTTGAAGATAAAGCTATTCTTTCTATTTCATCCCTCTTTTTTATAGCAAAGCTTCTTGAATCTTTATTTGCTGCAAGAATTATTTCTTCAGCTAGACATTCATCTATTGTTTTTGGATTTCCAAAAGCTGCTTGCCTAGCGCCTTCGGTTATATGCCTTAAAGCTAAATCTATTCTTCTTTGGGGGGAAACATCAACAGAAACAGGATAGGCCACTCCACCATAAACTATTCTTGTTACTTCTTCGCATGGAGCTGCATTTTCTATAGCTTTAACTAAAACCTCTATAGGATTTTTTCCAGTTTTTAAATTAATTATTTTTAAAGCGTTTTTAACTATTGAAGTTGCCTTCATTTTTTTACCGCCACATCTACCATGGCGCATCATATCATTAACTAAACGTTCAACAATATTTATTGTTGATTTTTTAAATTTTTGATGTTCATGACGTCCTCCAGTATGGGGAATTAAAACAGGTTTAATTGAAATATATGGTTTAAGCCCTGGATCCGTAACTTCTATTCCTTCTAAACTCCATTCTTCAAATAATTTTATGGTTTCACTTAATTGCTTTAAGCTTTTTTTACTCAAGGTTAATTAACTCCACACTTCTTTTCTCAACGCTTTTAAAGCAATAAAGAGTTAAATATAAAATTTTAGGGGCGGCGGGCATCCTGAAAGGGTGGACGCCCCTTTTAAGAGCAGTTTCTATGCAGCCTTCTCCCCCCTGAACTCCCATCAGCGCCTGCGCGTCCAACTTACAACTGCTCTCTTCCGAGCCTCGTTGGGTTCGTTGGTAAAGGAGTTTCCCTCTCCCTTCAGAGAGGGTTCTCCTCCGCCGGCCCGATGGGGCAAGAGCTCATTGTTAGCTGCATAGGCTTACTCTTAATTGAGGCGCCGCCCCTTTCAGTTAACGGGTCCCTGCATATAGCCGATTTCAGGTTACAGGGAACGGCTAACTCCCCAACCCTTTAGCCCCGCCGCCAATAAAAAAATTAAAGCTTCTAAAATATATATTTTTATGCTAATGATTTAGCGATAAGCTTTTTTAGCATTAAGCAAGCCTCGCAAATATTTAATGGAGTGGGTTCACCGCAAATTTCGCAATTATTTAACTTAATTTTTTGTTTTTCTAAGGCTTCCTTAATTTTTTTCATTGAATTAAATACTGTAAATTTTACGCCTGGATGCTTTTCTTCAATTTTATTAAGCAATTCTCTAATATCATTTCTTAAAGCTAAATGAGCGTAAGGACATGGAAAAGATTGAAATTTTATACTTGTTATATAAGCGTAAATTGTTATTTCTTTTTCTGGAATTTCACATAAAGGTTTAACTTTTGGAATAAACCTGTTTTCTAAATCAATTAATTTTGGTCCTGAACGGAGAAGCCTATATATGTCTCCGTGAAAAATATTCAATAAAAATGTTTGAGTTTCATCATCTAAATTATGAGCTGTAGCTACTTTAGTTGCTTTTAATTCTTTAGCTGCTTTATCTATTGCTTTTCTTCTTAAAACACCGCAGTAAGAGCATGGAAAACCCAAAGGATTAATATTCATTATTTCATCCAATGTTAAACCATAAAGGTTTTTAAAAGAAAAAATTTTTAAAGGAATATCTAATGCTTTACAATGTTCTTCAGCTAGTTTTAAAGCTTCATCCCGATAACCTTTTATGCCTTCATCTATTGCAAAAGCTAAAAGTTCAGCTGAAGGAAAGTTGCTTTCAATCTTTTTTAATATAGTTAATAAGGTTAAGCTGTCTTTACCACCGGATATAGCTACAGCTATTCTATCATTTCTATCAAACATTTTATATTTTGATATTGTTTTTCTAACTTTTTTTTCTATGCTTTTTTTAAAGCAGTTTCTGCAAAGTTTTACACCTTCATAAATCCTAAAATAAAAAGCTTCATTTTTTTTGCAAATTGAACAAATCATTTTTACACGCTCTTAAATCCTTATAAAACCAAAAGTTAAAGATGAAAAAACTAGATTCAACCCTAATAAGCTAACTGAAATTAAATTTAATATCATTTGAATCTCCTTTTTTCTTTTCACATCGAATTTATCGAGTAAAGCCTCGATTATTTTGCCTCCATCAAGAGGTTGAATTGGAAGCATATTAATTAAAGCTACGCTAATCAATATAGTGTAGCTCCAGCTTCCAAATGTAAAAAGATAATATGGTAAATAAATTGGGATAAAAGAAAGTTTAGGTTCATAATAATTAAAGGGATATATTCCTATTAGGGCTTTAGATTCATTAAGTTTATGCGGTTGCGTTATTAATTGAAAAACTCCATTTTTAGTTGTAACTTTAAGGGTTGAATAAGGTTTAACACTATTCATAAATCTTGTTAAAGTTTCAACATTATTTATTTTTGTATCATTTAAAGCTATGATTACATCCCATTTTTTTAAACCAATTTTTTCAGCGGCTCCATTAGGAATTAAATCTGTTATTAAAACACCTGATGGTGTTGAAGAATAAAATGGGCTTATAGTAAATCCAAAGTTAACTATTAAAAGAAGAATTAATAAACCAACAGCTAAATTAGCTGAGGACCCTGCTGAAAAAACTCTAAGTTTTGAAGATATTTCAGCTTTTTTTAAAGCTTCATCATCAACTTCAATAAATCCTCCAGGGATAAAACCTAAAATAAATAAACCAGCATTTTTTAATGGGATTCCTTCTATTGCCGCAGCTATTCCATGAGCAAATTCATGGGTAATTAAAAGAAGCGCTAATGAAAGGAAAAGATAAGGAATATTACTCCAGCTTACAGTTAATCCAGGTAAAAGAAGAAAAACTTGAGAAGCTTGATTTGATTTATTAATTAAAAAATAAAAGTTCTTCGTTAAGTTATATATTATAAAAGCCATTTGTCCAAAAGCTAAAGCTGCACTAATGTTCCATATGATTAACCAAGCGTTTTTAGCTTTTCCAGAAAACTTAATTAGTAAATTATTTAATTTAGTGGTTTTATAATTCAAGTATAATGGTTTTATTATTAAGCCTCTTAAGTCCTTTTTATAAGCTTTAAAAATTTTTCCAATTGTATAAATTGCAAGCCAAAAAATAAAATAAAAAATTAATGTAACTAAAATTTCATTCAATTTTTTATTCCCTCAAAATATTTATTTTTTCCACTTCATTATTTATTTAATCTTGAAAAGCAAACTCTTCGAATAGCAGGGTTATTATCCATTAATTCTTTTAATGCACGCTCAAAAGATTCATCAGATTTTAATTTTTTATCTAGAAAAACTCCAGTTCTACCAATTTTATCCCTTCTAGTTAAAACCCTTATTCTTTCAATTACTGTATCAATTGTAATGTTTAATCTTTTAGCAACTTCATTTTCTCTTCCAATAATGGAAAATTCTTTATGACCATTTAAAGTTGGTTCAATAAAAGTTAATTTTTTAGTGCATCCAGCTACTCTTATATTATTGCTTAACTCTTTTAAACTTGCTAAACCTCCAAACTTATAAAATTCAAGCTCTAAATCCTTAAATGGAATTAATGGAAAAGTAACTGATATTTTTTCGAGTGGATCTAAATATAAATGAGCTTTAATTGCATGATTTGGAGTTGCTTGAGTCATTTTCTTAGAGTAAATAATAAAGTTTTTAAATGTTAAAGCTGATTCAACTTTATGGGATGGTACAACATAGGGAATAATTATATCTATATCGCTGTAAGCATCTACATCGCCTCTTGCTACACTTCCATGTACCATTGCTTCTAACTCTGATTCATGCAAAGCTTTTATTATTTCTTCAGCTTTATTCCTAAGTTTTTTCAAAAAACTCCATCTATTTGAATCATATGTAACTTCTATTTCATCAAAAAGCTTTATAGGTTTATCAGCTGAATGCCTATTTCTCAATTGAATCACCATTAAGTTTTATATTTAGGATATCTTAGGAATGCAGCTACTCCACCAATGGCCATTAATTTTTTTCCTCCTTCATGATTTCCATTTATTAAAAATACTTTACCACCTTTATCTTCAGCAATTTTCATTAATTTTTCAAGCTTTTTTCTTTCTTCAATTGTTGAATTTGCAAATTTATCATTGCAAATTAAAAGTTTTTCTACAGCTCCAGCAATGGTGTTTTCTTCAACCTCATCTATTCCAAATGATGTTAAATTCTCGTTTATTGCAATCATTTTTAAAAACTCTTCTACTAAACCTATTTCCTCAGCAATTTTAGATTTTTTTAAAACATCCTTTATTATTCCAACTCTTAAAGCTTCATAAACTCCAGCTAAACCGCTTGAACCTACATTTTTTACAGCTGCAACTTTACTTATTAATTCACTTTTTTTAAGTTTCATAAACTTTATAAATTCTTCTTTTGCAAATCCTGGTCCAACAATAACGATTTTACAATTAACTTTAAATAAAGAGGATGTTAAAGCATTTAATATTGCTGAAAAATATTTTTTTACTTCTTCTTCTCTTTCATTAAAACTTAATTTTCCGGAAATTGAAGATTTAATTTCAGCTTCAATATTTACATTATAATCCTTTATGATTGCTAAGCAGCATTCTTCAGAATCTAAAGAGATAACTATTATAGGTTCATCCTCAATTAAAGCTTTTTTAATTCTTTCTAAATGGTATTTTCCCCATTCCTCTTTTATAATAGATAGTTTTGAACCTTCAGTTAATGTTAATGTATGATGGGCACCTTTAATATTAAATTCATCTGGAGCTTCAGTGATTAAACCATGAATTCTTAACCTTTTCATTTCCTCGTCAAAATAAACATTTTTAACTTTTAATTGAATATTTATTGGGATTCTTCGGCTTGAAGGTCTTCCAACTCTATCCGATTTAAACTCTCTTGTTGTTTTAGCATAAATTAAATCGCCTTCTTCAATAATATGGTATAAAACCCATAAATCATTTAAATTGGTTATCATTAAAGCGATTAATCCATGCTTTAAATCTTCTTTAATAATTTTCATTTTAAACCTCAAGTTAAAATTTTTGTTCCTATCTTTTCTCCTTTAATAACTTTAATTAGGTTAGAAGGGTTTTTCCCATTAATTATCCATGTAGGAATTTTAGAGCGTTCAATTATTTTTATAGCTAAAAAATCTAGAAGCTTATATGTTCCAGCTTTAACTTCATTTAAAGAAAGGATTTCTTGAAGTTGATTTATGGTTACTTCCTCCAGCAATTTTGCATCAGGATTTTTTCTTGGATCTTTAGTGTAAACTCCATCGACATCAGTAACATTAATAAGAAGATCAGCTTTAATTAACTCAGCAATTAAAGCTGCTACAGCATTTGTTGAATGCCCTGGTTGAAGACCACCCATAACTATAATCTTATTTAAAGGAAGTAAACTTTGAAATTCATCTAGGCTTTCCGGGATTTTAGGCGCAGCTAATTCATTTAAACTTGCTATAATCAATTTAGCATTTAATCTGCTTACTAAAATTCCAAGTTGATCACAAAAGCTTTCAGAAGCCCCAAGTTTTCTAGCAGCATTAATATAAATTCTAGCTGCTTCCCCGCCTCCAGCAACAATAGTTAATTTATGGCCAGATTCATGAATTTCCCTAAATTTTAAAGCGAAAGATTTGATTAATTCCTCATTAATTTTTAATGGAAAAGCGAAGCCGCCAAGTTTAACAACAATTTTCATGGATTAAACCTCTTTTTAAAGATGAACTTCCTTTTATTCCTTTTAAATTTTCTCAAAAATAAATTAAAAGTTTGCTTTAAACTTCAAAACATTTAAAAGTTTTATATTCAGTTGATTTAAGGTAGGGAAGCTTATGATTTCAAGTAGCACCTCAAAATTTAAGCTTAAACGTTTACTTGAAGAGTTAGCTTTGAAAAAAGGAAGAGGAACAGAACTTATTTCTCTTTATATTCCCCCAGAAAGAAGAATTCATGAAGTTTTAAATAATTTAAGGCAGGAATATGGAACAGCCTCAAATATTAAATCCAGAACCACTAGAAAAAATGTTTTGGAAGCTTTAGAAAAAGTAACTCAACGTCTTAAATTGTTTAAGGCGCCTCCTCCAAATGGACTTGTAATTTTTTGTGGAGCTATTCCTCAAAATGGAGCTGGCACAGAACAAATGGAGCTTTATGTAATAGAGCCTCCAGAACCAATAAATATATATCTATATAGATGCGATGATCATTTTCATTTAGAACCTTTATTTGAAGTTTTAAAAGAAAAAGAAACTTATGGAATAATTGTAATTGATGCTAGTGAAGCTACAGTAGCAACTTTAAAAGGTAGAAGAATGGAGATTTTAGGTGAATATACCTCTGGTGTTGGAGGAAAACATAGAACAGGCGGTCAATCAGCTAGAAGATTCGAAAGAATTAGAGAAATGGAAATAAATAATTATTTTAGAAGAGTTGGAGCACATATAAATGAGCTTTTCGGTGGAATTGAAGATTTAAAAGGCATTATAATTGGAGGCCCTGGACCAACAAAACATGATTTTATTGATGGGGATTATTTAAACTATATGTTAAAAAATAAAATTTTAGGGGTGATTGATACTTCTTATGTTGGAGAAAGCGGAGTAGAAGAAGTTATAAATAAAAGCTCTGAAATTTTAAAAACTGTAAGATATTCTCAAGAAAAAAAGCTTGTTCAAAGATTTCTTTATGAAGTAGGTCATGATACAGGGCTTGGCGTTTATGGAGAAGCTGAAATTAAAAAACATTTAGAAAATGGTTCAGTTGAAATTCTTCTTTTATCTGAAAAGCTTGAAAAAAAACGTGTTATAATTAAATGCAAAAATTGCGGTTATGAAGAAAATCAATCAATTGAACCTTATGAATTGCCTAAAATAGAACAAAATTTAACAAATATGAAATGCCCTAAATGCTTTAATGCAACCCTATCGATAGCTGAAATTATAAATATTATAGATGAGCTTATAGATTTAGGAGAAAAAGCAGGAGCAACAATAGAAATTATTTCAACGGAAACTGAAGAGGGCGTTATGCTTAAAGAATCTTTTGGTGGAGCGGCAGCAATATTAAAGTATAAACCTGTTAATTAAAAGATTTAAATGAGTTTAAACTCGTCTTCCGCGTCTTCCACCTGGTCTTCTTGTTCCATCATGAGGAATAGGAGTTACATCTTCAATTCGACCTATTTTAAATCCTGATCTAGCAAGCATTCTTATTGCTGCTTGAGCTCCTGGACCGGGAGTTTTTGGACCATGCCCTCCTGGAGCTCTAACCTTTATATGCAATCCTACAATTCCTTTATCCTTAGCTATTTGAGCTGCTGCTGCTGCAGCTTGCATAGCTGCATAAGGAGTGGGTTTTAATCTATCAGCTTTAACATGTCTTCCACCAGAACTTAAAGCAATAGTTTCAGCTCCACTAAGATCAGTTATATGAACTATAGTATTGTTAAATGAGGAATAAATATGAGCTATTCCCCATTTTTCTTGTTTCTCCTGTTTCTGAGCGCTCATTTTAAGCCTCCATTTTTATATTTTTTAAGCATAATTTTACGCAAGCTTATAAGGATTTCGTTTAAAACATAAATTTGAAATTAAATAAGTATAACTATCAATGATTAAAATGAAATTGGATAACTCATGCAAATTTCAATAAGGAAAGCTAAAAAAGAAGATTTAGATCAAATTTATTTCATAGAGAAGCTTTCTTTTAAAAATCCTTACTCAAAAAGTTTATTTTATGCCTTTTTAAATAATCCCTCAATCTTATTTTTGGTTTGTTTAATTAATGAAAAAATAATAGGTTATGGTGTAGCTTCCCTAGAAAACATTAAGGGTCATATAATATCTTTAGCAGTTCACCCAAAGTTTAGAGGAAAAGGAATAGGTTCCATTCTTTTAAGGAAAATTTTAACTTTTATGAAAAGGGAAAAAATTTTAATTGTTGAATTAGAAGTTAATGAAAAAAATGTTTCTGCTATTAATTTTTATAAAAAGCATGGATTTAAATTTTTAAGACGAATTAAAAAATATTATGAAGATGGCTCAAACGCGCTTTTACTTTATAAAAATTTAAGTGGAGAAAAAGAAGATTGAAAATAAATTTTTGGCTTCTTGATATAGATCGAGAAGAAAGCGAAGATGAAACTATAATTAGATTATGGGGAATCACAGATAAAAATGAAAGAATAGTAATTTATGATAAAACTTTTCAACCATCATTTTATTTGTTAATTAAAAATGAATGGATAAACACTTTTTTAAAAAAGCTTGAAAAAGAAAAAGAAGATCTTAAAATTAAAGAGATTTTAAAGGAAGATAAAAAATTTTTTGGAAGAAAAATTGAAACCTTAAAATTAATTTTTAACAGTTTTGAAGATTTAATTAAATGTTCAGAAAAGTTAACTAATAGAATTGAAGTTGCTGAATGCTTAGAAAATGATTTAAGACCGGCTTTTAAATATATGATTGAAAAAAATGTTATTCCATGCTGTTGGCATGAAGTTGAAGTTAAGGAAGTTGATAAAAAAATAGTAATGGTTGATAAAGCTTATGAGGCTGTTTCTTCACCAAATCTTATTGAGAAAAAAAATATTCCTAATCTTAAAATTTTATCTTTTGCTATAACCTGCTATAGTAAAGTTGGATTTCCAAATCCAACAAAAGATCCTGTAATTTTAATTTCTTCATGCACAAACTTTAATGATAAAAAACAGTTTTTTGCATTTAACTTTAACGATAAAGAAGTTATAAATGATTTTTCAAAGTTTATTAATGAATTTAACCCCGATATAATAGTTGGTTTCAATAATAACAATTTTGATTGGGCATATTTAATTGAAAGGGCTGAAATCAATAAAATAGATTTAGCTATAACTCGAAATGGTGTTAAGCCTCATAAAAGCCTTTATGGACATATTTCCATAGCTGGAAGAGCAAATTTAGATTTGCTTGATTTTGCTAAAGATGTACCTGAGATTAAACTTGAAACACTTGAGGAATTAGCTGAATTTCTTAAAATTGAAGAATTTGAATCTAAACCATTAATAAGCAATGTTTCTAAATATGTTGAAACTGAGGAGGGGAAAAAACTTTTAATAGAGAATTCTTTAATAAACGCTGAATTAATTTTAAAATGTTTTAAAATGCTTTTAGAGTTTTTCATTCAATTATCAAGCGTTACAGGGCTTCCATTAGATCAAGTTATAGCGGCACCTGTAGGATTTAGAGTAGATTCATATTTAATTAGGCAAGCATATAAATTGGGAGAGTTAATTCCTAAAAGAAAGGAACAACCATATCAAAGTTATAAAGGAGGAATGGTTTTATCTCCTAAACCTGGATTACATAAAAATATAGCAGTTTTAGATTTCGCTTCAATGTACCCTAATTTAATGATGCTTTATAATGTTTCTCCAGATACTTTAGTTTCATTAAATGAACATTTAAATGAAAATGTTTTTTCTATACCTGAGGTTGAACATAAATTTAGAAGGGAACCGCCAGGCTTATATAAAATAGTTTTTTCAAATTTACTAGCTGAAAGAAAAAAAATAAATGCGCAATTAAACCAGCTTTCTCCAGAAAGCATTGAATATAAACTTTTAAAGGAAAGAAGTAAAGCTATAAAGATAATTACTAATGCTTGTTATGGATATGCAGGTTGGGTTGGGGCAAGATGGTATTCTAAAGAAGTTGCTGAATCAGCAGCAGCTTTAGGTAGAAGAGCAATAAAAGAAGTTATAAATATAGCTAGTGAAGAGGGTTTAAAAGTAATTTACAGCGATACAGATAGCGTTTTTATTGAGAATTTACCGGAGAAAATAAAGAAGCTTCAAGAAAAAACCTTAAATAAAATTGGAGTGGAAATTAAGGTAGATAAAATTTATAAAAAAATTATTTTTACTGAAGCTAAAAAGAAGTATGCGGGATTAACTCAAGAAAACATGATAGATATAGTTGGAATGGAAGCTGTTAGAGGGGATTGGGCAAACATAGCTAAAATAGTGCAAAGAAAAATTTTAGAAATAATGTTAATTGAAGAAGATTTAAAAAAAGCTTTAGATTATTTAAAAAGCTTCATTAAAAAATTGAGAAGAGAAAAATTTGATTTAAAAGATTTTATATTATGGAAAACTTTAACTAAACCTGTAAATGAATATGAAATTAAAGCGCCTCATATAGAAGCTGCTAAAAAACTTATTCAAAAAGGTTGGAGATTAACTACAGGTGATAAAATAGGTTATGTAATAATTAAGGGTTCTGGAAAACTTTATGAAAAAGCTGAGCCATGCGAGCTTGTTAATAATATAGAAGATATTGATGTGGAATATTATATTTTTCATCAAGTGATTCCAGCTGTAAGCAGAGTTTTAAAAGTTTTTGGTTTATCAGAAAAACGTTTAATAGATTTAGCAAGCGCATCCTCCTTAATTGATTTTTCATCAGGGTTAAGTTTATGAGGAGAACGTTTGTTTATCAAGGTCCACATGAAGTTCATGCTTCATGGGCTACAGCTGTTAAAGCTAAACCGCTCTACTTTAGATTAATAAACGTTTCATTAATAAAGAATATTGAGCGTAAAAATCGTTTTGTGAGAGGAGCTTTAAGAAGTTTATCAAGATCTATTTGAAGATTATGCCCAAAAGCGATGTTGTTTTATCTGAAGATTTAGTGCCTCTTCCTGAAAGCTTAATTCTAAAAAAGAACAATGGAAAAATTATTTTAATAGCTGCTGCACCATTTTTTGAAGGGTTAAACCTAAGAAGAAACAAGAACCCTTTACAACAGTTAAAATCATCATTTAAAGATTTTATTTTAAACTTTTTAAATGTTAAACCAAATAAACGATAGGAAATACTTAACCTTCTTTCGCAAGTAAACGGTGTGATAGCCGTTTCTAATATGCTTAAAAATGATTTAAAAAATTATGTTAAATGCTCAATTAAAGTTGTTTATCCATATGCAGATGTTAATCGATTCTTAAAGTTTAAAAGTGATTTAAACAGCTTTAACATAGTTTTTGCTGGTGTTTTAGAATTTTATAAAGGGGTTGATTTGCTTTTAAATGCTTTTAAAAAAGTTAAGGAAAGATTTAAAGAAGCTAAACTTTTTATGCTTGGTGAGGGGGACCTTAAGAGAATGGATTTTAAAACAAAAAATTAAAGATGTATATGCGCCTGGATATACTAGTAAACCTGAAGAATACTTTAAGAAAAGCTGCATTTATGTTCATCCAGCTAGATATGAAGCTTTTGGCGTAGCGGTTATTGAAGCTATGTGCTCAGGATTAATCCCTATAGTAACAATTAGAAATGGAGTTAAAGAGGTTGTGGAAAAGGTTTCTAAGGGACTAATTGTTGAATCTAACAGCTTGACTGAAAAAATTATTGAAGTTTTATCGCTTTCAATTGAAGAAAAAAAGAGTTATCGGAAAAAGCTAAAGAGGAGGCGAAAAGGTATACAAAGAATGCGAGTATAAAAAATTTTGTTAAAGCTTTTAATGAATTAATAGAAATGAATCAGGGTTAAAATCTTTAATTTAAGTTAGAGAATGTTAAAACTTTAATGTTTACAGGTATTTTGGCGATTTCAGCTATTCTATCGCCTATTATCACTTTAATCTCTTTTGTTTCAGCTAAATCCAATATTCTTTGCGTTATTATTCCATCAAAAACAAGATAATAAGCATTTTCTACATCTTTAATTTTTTCAGCTAATTCTCCTACAGGCATTTTAGCTAATATTTCTCCTTGCTCATTAAAAAACACAGCTTCTAAAGTTCCTTTTAAATCTTTAATTGTTTCAAGAATTTCTTTTGGTAAAGTTGATTTAACAATTGTATGGTTTTTAAGTTTAAGTTGTTCAACTGGAATTTTTTCTCTAAGCTGTTTCATTATTTCTTTAGGTGTTAACTCCTCTACTTCTTTCCCTGGAGGGGCTCTAGCTACATAATCTATATCAGCTACTTGAAGAAGCTCTTTAAGGATTAAATCTCCGCCTCTATCACCATCTAAAAAAGCTGTTGCCTCCTTATTTTTGCATAATTCAATTATTGTTTGAGGAATTTTTGTTCCTTCTATACCGACAACATTTTTTATTCCGCATTTTAACAAATTGATTACATCAGCTCTGCCTTCAACAATTATTATTGATGAGGATTCAAGAGCTTCCGGTCCAGCAGGTAATCCTTCCGCTCCTATAGAGCAAACTTCAGAAGCCTTTATAACATTTGAAACTTCTTTTATAATTTCTTCGCTGCTTGGAGAGCTTTCTAAAACCCAATTTTTCAAAATTTCCTTAGCTTTTTCAAGAATTTTTTTTCTTTTTTCCTCTCTTAAATCCTCTATTTTCTCCAAAATTATTTTAGCTGCGCAAGGACCTATTCTATCTATGCTTTCTATTGCAGCAGCAATTATGGCTGTTGAAGCTTTATCTAAGCTTGAAGGAATTTTTATTGAACCAAAAGTTTTATCGTGTTCAGACTTTAAAGTTATTTCTATTCGTCCAATTCTATTGCTTTTTTGAAGCTCTCTTAAATCTAAATCTGGACCGAATAAACCTTCTGTTTGCCCAAAAATAGCACCTATAACATCAGGTTTTTCTACAACTCCTTCTACTTCAAATCTAGCTGTAATAATATATTTTGTTGTAGGAGTATAAATGGATGAACCTTCAACCATTCAATTAAACCTCCCATTTTTTTACTTTAAAAATTTAAAATTTTATTTTTAATTTTCTCCATATAATTTGCTAAATCTTCTACACCTTTAACTTCAGGATGAGTTAAAGCTTTTATTCTGCGCCATATAGAGTTATCAACTTTAATTTTCATTTGGGTTAATTCGCTAGTTAATTTACGATTTAATTTTTCTCCTTCCCTATCAAAATCCATCATTAAAACTGCTTCATTTTTAATTAATAAAGCAAAATCATAAAAATTTTTATCTGAAGCTTTTAAACATAAAACTCCTTTTTTAACACCTAAACGTTTAAGAGATAATTTATCTTTTTTACCTTCAACAATTATTGAAGCTCCATTATTAGCATATAAAATTAATCTTTCTATAAGCTTTTGTAATTCTTTATATTTAGCTTCTAAATCAAGCATTTTAAATTCACGCTTTATCTTGTAATTTTTAGGTTTAAAACAGCTTTTAAAGGCGCTGGATTCGCTTCGAATCTTTCTCTAACTCCTTTCAATATTTCTATAAGAGCTTGAGAAACACTAACCTTTAAATCTAACGGATGAATTAATCCATTTAAATAATCTTTTTCAAGCATTTCATAGCTTTCATATTCTTTTTCTCCACCATGCTTTTCAGATCGAATTAAATGAAAAGTTTTAACAATTGGGAAAATACCATATTTAACTATTTCTAGCACAGGATTAAATTCCACTTGTTTCGGTGGACAAAAAGCTTTTTCAATTTTAGATTTTATAACTTCTGGAGGATCATGAACAAATATCGATTCTGAAGGAATGCTTTTAGACATTTTAGATTTAATTTTAGCGTTTACCTTTGGATCTTCATCATATTTTCCTTTAAGTTGTTCAATTGGCCCAGATAAACCTGTAAGCAAAGGCGTATGCAAGCAAATTGGTTTTTTCCATTTCATTTTTTCAGCTACATCTCTAGCTAGCATATGGACTTTTCTTTGATCTATTCCTGCACATGCAACATCTATATTCATATGGAAAATATCTGCAGCTTGCATGCAAGGGTAAAACATTGCAGCTGCATCAATATCTTGAGAATCCATTGCTCTACCCATTATTGGTAAAGCTCTCCAAACTCTATTTATAGAGGTTTTTTTAGCTATTCGAATTACTTTTTCCCAGTATTCAATTTCTTTAGCTAATTCAGAAGCCCAAACATAACGCACTCCTTTTACGAGCCCTAATCCCATAAAGCATTCCTTGAAATATTCTCCTGCAATCTTAATATTTTCCATTTTCCCTTCAAGCTTATCATTTATCCAGGAATGCCAATCAGCTAAATAAATTATAAAGTTAAAACCAGCATTAACCATATCCTTAATTTTGTTTCCGCAAACCAACCCCATTCCAATATGCATTATTCTGGGCGAAGATTAAACCTTCGCTATCCAGAACATTCAAAACCCCAGTAAGCCTTTGGAGAGGGGTTGGTTTCAAGCAAATTTCTAAGCTCATTTAAAGTTACAATTTCTTCAGTATTTCTTTTTACTAAATCTATTTTAGCTTCTAAATCCATTTTAAACTCCCTTTTCTTTATAGTTTTTAATTAAATTTGGGATTTTGGTGCTTGTCGCCTACATAACTAACACTTAACTTCATAGAAGCGGCTGCGCCGCTCTCCGTTAAGCTCTCTCATTGTAGGCTTTAAAGCTTAACCATCCCTTTTTTTTAACTTAAATAAATAATATAAATAAAAATTTAGATTTTTCCTTTTTTATAAAAAGTTTAATAAGATAGCTAATTCTTGTTATAATTTTGAGGTTTTATCCTTGAAATATCTAGATTTTATAGATTTAAATTATAAACCTAAAGAAACAGATGTTATTTGTGTTTTTAATGTTGAATCTGAGGGGGTTAGTATTAAAGAGGCTGCTGGAGCTATTGCCGCCGAAAGCTCTATTGGAACATGGACGGAACTTGCAACTGAAAAGGAATATGTAAAAAAATTAGCTGCTTGCGCATTTAGCATAGAGGATAGTAAAGTAAAAATAGCTTATCCAATAGAGCTTTTTGAATTCGGAAATATACCTAATATTTTAAGCAGTATTGCAGGAAACATTTTTGGATTAAAAACATTAAGAAACTTAAGGTTAAATGATGTTTATTTTCCTTTAAAACTTATTGAAAGCTTTAAAGGACCAAAATTTGGTATAGAAGGAGTTAGAAATCTTTTAAAAGTATATGATAGACCTTTAGTCGGAACAATAATTAAACCTAAACTTGGTTTAAAAACAGATGATCATGCAAAAGTTGCTTATGAAGCTTGGATTGGGGGATGCGATATAGTTAAAGATGATGAAAATTTAAGCAATCAAAAATTTAATCCATTTAAGGAAAGAGTTTTAAAAACTTTAAAAAGCAGGGATAAGGCTGAAGAAGAAACAGGTGAAAGAAAAGTTTACATGGTTAATATCACAGCTGAAACTAAGGAAATGTTAAAAAGAGCTAAATATGTGCTCACTCATGGTGGAGAATACGTTATGGTTGATATTTTAACATGTGGTTTCGCTGCATTGCAAACTTTAAGAAATCAAGATTTTAATCTTGTTATTCATGCTCATAGAGCGGGGCATGCAGCTTTAACTAAAAATCCTTTTCATGGAATTTCAATGAAGGTAATAGCTAAAATTGCTAGAATTATAGGTGTGGATCAACTTCATGTAGGCACAGTTGTAGGTAAAATGTTTGAAACAAAAGAAGAAGTTATGGAAAATTGTGAAGCTTTAAAAATGGAAATGGGAAAGTTAAAGCCTGTTTTACCAGTGGCTTCAGGAGGTTTGCATCCAGGATTGATTCCAGCTTTAATTCAGTTTTTTGGTAAAGATGTTGTTATTCAAGCTGGGGGAGGAATTCATGGTCATAAAAATGGAACTGTAGCTGGAGCTAAAGCCATGCGTCAAGCAATTGAAGCAACTTTAAAAGGTATATCATTAACTGAATATGCTGAAACGCATATAGAGCTTAAAGAAGCATTAGAAACTTGGAAACTTTAAACGTAAAAGTTTGGTCGCATTAACTTCAAAAGCTGAAACAGGAACTTCTAAACTCCATTCCTCTAGAACCTTAGGATGAATTTCACCTATAAAACCTATTTCCACATTGTTAACAATTATTTTTCCAACTCTACCTTCAATAAAGCTTTCATGCACACATTCTTCAAGTTGAAGGTTGAAACCTAAATTTAAAAGAAAACTTGATAAAATAGATTTAGCTTCAGAAAAACTTGCTTTTGAATGCGCTAAAACACAAGCTAACTTCATAAACTCTTCAATTTTATGTTTTTCATTTACTTCAACGCATTCTCCAAGCTCAAAGATTTTTTGAGGATATTCGGCATGTTTATTATTTGATAAAAACTCCATTAAGCTTGGTAAAAGCCAATTTCTTAAGCATGTAAAAGTACTCATTTTAGGATTAGAAACTTCAATAACCAAACCATGTTTTAAATTCATTTTTGTAAAAAGCTTTTCCTTATTAGACATGCTAAAAGTTAAGATTTCTTGCAATCCAAAACCAATCATCAATTCCCTAATTAAATCATAAAATATTGTTTCATTTGTTAAACCACCTTTAGTAAATATTAAGGGCCATCTTGGTTGAAAATTGTTATAGCCATAAGCTATAGCTATATCTTCAACTACATCTATTGGATGCATAACATCAATTCTATAGCATGGAACTTCAATAAAAATTTCCTTATCATCAAGCTTTTTAATATTATATCTTGCTCTACTTAACAATTCAGCAACTTCATTTAAGCTTAAATTTAATCCTAAAATCTTATTTATAAATGAAAGATTTAACGATAAGAGTTTAGATGTTAAGTTAGGTGTAACAACTTCATTTAAATCTTCATATTGATAAATTATTTTTACAGAGTGTATTTCTCCTCCTCTATCAGCTAAAGAAGTGGTCATTATTGTTAAAACATCTAATATTGCTTGAAAAGATGTTCCAGTAACTTCAATTAAAACATTTCTAGTATCTTCTGTAACTTTTCCTAAATCATTAGAGTTTATTATTGGAGGCATCGAAAGAATATTATTTTTAGAATCTATTAAGATAGGGTAAAGATTAAATTTTGATATTATATGACCATATTCTAATCCTTTAGGATGCTTAGCTAAAATTTCTTTTAAATTCATTTTTTCATTAAATCCTAAAGGAGTGAAAAAGGTTTTTTCAGGATCAGCTAATTGATAATTTATTGGGGGAGAAATTAAATCAAAATTATATAAGCCTATTGAAGTTTTTTTTCTTTTCCGTCCATAAGTTTGATCTAATTTATCTTGAAGATGCATTAAACCCTTTATTGCTTCAGAAGTTAACTTTACATTTTTAATTAAGGCTGCAGCTATGTAGGGTCTTACATGTTTAACTTCAGGTTTAACATTTATTAAAACTTCATTATTAAAATTAACATTATAAACTTTAAAACCTTTTTCTAAACCTAAAAAACCCTTTAAAGCACGAGCTATTCCTTCAATACCCCAAAGGTCAGGATGATTACTATCTTTAATTTCAATATTAACTTCATAACCTTTAATTTCTTCTATTTCCCCTTTAATGTAAGAGAAAATTTTATTTAATTCTTCTTGATTTTCAGGAAGCTTAAAGTTTAAAAGCTCCTCTAAATCTTTAAGGTTAATTTCTATAGTTGGCATTTAAATCACCTTTTTGTTTCTAAGCCAATTAAGATTTTGAGTAAAAAGCTCTCTTATGTCATCTATTCCAGCTTTCATCATAAATAATCTATCTACACCTAAACCCCAAGCTAAAACTGGAACTTTAATGCCTAAAGGTAAGGTCACTTCCGGTCTAAATATTCCTGCTCCACCAAACTCAAGCCAACCATAATCTTTTTTATAAGCAGCAAGTTCAACGCTAGGTTCTGTAAATGGAAAATAATCAGGTTTAAAAGCTACTTCATCAGCTTCAGCTACTTCAATAGCTAAAGTTTTTAATATTCCAAGTAAATCTCTAAAAGTTAGGTTTTCTCCAACAACTATTCCTTCAACCTGATTAAACTCTGTTAAATGGGTTTTATCAGTTACTTCAGGTCTATAGCAACGAGCTATTGAAAAATATTTTCCCGGAATCTCAAGTTTCTCGCTAATCAAGGTTCTAATGCTTATGGCGGTTCCATGACTTCTAAGAATAAATTTTTTAGAAGCTTCAATTGAAAAATCATATCTCCAACCTTTAGAGCCTGTTATCCAACCATTTTCATGGGTTTCCTTTACATTCATTAAATATTTTTCATATTTAGTTAAATCTCCGAATTCAGGCTCTTTAATAAAAAATATATCATGAATTTCTCGAGCAGGATGATCTTGAGGCATAAATAAAGCATCGCAATTGAAAAACATTAATTCAACAAGAGGCCCAGACATTTCTTTAAACCCTAAGGAAACCAATTTAAATTTTAATTCATCAAGAAATTTTTTATAAGGTTGTTTTTTTCCAGGCCAAATTGATGGAGTTAAAGCTTGAATATTATATTTTTTAAGTTTAACTTGTTGCCATTTACCTCCAATTATTAATTCAGGAGTTAACTCGGAAACTTCAGTTGTTACTTTAACACCTTCTTTAACAAGTTTCCATCCTTCCTCACTTAAATAAAATATTCTTAATGTTTTTTTAATTTCAGAAAGAAGATTTCTTCTTTTTAAAATTTCTAATGCTTCATTAAATTCCTTGCTTAATTCTTCATTTATAACCTCTTGCTCAACAAAAATTTTTTTTAAAAGAGTTTCATCTAAAGTTTCAGGTTTTTCTTCTTTTGCTTCAATAAATATTTTTCCTTTTTCCTTAATTATTTTTCCAAGGTTTTTTCTGGAAATCCAACCTAAAACTATAGGTAAAAGATTAGGGTTAATTTTAGCTTCAGAAGCAGCTTCCTCTAAAGAAGCTTTACCACCAAGCTTTAAAACTGCTTTAATAAGTTTTCTTTCAGGTAAGCCCTCGCTTGCATAAAGAAAACCTTCCTCATTAAGTTTTAATAAGGTGATTTTACTTTCTTCAATTTTTAAAAGGCCTTTTTGAGAGAGGGAGAGGGCAGCTCGCATAATAGCAGATTCAGATAATTTTGATTCTTTAAGAAGTTTTTCCATATCTGCTTTTCCATTTAACTTTCCTAAATTCATTAATAATGTTCCTTCATTACGTTCTAACTCAATCATGCTGCTTCATCCTTTTTCGCTAGATATCTTAAAGAGTTTAATAAATTTAATAAAGCTATTAATATTTATTTTTAGGTTTTTTCAATTTAATCTGTTTAACATTAAAAAGAAGGGAAGGGGTTTCGTTAATTGAGTTCTGAAGAAATGACTGTTACTCCATGGGAGGTTTCAGGAGAAGTAAACTATGAAAAGTTAATTGAGCAGTTTGGAACACAACCCATTACTGAGGAGCTTTTAAAAAAAATAGAGAAAAAAACTGGAGAATTGCATTTTCACCTTAAAAGAAAAGTTTTCTTTTCTCATAGAGATTTAGATTGGATTTTAGATCTTTATGAAAAAGGGGAAAAATTTGTTTTGTATACTGGTAGGGGACCGTCAGGTTATACGCATATAGGCCATTTAGTTCCATGGATTTTTACAAAATATCTTCAAGATAAATTTAATACTAAACTTTATTTTCAGCTTACGGATGATGAAAAATTTTTACTAAATCAAAATCTTTCTTCTAAAGAAGCTTTAAAGCTAACTTATGAAAATGCATTAGATGTTATTGCAGTTGGATTCGATAAGAAAAAAACCTTTTTAATTTCTAATATGAAGCATGCAGATTTACTTTATAATATTGCTTTAGAAGTGGCTAAGCATGTTACAGTTTCTACAGCTAAAGCTGTTTTTGGATTTAAGGATAGCTCGAATATTGGAATATTGTTTTTCCCAGCTATGCAAGCAGCACCATGCTTTATTGAACCTTATCTTACAGGTGAAAATAAACCATGTTTGATTCCAGCAGCAATAGATCAGGATCCTTATTGGCGTATAGCTAGAGATGTTGCTCCTAAACTTGGTTTTTATAAACCAGCGCAAATTCATTCAAGATTTCTTCCAGGTCTTGGAAAGGGGGGTAAAATGTCTTCTTCTATGCCTGAAACATGCATTTTTACAATTGATTCTCCTGAAGTTGTTGAAAAAAAAGTTATGAATGCTTTTACAGGTGGAAGAGCAACTGTTGAAGAGCAAAGAAAGCTTGGTGGAAACCCAGATATATGTAGTATATACCTTTATGAATATTTTCTTTTTGAACCTAGAGATGAAAAAATTAAGGAAACAAGGGAAGCTTGTCTTAAAGGGGAATTGCTTTGTGGAGAACATAAACAAAAATTTGCTGAAGTTGTTAAAAGATTTTTGATTGAACATCAAGAAAGAAGGGAAAAAGCAAAAAATTATGTTGAAGAATTCTTTCTTTAATATTTTTTAAATATTATTTTATATTTTAATGGTGATTTATTTTGGTTAGGATTGATAATGAAGCTTATCAATGTTATCGTAAAGCTGGTGAAATAGCTTCAAGCATTAGGCGCATAGTTCCATCTATAACTAAAGAGGGAATGAAAATTTTAGATTTATGTGAAAAAATTGAAAAATTAATTTTTGAAAAAGGAGGTAGACCTGCTTTCCCATGCAATATTGGAGTTAATGAGGTGGCTGCACATTATACTTCTCCTTTTGAAGATGACTCTTTAATTCCAAAAGATTCAATAGTTAAAGTTGATTTTGGAGTTGAAGTTTCAGGCTATATAGTTGATACTTCTATAACGGTATCCTTTAATAAAGAGCTTTATTTAATGGTTAAAGCAGTTGATGAAGCTTTAATGGAAGCTATAAAGTTTATTAAGGATGGTGTAAAAGCTAGGGAGGTTGGAAAAGTTATTGAAAATAAAATTAAGCGTTATGGGTTTAAACCTATTAAAAACTTAACTGGCCATAAAATAGATAGATATAAGCTTCATACAGGAAAAGTTATTCCAAATGTTTCTGAAATAAACGGTTCAAAAATTGAAGTTGGAGAAGTTTATGCTATAGAGCCCTTTGCAACAACGCTTGATGGCGCAGGCGTAGTTGTTAACGGTTCTAAAGCTTATATTTTTCGTTTTCAAAAAGAAAAATGTTCAAAAGAAATTGAGGGTTTAATCAAGTTTATTAAGGAAAACTATTCAAATTTACCTTTTGCTTTTAGATGGTTAAAAAAATCTTATTTAAACAAAGATTTAGATAAACTTTTTAAAGAGGCTCTTTCTCAAAAATGCTTAGTTTCATATCCAGTTTTAATTGAGGCTAAATTTAAACCTGTAGCTCAAGCTGAGCATACAGTAATTGTGGAAAAAAATGGATGTGAAATTTTAACAGGCTATTAAATTTTTTCAGCATAAATAGAATCTATAAACATTGTTCCATCACATTGCTGACATTTTCCAACTTGTTTATTAACGTAGTCTCCAACTTCAAATCTTCTAACAATTTTAAATTTGCATTTATCGCAAACCACAACTGAAACAACTTTCACCATTTTCTCTTTTAATAAATCTAAACGTTTTTTTAATCTAGAAATGGAAGATAAACTTAAACCTAAACCAATTAATCCTATAAAAAATTGAAGATAAAAATTCATTATGTTTCCTTCTTTATAGGATTTAAAAGCTGAAAGCAAAATCCAAATTGAATAAACCAATATAAGAATGCTGAAGAGGCTTATAACATAAATATATGATGAAGCTTTTTTTTCCATTAAATTCACCTAAATTTAAGCTATTCCAATTGTATTTCCTATTCCAGCTAAAATTATTGTATCGCCTTCTTTAGTTTCTTCAAGAATTAATTTTTTAACTCTAGCTATAACATTATCAACAGCTTCAGCAATCTCCTTTTTCATAGGTAGCACAGCCTCTTGAATGCTTTCTTTAACTATTATAGCATAAACAGGTATTTTATACTTTTTTACTTCTTCCTCTATTTTAAATCTTTCAGTTCCTATACCGCCTATGGCCGCACCTATTCCTTCACTTATTTCTCCAGTTTTTTCACCCTCAAACTTTAAGGCTGCATCGATCATTATTACCATAGCTATGTTACCACTATTTGATTCGATTAAGCTTTTTATAGCATCTCCAGGTTTACCAACGTTTCCTCCTGGACCTTCAGCTTTTAAAGTTATTACTCGACGTTTCTCAATTTCAACTTCTCCATAAACCATATCCTTCTCAATTTTCTTTTTTTCTTTTCCTCTAAGAAGTTTAGATGCTACAAGCGGTCCAACTCCATCACCTATAGGTTGACCTTTAGCAAAAGCATTAGCTGCTCCAATTAAAGCTTCAGCCTCTTGCATAACTAAAGGCATTATCATTTGAAGCTGCAAAATTAAGTAGAAGCTTGAGGTTTTCTTTCCTAAAAGATAATAGTGCCTTACTATTCTATAAATTGTGTTAAGTGCAAGTGAAGCTTCAATTAAGTTTTCTAAATTATTTAATTGAGCTTCATCAGCTGCAGGAGCAAGCCTTTTAATATCATTTTTAAACTTTAAATCTCTTACATCTAAAAGATGATCAAACTTCCAAACTATTCCTGCAGGATCCATATTAACAGGTGTTATAAGAAATTGCTCAAGCAGCATGTTAAGCTCTGGAAGAGGATTATCCTTTGGTTTGCCAATTTCCATCAATGTTTTAAAAGAAAGGTTTTTCGCTTCTTCTTTCATAAATTCTAATTTTTTAACAGCACCATCAATTTCCCAAAGCATTAAATGCAATTGAATTTTTTGTCCAAAAAGAATAAAAATTATAAATGAAAGATACATAAGCAAAGAAATTATACTTCCAATTCCAGAACTATCTGGTAAAAATGGACTTTGAAAATATAATTTAAACATTTAAGTATTAAACTCCTTTGAATTATAGTGTTTTACAAAACATCATCCTTAAAATAAATTTTTCTATAAAGGTGGAGTTGGCAGCGGTCTAAGCTTCGCGTGGGCTTTCGCACCACACTACCGCTTAGATCGCCTGGAGGATTCACTTCCGTGTTCGAAATGGGAACGGGTCCTAGCCTCCAGCTATGGCCGCCAACTCCAAGAAAGTTAAGTTGTATAATTGATAATATAAATTTTTCTTCTCTTTTCTTTGTTATAGCATAATTGAAAAAATTATTTAAAGTAAAGCGCGCTAAAACTAATAGTAATTAATATTAAAATGAGTACTGTGGCAATTTTTGGGTTTAATTTTTTTCTTTGCAAAAGACTAATTATTAATTCTCGATTCATTTTTCTTCCCAGTTTATATATTATGCAGAACTTGAATATATATTTAACTTATAACTAATACATATAGAATTTTTATATTTATAATTAATAGAAACTATATAAAGTTTTATAAATCTCCTGATTAAATAGTATTAAACAGGTTTAATACTATTTAATAAAGTTAATACAAATAGTTTACAAAAAACTTTTTGCAAACTCTATATATTCAATAAAATTCCAATTTTCTTTTTCTTCAAAGTTTAAATTAAGAATAGCATAAAGATTTTTAACAATTAATTTTTCAATGATCTTGCTTCCAAAACCAAAAATGCTTTTTAAAGCTTCATAAAACTCTTTAAGTTTAATTGGAATTTCTTCCCGTTTTACATTATAATAATGCTCAATATAATAATAAATGGCTTGTTTAACGCTTACACCTAAAACTAGCAAGCTTTCATCAATAGCCTTTAATAAAGCTTCTTGAAATTGAATCTTACATTTACTTATGTTCAACTCATTATCTTGAAAATATTCCATATAATTCACTAAAAGTTATTGAAACCATATTTTATATAAACTTATTTTAAGAGATTAAGTTAAAAAACTTGATTTTTTAAACTATTTAAAAATCTTTTATAAAAAATATATGTGATAGAAACATGTATTATGTAAGAAAATAGGTTAAAATAATAGTATTTATTAAGGATGGTGCCTATATAAAAAGTGAGTTGAAATTTAAATGAGCTTAAAAGAAAAATTAATTGAAATAAGTAAGGAATTTCCTGAAAAATTTAAAGAAATTAAAGAAAATGTTTTAATGCTTGAAGCTAAAATAGCTGAAAGAAAAGTGTTTCTTTCGAAAAAAAGTTTAATTTATAAAGCTAAACTTAAGATAGATGAGAAAAATAAAACAGTGAAGTTTTTTGAAGAATTAAAAGAAGTTGGAATGGGTATATCAAGTGGGGATCCCATGGATATAAGCCCAGGCTTTGGATTTAAAGCAGAAAAATATAAAGTTATAGGGAAAGAAAGAGAAGGAACCATTGAAGAAACTTCAAAACTTTTTAGTAAAGACTATAAATATTTTTTTGATTATTCAATTATAAGAAAGAAAGTTGAAGAAGAAGCACGAAAAGCGGGATGCTCCTTTTCTATAACCTTAATGGAAGAAACAATTTAAATTAAATTTTTATTTTGAAAGGGTATGCATAAACATACCTTTCAATATTTTTTAAACTTTAATCTTATAAAGGCATTAATATATGAGGTATTTTAATTAACTATAGTAGTAGTTTGATTTAAAAGTGAAAAGAAGATGGTTTCACCCAAGGCGCTATATTTAAACTTATGCCCTTTATGTCTTGGAAACTTTAGGGTTGAAGGTAATGAAACTAAATGTGAAAATAATTGTAACATTAAAAACTCATTTTTTTTAAATCCCATTGAAAAAGAATTTCTGGAATTTTTTAAAACCTGTATTGGAGAACCTAGAGCACTTCAAAAACTATGGGCTAAAAGAGTTTTTAGAGGGGAAAGCTTTGCAATTGTAGCTCCTACAGGTATTGGAAAAACATCTTTCGGTGCTATAACAGCTTTTTATCTTGCTTCAAAAGGAAAAAAAGCATATATAATTCTTCCAACAACACTTTTAGTTGAGCAGATAGTAAACAATCTAAAAAGCTATGCAGCAAAGGTAAATTTTAAAGCTTCATTTAATGAGGGGGGAAATTTAACAATTCTTTTTTTCCATTCAAATCTTGATAAGGAATCAAAAAGTAGATTTGAGGAGCTTATAAAAAACCATCGTTTTCAACTTCTTATAACAACATCTCAATTTCTTTCTAAGGCTTTTAAAAAACTTGATGGGTTAACTTTTGATTTTATATTTGTGGATGATGTGGATGCTATTTTAAAAGCTTCAAAAAATGTAGAAAAAGTTTTGCAGTTGTTAGGTTTAAGAAAGGTTGAGAGAAGCTGGATTGGCTTCCCAAAAGGAACTCTTATGGTTTCCACTGCCACTATAAAACCTGGGTTAAAAGCTAAACTGTTTAGAAAGCTTTTAAATTTTGATGTTGGCGCATCCACTTATATTGTGAGAAATATTGAAGATATTATTGTGCTTAATAAAAGCATTGACTCTATAAAAAGGATTTTGAAAATTATGGGTAAAGGAGGCCTTCTTTATGCTTTAAGCGTTAAAGAAGCTGAAGAAATTTATGAGTCTCTTAAAAATGAGTTTAAAATAGGTTTAGTTTCAGCCAAAAGAAAAAGCGATTATAATCTTTTTGAAGAGGGGAAAATAGATTATTTAATTGGAACAGCTTTTTACTATGGAACATTAGTTAGAGGATTAGATTTACCTGAAAAAATTAGGTATGCAGTTTTTATTGGAGCGCCTATAATAAGGGTTAAGGCTGAAGATGTAACTAATGTTACACCTAAAATGTTAAAGGTTTTAGCTCTAATTTTTAGAAGAGAAGATTCAATTAAAAAATATTTACCAATAATTCAAGCTATAGATAAAAGCAAATATGATAGGGAAAGGGAAGAATTAAAAAAGGAAATTGCTAAACTTCTTGAGTTGGGAAAAGGAAAAGCTGAATTAGATGTTGTAATAAGAAGGGGAGAAATAATTTTTCCTGATTTAAAAACTTATATTCAAGGTTCAGGAAGGACATCAAGGCTTTTTACAGGTGGATTAACTAAAGGAGCTTCTTTTCTTCTTGAAAGTGATGAAGAAATTTTAAAAGCCTTTATGAATAGAGCTGAACTTTATGATTTAAAATTTAAAAATTTAAACGAGATTGATTTTAATATTTTAATAAAAGAAATAGATGAGTCTAGAGCAATTTTAAAAGAAGCTAAAAGCTGCGAAGAAGTTATTAAGCCTGCAGTTTTAATTGTTGAAAGCCCAACAAAAGCAAGGCAAATTTCAAGATTTTTTGGTTATCCAGCTACAAGAGTTATTAAAGAGGGGGGAAATTCAATTATTCTTTATGAGGTCCCAACAAACCGTTATATTCTTACTGTTACTGCAAGCTTAGGGCATTTAGTTGATCTTGTAACTAATCAGGGTTTCTTTGGTGTTTCAGTTAATGGTGATTTTACACCATTGTATACAACTATAAAGCATTGCAGAAAATGCTTAACTCAATTTACTGAAGATAGAGATTCATGTCCCAAATGTGGTTCAAAAGATATAGATGATGCTAAAAATAGAATAAATGTTTTTAGAAGGCTTGCTGAAGATGCAGGTTTTGTTATAGTTGGTACAGATCCGGATTCTGAAGGAGAAAAAATAGCATGGGATATTAAAAATCTTTTATCAAGATTTAGTATAGTAAAAAGAGCTGAATTTCATGAAGTTACCAAAAGAGCTGTTCAAGAAGCTTTAGAAAACCTTAAGGATGTTAATGAAAATTTGGTTAAAGCTCAAATAGTGCGGCGAATTGAAGATAGATGGATAGGATTTGCTTTAAGTCAAAAACTTTGGAAAACATTTAATAATGTTAATCTTTCAGCTGGAAGAGCTCAAACTCCAGTTTTAGGATGGATTGTTGAAAAAGCAAAGGAAAGCAGAAAAAGAATTAAAGTAGGGTATATTTCAGAGCTTGATTTAAGCATAGAAAATTTAGATAAGGAATGGGTTAATGTTAAAGTGGTTAAGGTAAAGGAAGAAGAGAGGGAAGCTTATCCTTTACCACCATATACAACAGATGCCATGCTTAAAGATGGATGCATTTTAATGAAGGCTTCAGCTAAAGAAATTATGCGATTAGCTCAAGATCTTTTTGAAAATGGTCTTATAACATATCATAGAACAGACTCCACTCGTGTAAGCGATTTAGGAAAAAGAATTGCAAAAGAATTTTTGGGAGAAAACTATCAGGGAAGAGAATGGTTTAGTGAAGGCGCTCATGAATGCATTAGACCAACTAGAGCTTTACCTAAAGATGTTATTCAAAGGCTTATTCAAGAGGGAATTATCCAAACTGAAAAAATAACTTCAAAACATTTAATGCTTTATGATTTAATTTTTAAAAGGTTTATGGCAAGCCAATGTAAGCCCTTCTTATTGAAAATAAATAAATATGTTGTATATGTTGATGGAGAAAAAATTGAAAAAGAAATCGTTACAGAGGCATATGGAAAAGCTATAGAACTTTATAAATGGAACGTTCAAATTAAAAGGCCTTTACCTGAAGGAGAATTTAAATTTAAAGTTAAAGTTAAATATGTGCCTAAAGCTTTTCCATATACTCAATCGGAATTAATTCGAGAAATGCGTGAAAAAGGAATAGGAAGACCATCAACTTACGCTACAATTCTTGATAAAATATTTTTAAGAGGCTATAGTTTTGAAAGAAAAGGTAGAGTTTTACCAACAAAAAAGGGAATTCAAGTTTACTATTTTTTAAAAAATAATTATGAAAAATTTGTTTCTGAAGAAAGAACAAGACTTCTTGAAGATAAAATGGATTCTATAGAAAAGGGAGAAGCAGAATATAATGAAGTTTTAACAGAGCTTTATAATGAAATTATGGAAATAACTTAAAAAAATAATAAAAGACAACAATGAAAAAATTAATTCGAATTCCTGAAGATGTTGAATTACCTCTTATAGGCTGTATAGCTTTTGGCCTTATAGATAGGGGAACAAATTTAATTCAGGTAAGGCCTATTTCAGGATGTAATTTAAACTGTATTTATTGCTCTGTAGATGAAGGCCCAAACTCTAAAACTAGAATTTCAAGCTTTATTGTTAATCCTGATTATCTTATTGAATGGTTTAAAGCTTTAGCAGCTTTTAAACAAAATGAAAATATAGAGGCGCATATTGATGGTGCTGGAGAACCAACGCTTCATCCTAAATTTAGAGAAATTGTAGCTAAATTAGCTGAAATAAAAAATGTAAAAGTGATTTCTTTACAAACTAATGGAACTGTTCTTAAGGAAAAATGGATAGATGAGCTTGCTGAAATTGGTTTATCAAGAATTAATCTTTCAATAAACGCTTTAAACGAGGAAAATGCCAAAAAAATAAGTGGAATGGAAAACTATAATGTAAAAGATATTATTAAACTTGCTGAAGCGGTAGCTCAAAGTTCAATAAGTTTGCTTTTAGCTCCAGTATGGATTCCAACCTTAAATGATGAAGAAATTCCAAAATTAATAGAGTTTGCTTTAAAGCTTAAACCTAAAAGTAAATGGCCTTTAATGGGAATACAAAAATATGAAGTTCATCCTCATGGAAGAAGAGTTCCAGGGGTAAAACCTTTAACATGGAAAAAATTTTATGAGAAACTTTATGAATGGGAGAAAAAATTTAATTTAAAGCTTAAGCTTAAACCATCAGATTTTGAAATAATAAAGACTAAAATGCTTCCTTTAAAATTTCGTAAAAACGAAGTTGTAAATTTAAAGATTGTTTCAAATGGATGGATGAAAAAACAAGCAATAGGAGTTAAAGATGGAAGAGCAATAACAGTAATAGGTGTGCCTGAATCATTTAGAAGGAAGGTAAAAGTTAAAATTATTCACAATAAACATAATATCTATATCGGAAAAATTATACCGTAATTATCAGTAAGTTTAAGAGCTTCCTGGAAAAATACTTTTATCTTTTCGAAGACACACATTTTTAAAAATCTTTCATCTTATAAACTTTAAATTTTCTATCTACACTTTGATTTTAACGCATTCCAAGCATTTCAAAAAGCTCTCCTTAAACAAGAGCTTTATATTCTATGACATAAACGTTTCTTTTTATTAAAAACAGGCTTTATATTTATGCTTAAGCATTTTACATTTAGATGATTGTATGCCTAAGCGTACAACCATACTTCTTGACGAAGACATTTATAGAAGGTTAGTTGAAGAAAGCTTAAGAAAACATGGAACCACTAAAGCCATATCTAAGGTTGTAAATGAACTGCTTAAAAAAGCTCTTAAAAATAGAGAGGAAATTTTAGACCTCTTATCATCTAAGAAGGTTGCAAAAACAAGCGTAAAAGAGTTTGAAAACTTTCGTAAAGAATTATCCAGAAGGTTTGAATCTTGATTTTAGATACTACCTACATGCTGCCTCTTGCTCGAATTGCTATAGAAGTCGATCTATTAGATGCTATAACAAAAGGAAAAACTGATTTAAAGCTTGAAGATGTAACTGTAAGCTTAATTTCCATATTTGAGCTTCAAACGAAAGCAATGAGACTCATGGTGCCAGCAGAATTCATAATTAAAGCTGTTAAAGCAATATTTAACGCCTTTAAAGTTGAGCCATTCTATACGCTTGTACAATGCAAAGCATTTGAGTCAAAGTGCAAACAGCAATCGAAACTAGAAGGAAAAATCCCTCAAAAGATTAAAGCCAAAAATAGGCTTATCCCTATAAAAATTAAAAGCTCTGAAGACTTGATTTTACGCTTTCATTAAAGAAACAACCCAAAATAAAAAGGGGTTTTAGCGTTTCCGCTTTTTAATAGCCACGACCACTACGGCTGCTAAGCTAAGTAAGGCTAAATAAGGCGTCAGTATGGTAAGCTTGTTCACATGGGTTAATATACCCCCAACAGGGTATGGGGGAGGCTTAGAAGGTGGAGGAATAAGTGGGGGAGTTGTAGGGAAAGTTAGGGTTATGGTTGGTGTAAAAGTTATTGTGGCCGTAATTGTAATGGTCGGCGTAGCTGTTATAGTAGTTGGTGCCGTTGTAATAGAGGTTGTTAAAGTGATTGTAGGAGTGGCTGTTACGGTGGGGGTATAGGTGATCGTATTTGTCTCCGTTATTTGAGAAGTTGATATGGTTGTGGTTACGGTAATCGTCGGTGTTGCTGTTAAAGTCGGCATAACCGTTACTTCCGTGCCGGTCGTTGTAGCAGTTACCGTCACCGTGGGTGTAACAGTAATCGGCGTCGTCACGGTTTGAGTAGGCGTTAGAGTTGTAGCTGTAGTTGTGGTAGTCGTTACCGTCGTTGTAGTAGCGCTTCCATCATTAGTATTGTAGATTATCCAATACTCTGGTGTACATGTGCAAGGGGCTGTTGGATTCACACAATCCTTTATATCGCTCTGGAAAGGGGGGATGCTCTGGTTCGCATGGTTAATATTATTATGCCTCCTCCCAGTAATCCTAATTTACTAGCTAAAACCCTAGCCTCAAAACTGGAAGTCGATGGGCCAGTATATAATTCACTTGTTCCTTCAACAGGATTATTCTTATCGGCTGTTGAGGGGGAACCTTGATATAGAGCATAGCTGACTTTCATACCTCCCTCTGCGCTTGTGACGTCAAGCCAGATGAAGTAATCTTGTATCATGTCGCCGTTGGTATCTATTGGAATTTCTAATGAAGCACTCGCAGGCTGTGTTCCAAACCTATCCCATCTAAAATAAATATAATAGTTACCATCCTCTGTGGGTTGTTGATTCGCTACCCAAACCATCTTCGTGTCAAAGGGGTCTGTCAAGCACTGTGGAGGTTCATCTGGATCCTCGATAGTTGTGGTTACACCAGACCAATCATCTAGATAGCCATCGGGAGTAATTGAGGAGACTATGGTGGCCTTCACGCCTTCATGAAAGTTTGAAAACGTGTAAGCGAGTGTAGAAGCTATTAAAGCTATAAGAAAATAGGTGCGTTTAAGTTTCCGCTTTTCTCTCTCTCTCACTAAACTCATTTTTTTAAACCTTGCGCGAGGTATTTCCCTAGGCTTAAGGGGAATAAAGCTATTTTTATTCCCTTTTAGGTTTATAACCCTATATGTCGAAGTTCGATATATTTCGCCTATCCTTCAAAACCCTCCAAAATCCTTTTTTGGGCTTTCTAAAAGGGATCTTGTTTAAGCTTCATTCTATATATGCTATGAAGCGCCTAGGCTGTTTTCTCTTCTGCGTAGAAACCATGGATAATTGCCGGTTCCATTTCTGCTTCACGCCAGCATCCCTATCCCATAGGCCAGAGAAGCCTCTCATAAACCCCAGATGTATTCTAATGCTATTCTATGAATCAAAAACTAAAAGGATTAAATGGAGTTTTTCCAAAACTTTGCTACATAGGTTTGGGAGACTATAATTAAGAGATTGCTCACACTCTAAAAAATATAGGGATGAGAAAAGAGTTTAGTTAAGAACTATGTTGAAAAGCTCGTTGAGCAATGACTTATTTCTATAGGGGAGGGGGGGTCCTCTCCATATTAAAACTCTTCTGATTTTTGATTTTCTTTGATTTTTAAAAGCTTTCCACG
>CAZSNM010000008.1:42109-48673 GCA_964608455.1 uncultured Candidatus Bathyarchaeia archaeon | reverse complement strand
GCTTTAAGAAGACCTGGAAGATTCGATAGAGAAATAGAAATAGGAGTTCCAGATAGCAAAGGAAGATTAGAAATTCTTCAAATTCATACAAGAGGAATGCCCTTAGCTAAAGATGTAAATTTAAAAAAGCTGGCTGAGGTAACGCATGGATTTGTAGGTGCAGATTTAGCAGCTTTATGCAAGGAAGCTGCTATGAGAGCTTTAAGAAGAATATTACCAGAAATAGATTTAGAATCTAAAGTTTTACCACCAAAAATTTTAGAGAAGCTTGAGGTTACTATGAATGATTTTCTAGATGCTTTAAAAGATGTTGAACCTTCAGCCATGAGAGAAGTTTTTGTTGAAGTACCCAATGTTAGATGGAGTGATGTAGGAGATTTAGAAGATGTAAAACAAGAGCTTATTGAAGTAGTTGAGTGGCCATTAAAATATGCTGAATTATTTGAGTATGCAAATATTAAACCGCCTAAAGGCATTTTGCTTTTTGGACCTCCTGGAACAGGAAAAACACTATTGGCTAAAGCTGTAGCAACCGAAAGTGAAGCAAACTTTATTTCAGTTAAAGGTCCAGAGCTTTTATCTAAATGGGTTGGAGAATCTGAAAGAGGAATTAGAGAAACATTTAGAAAGGCTAAGCAAGCAGCGCCTTCAATAATATTTTTTGATGAAATAGATGCTTTAGCACCTAGAAGAGGTTCAGGTTATGGAGATTCTCATGTTACTGAAAGGGTTATAAGTCAATTGCTAACGGAAATGGATGGTTTAGAAGAATTAAGAAATGTCACAGTTATAGCTGCAACAAATAGACCTGATATTTTAGATCCAGCTCTTTTAAGACCTGGAAGATTCGATAGATTAATTTATGTTAAGCCACCAGATAAAAAAGCAAGAATTGAAATTTTAAAGGTTCATTTAAGAGGGAAACCTTTAAGCGAAGATGTAAAAATTGAGGAACTAGCTGAAAAAACTGAAGATTATGTAGGTGCAGATTTGGAAGCTGTATGCAGAGAAGCAGCTATGCTAGCTATGAGAGAATATTTAAAAGCTAACGCTGGAAAAGAAGGGGAAAAACCAAACTTTAAAATCTCTATGAAACATTTTGAGGAAGCCTTAAAGAAAGTTAAACCAACAAGCAAATCAACCTTAGAGCGTTATGAAGAATGGGCTAAAAAATTTGAATCAATATACATTTAAGGTAAAGCTTAAAGAGGGACTTAATATTGGAGAAAAAAGGAATAATTTATGAATGCTTAAAATGTAGAGCTAAAGTAACAGCTGAGCAGCTATTTATAATTCCTGAAATTAAATGTCCATATTGCGGTTATAGAATTTTAAAAAAGGTGAGGCCACCAATAGTTAAAAACGTTAAAGCCAGATAAAAATATTTTAAACCCTTTACGAAAAGGGGAAGCTTTTTGAATGATAAATATGAGCTTTTAGTTGAGCTAGGAAAACGCAGAGGCTTTTTTTGGCAATCCTTTGAAATTTATGGTGGTGCAGGAGGCTTTATAGATTTAGGCCCTTTAGGAGTAGAGTTAAAACATAAAATAGAGGATAAATGGAGAAAATTATTTGTTAAAGCTCATGGATTTATTGAAGTTTTAACACCAATTATCATGCCTTCAAAAGTTTTTGAAGCTTCAGGTCATTTAGAGCACTTTAAGGATCCTATGGTCGAATGCTTAAAATGCAGAAAAAAATATAGGGCTGATCAATTAATAAATGAAGCAACTGGAATTGAAGCTGAAAACCTTTCTTTAATGGAACTTAAAAAAATTATAGAGGAAAGAAATGTTAAATGTTTAGAATGCGGTGGAGAGCTTTCAGAACCAGAGTATTTTACCACAATGTTTAAAACTAATATTGGACCATATAGTGACGCTATTGGTTACGCTAGACCTGAAACAGCTCAAGGAATATTTATAAATTTTAAAAGGCTTTATGAAATTTCTAGAGAAAAGCTTCCTTTAGGTATAGCTCAAATAGGATTAGCTTTAAGAAATGAAATTTCTCCAAGACAAGGTCCAATAAGGCTTAGAGAATTTACATTAATGGAGTTGGAACTGTTTTTTGATCCTGAAAATCCATCATGCAATTTTCTTTCAAAAGTTGAAAATGAAAAGTTAAGGTTGCTTCCTATGCAACTTAGATTAAATGGAGTAAAAAATCCAATTGAAGTAACACCTATTGAAGCTTTAGAAAAAGGTTATATTAAAACAGAGTGGCTTGCCTATTTTATGGCTTTATCCAAAATATTTTTTTCTCAAATAGGAATTCCTGAAGAAAAACAACGATTTAAAGAGAAGCTTCCTCAAGAAAGAGCGCATTATTCAACTCAAACATATGATCATGAAATATTTTTGGAAAGATGGGGTTGGGTTGAGGCAGCTGGATTAGCTTATAGAGGAGAGTACGATTTATCCAGACATGCAGCTTACTCAAAAGTTGATCTTAAAGTGTTTAAAGCTTATTCTACTCCTGAAATAAAAAGTGTTAAAGTTATTAAGCCTAATCCAAAAACAATTAAAGAAACTTTTAAAAATGAAGCTGAAAAAATATTTAGGCTTTTACCTTCATTAAATCCAGAGGAAGTTGAAAAATCCTTTAAAGAAAAAGGTTTTTTTGAAGTTAAAGAATTTAAAATTTATCCTATCCATATTCAATTAATTGAAAAACAAATAAAAGAATCTGGAAAAAAATTTATTCCGCATGTTGTTGAACCAAGTTTTGGTGTTGAAAGACTTATTTATGCTATAATGGAATATTCCTACTTTAAAGTTGAAGATAGAGTTGTTATGAAGATTCCTAAGGATTTGGCACCATTACAAATAGGAGTTTTTCCTTTGGTTTCAAAAGAGGAATTAACACGAAAAGCTTGGGAAATCTATCTTAAATTATTAAATTGTAATTTTAATGTTTTTTATGATGAAGAGGGATCTATTGGTAGACGATATGCTAGAGCTGATGAAGTTGGTGTGCCAATAGCAATTACAGTTGATCGACAAACATTAAAAGATGATACTGTAACCTTAAGAGATAGAGATTCATGGAAGCAAATAAGAGTTAAAACAATTGATATAGAAGAAAAATTAAAAAAGTATTTTAATGGAGAAATTTTATTTGAAGAAATGAAGAATTAATTAACATTTAAAAGAAGAAGTATTATTAACATTATTTTAAAGTTGAATTTTAACGGTGGTGAAAGCTTTGGTTTTACCTATAGAAAATGAGGAAGCTATAAAAAGAAGATTTTTAAATTTATGTCAAGATTATGCACGCTTAATTTTAGATGTTATAAGAGAATTAAGTTTAATTGTGGATTGCATAACAAAAAATGGAAAGGAAGAAGCTAAGGAGCATTATGAAAAAATGCAAAACCTAATAAATGATTCGATTAAATTGAAAAGGGGAATTATAGATGAAGTGGCTTCAACAGGATTCTTTTTGACTTCAAAAGAGGTTTTTTTAACTTTAATTTTTGAATTTAGCAAAATTATAGATAATGCTGAAGCAGCAGGATATAGATTAATTAATTTTATGGAGGGGAATTGGAATATAAAAATAAATCAAGCAGATGAACTTTCCAAATTTGCTTTTATGGTTCTTGATGAGACAATAAAATTAAGAGAAACAATATTTTCATTAAACTTTAATTATAGAAAGGCTTTAGAAATGGTAAATAGAGTTGAGGAGTGCGAAAAAGAAATAGATTTAGCCCGTAGAAAATTGGATTTAACATTGCTTTCAGCTCAACTTCCAATCCCAGTATTATTGTTAATAAGAGATATTATAGAGCGAATAGAAAATATATCGGATATTGGAATAAACATAATTGATATAATAAGGTTAATTGCTATATCACCATAAAAAAGTGAGATAAAATGATTCAAGGTGAACTTTTAGGCACTAGAATAGTAATTTGGAATCCTCAAGATGGAGTGGCTCTTTATAGACTTGGATTCTATGGAAAACCTATCGGCATATCTAAACCTAAACCAAATCAAGATTTTAATGCGCCATTAACATTAGATTTAATGGAGGGGCTTTATCTTCTTGAAACAAATAAAATCGAAATAATAAATGCAAAAACAGGTAAACTTGTTGAAAAAAAAGATTTAATTGAATTAGCATCCAAATCATATAAGGGATTTGAAAGGGCTTATATGGTTTATAAAGATTTAAGAAGTAAAGGTTATGTTGTTACACCTGGAATAAAGTTTGGAGCAGATTTTGCTGTTTATGAGCATGGACCTGGAATAGATCATGCACCATTTATAATTTCAGTTAGAGATAAAAAAGATTTAATGGGTCCTTTTGAAATTGTTAGAGCTGGAAGGTTAGCTACAACGGTTAGAAAACAATTTATAATAGCAGCTTCAAGCGTTAAATCAAAAAAAATCGAGTATTTAATGTTTAAATGGTTTAAACCATAATTCAAATTCGTTAACCTGTTTAAAAGAGTAAATAAATTTTTTAATCTTAAACCTGTTTTTTATCTCAACCATTTTTAAAAATAGTTTTTAATCTAAATGCATCACTACTTCTTTAAAGGTGAAATATATTGGGTTTAAAAGAAAGATTAGCTAAAGCTAATTGGGAACTAAACTACTTTTTTAGAACAGGAAAGCTTCCTCGATATGATTATTCAACGCAATTTTCTCAACCATCCAATCATTCGCATGCATCCACCCAATTTAATGGTTCTCAACAATTAAACGCAGGAAAATATGATTATATATTATGCAATAGCTGCAAAAACTATGTTCCTAAAAACGCTAATTATTGCGATAAATGCGGAAAAAAATTAAGGTAAAACTTCAGCAAACCTTTTTAAATCATTTCTTGAAACCTCCAAAAATAAAAAATTTGAGTAACCACATTTTAAACATACATATCTACAGGGGAAAATAGCTCCATCAAATGGTGTAGAAGCTGCAATTTCAAAGCTTCCGCATCTAGGGCAAAGTAAGATTCCTCTATATCTTTTCAAATTTTTAAAAGCTTCAATAATGCTGGCTAAATTAAAACGCTTCATTTTTCTAATGAAGCTCAATTATAGATTCTGGAAAACCTTGCTCAATTAAAAGTTTTTTAACTTTTTCTCTATGGTTTCCTTGAAGAATAATCATATTATTTTTTGTTGTACCACCGCAAGCACAAGCAGCTTTAAGTTTAGCAGCTAATTGATTTAAATCAACACTTTTTCCATCTAAACCTTCTATTACTGTAGTTGGTTTACCCCATTTTCTAGTTTCTAAGCGAATTTTAATAGCTTGCTGTTCCATACTGATTGTGCCACAAACGCAAAGGTCTTTAGGCAGGCCGCAAACTGGGCAAACATCAGCCATTCTTTAATTTTTTCCCTCCAAAAAGAAATCTTGTTTCAATTTTTTATTTAATCCCATTTTTAAAACGCTCTTATTAATAAACACGAATTAAAAATGGTTTTTTCTTATATTTAAATTTATGGGTTCAATAAAGTTTAGTTTTCAATCTTTCATAAAATTAATTAAAAAATTAGATCTATAAAGGAAATTCTAAAATAAACCATAAAGTTGCTGTTTAAAAATCTTCTTTTTATACATTTAACCCTAAAGCTTCTTTAAGGCTTTTATATCTATTTCTAACGGTTACTTCCGTAACCTCAGCAGCCATAGCAATATCTTTTTGAGTTTTCTTTATTCCATCCATTGCACAAGCTACATAAAGAGCTGCTGCCGCTAAACCTAAAGGATCCTTACCTGCAATTAAACCTTTAGCTTTAGCTTGCCTTAAAACTTCTATAGCTTTGCTTTGAGTTTCCATAGAAAGACCAAGTCTAGAAGCAATTTTTGAAATGCTTTTCATTGGGTCTTCAATTGGCATCTTTAAGTTTAATTCTTTAATTAAGAGTCTATAGCATCTAGCTACATCCCTTCTTTTAAGTCCACTTGCTTCAATCACTTCTCTAAGAGTTCTTGGAGTTTCTGAAAATCTACATGCCGCGTAAACAGCTCCAGCCATTATAGCAGCAATAGATCTTCCTCTTACTAATCCTGCATCTAAAGCTTTTCTATAGATTACTGCAGCTCTCTCTTTTATTTGGGGGGGAAGATGAAGTTTATCTGCTAATCTATCCAATTCAGCCATTGCTTGAGCTAAATTTCTTTCAATAGAGGTGTGAACTCTTGTTCTAATTTGCCATTTCCTAAGCCTAAGCATTTCAATTCTTTTATCCATCGGTAGGCTTCTGCCATAAGCATCCTTATTTACACGTTCAATAACTGTAGATAAACCTTTATCATGAATTGAAAAAGATAATGGAATTCCCACTCTCCCTCTTTCTTCTCTTTCCTCTTTAGTGAAAGCTCTCCATTCAGGTCCTTTATTTAAAACTTGATCATTTATTACTAAACCGCATTTTTTACAAACAATTTCTCCCTGTTCATAATCTTCAACAATTTCCTTACTTTTACATTCAGGACATTCTGTAATCTTGAATTCTTCCTTTTTTACAATTTTTTCTTTTTGTGAAATCAAACTTTAATTCCTCCATAACAATAATTTTCATGCTTATTCTTCAAG
>CAZSNM010000008.1:0-42009 GCA_964608455.1 uncultured Candidatus Bathyarchaeia archaeon | reverse complement strand
AATATGATTAAATAATCGTTAAATGATTCATTTGTAATCAAGATAATTTTAAATATTGGTAAGGGCTAACTTTATTTGAAAAACTTATATATAAACTTTTCGGTTTAATTAAATTTATTAATTTAGCTATTAAAATTTTTTGTTATAAAAAGCTAATTTGTAACTTTTACTGAAAATCATGCGAAACAATTAAAGAAAAAATTAGAAGTATAAAATTGAGTTTGCTAAAATATTCAACTTCAAAAATTAAAACTTACTTAAATGTATCATAATGCCAGTAACGATAATTATTAACCAATTTGAAAAGAGTCAATTTTAAGAGACCACATTTAAATGAATGTCATAAAGGCTAAGCAACAAAATGCTTTAACATCATGAAGTGTTAGAAGAATATACATTCTGAAGTGAAAAAAAATAATAATTCCGTCCGATGGTTTCTAGATTAAAAGCAATATTTTAATTTCGAAAAGTTAAAATATTGCTTTTTTAATTAACTAATAGTTGTTCCCTGGGGGAGCTGGGGGAACCCGGCTGAGAGGATGGCTAATCCGCCATCGACCCCTTGAACCTGATCCGGGTAATGCCGGCGTAGGGAAGGGAAAAATAAATGAATAATAAAAAATTAACCTTAAAAATTGCTATAACAGGTTGCTTTACAGCTCTCGGAGTTGTAATTGCACCGCTTCATTTTTTGTTTTTTGGGACAAAAGCTTTTCCAGCTCAACATTTTATTAATGTTTTAGCAGGTGTAATAATTGGACCCCTTTGGGGTTCTTTAACAGCTACTTTAATAGGAATTATAAGAAATTTACTTGGTTTAGGTACAATATTTGCTTTTCCAGGAGGAATTCCAGGAGCCTTAATTGTTGGATTAAGCTATAAAGTTGCTAAAAAACTGAATAGAAAGCATTATCGATATGCGGTTGCTTTTCTTGAACCTTTAGGAACAGTAACTATAGGAGCTACAATTTCCCTTTTTATAATTGCACCAATTATAGGTTGGAAGCCCCTTTTAAATTTGGTTGAAAAAGCTGGCTGGTTGCCTGCACTTTTAACTCTTTGGTTTGGTTGGTCAATAAGCTCAATAACTGGAAGCACTGCAGGTTACTTTACACTTTTAATTCTTGATAAATCCGGTATATTAAATAAATTAAGGTTAGAGTAGGGAAACATATTGAGTTTTCTTGAGTTTTTAAATAAAAAAAGCTTGATTTTAGGAGAAGTAAAAAGTGGAAAAACAAAGTTTACAGCTGAGCTTTTTAAAGAAGCTGTTAAATTAGGTTATGGCTTTAAAATAGCAATTATAGATTTAGCTCCAAAAACAAAAGTTTTTAATAAAGAATTTATTGGATTACCTTTAACTGAGTATATAAATATTGATTCAACAATAGTTTATTTAAGACCTAAGGTTAAAGCTCCAAGAATTGAGGGAAAAAATAAAAAAGATATATTAAAAATAGCTGAAGAAAATGCTATAGCAATAGAGGAGGTTTTCAAAAAGTTTTTAGAAAGCAATAGGGAAATTTTATTTATAAATGATGTAAGCATTTATTTGCATAAAGGTGAATTAAATAAGCTTTTTTCAATTTTAAATAAAGCCAAAACCGCTATATTAAATGGTTATTATGGCAAATTTTTTAATAATAATGATTTAGGATCGGGTATTTCTTTAAGAGAAAAATGCTTAATGATGGAACTTGCTAAATCAATGGATATGCTTATTGAAATGAAGAATTTTAAGCCTTTAAAAATAAATATGGAGGCTCTTCTAGTTTGAAAATTCGTTTTCCTCCAGAATGGGGCATAAACCCTGTTCCAATCGAGGCAAAAACATTAAGATTTATAGATTATCTTGTTTTATGGTCTAGTTTAGGTGTTGGTCTACTTGTACTTTTGGCTGGATCACTTTTATATCCAAGCTTAAGCATGATTGAAGTATTAATTGTTTCATTAATAGGTTCAATTATTGGCAGCTTTTTATTGGCTTCAGCAGGAGTTATAGGATCGCGTTATGGTGTTCCAACAATGGTTAGTCTCAGGGCTATTTTAGGAATTAAAGGTTCATATTTTCCAACTTACCTTAATATTATTCAGCTTATAGGATGGACAGGTTTTGAATTTATTATTATGAGTAAAGCTGCAACATCAATTTTTGGAGATTTTCTAGGAGAATTAACTGAACCCTTATGGATTCTTATATTTGCATTATTTTGCACTTTATTGGCTTTAGGCGGTCCAATAGCTGTTATTCGTCAATGGCTTGAAAAAGCTGCTATATGGCTTATTTATGCTTCAACAATATGGATAACTATTCAAATTTTTTCTAAACCTAAAGCTTTAACTAATTTTTTAACTCCTGGATTGGGCAAATTACCTATACCTTTAGCTTTAGACTTAGTGATAGCTATGCCTATTTCATGGTGGCCTCTAATTTCAGATTATAATAGATTTGCTAAAAAGGATAGGGATGCATTTATTGGAACAGCAATAGGTTATACAATTGCTAATACATGGTTTTATTTTTTAGGAGCAGCTATTATAGCTTTTACAGGTATTACAGATATTGTTTCATCAATTTCAATTCTTTTCCTCGGAACTTTAGCATTAACATTAATTTTGGTTGATGAAACAGATAATGCTTTTGCAGATATATATTCTGCAGCTGTTTCCTTACAAAATCTTTTCCCCAAAATTAAGCAAAGAAAATTAATTTTAATTGTTGTTGCAATTAGCGTAATCTTGGCTTTAACAACCCCTTTAACTCGTTATGAATCTTTCTTATTAATGATTGGCGCTCTTTTTACTCCTTTATTGGGGGTTTTATTTTCAGATTTCTTTATTTTAAGAAAAGGAAAATATAAAAATGAAGAATTTTACAATAAGAGAGAAACTATAAACGTTAAAGCATTAATCTCATGGTTTTTAGGTGCATTAACATATTTTATTTTAGTTAATTTTTATCCATGGGTTGGCGCAAGCCTTCCATCATTTTTTGCTACAATAATATTTAATTTATGTTTTTCAAAGTTGAAAAGGGAGGATTAAAAATTTGAAAATTCCAAAAGCCCTTACAATAGCTGGTTCAGATTCAAGCGCTGGAGCTGGAATTCAAGCAGATCTTAAAACTTTTGCTGCTTTAAAAGTTTATGGCATGAGCGTTATAACAGCTATAACAGCTCAAAACACTCTTGGCGTTACAGAAATTCATGATGTCCCACCTAGAATTGTGAAAGCTCAAATTGAATCTGTTATTGAAGATATTGGAGTTGATGCTGTTAAAACAGGAATGCTTTATTCAAATGAGATAATTAAAGTTGTTGCTGAAGAAGCTGAAAAATATAAATTTAAAATGGTTGTTGATCCAGTGATGGTTGCTAAAAGCGGAGCACCTCTTTTAAAAAAAGATTCTATTGAAGCATTGATTAAAAAATTGATTCCTCTAGCCACAGTTATTACACCAAATGCAAAGGAAGCTGAAGTTTTATTAAATAGAGAAATTAAGGATTTAAATGATGCTAAGGAAGCGGCTAAACAAATAGCTGAATTAGGAGCTGAAGCAGTTGTAGTAAAGGGAGGACATTTAGAAATTGAAAATAAGGTTTACGACGTATTATATTATAAGGGCGATTTTAAAATTTTTGAATCTGAAAGAATTCAAACAAAAAACACTCATGGAACAGGATGCGTCTTTGCCTCAGCTATAACAGCGTTTTTAGCTAAAAACAAAAATGTTGAAGAAGCTGTTGAAAAAGCTAAAGAGTTTGTTTTAAACGCAATTCAATTCTCCTTCAATATTGGTAAAGGTGTAGGACCTGTTAACCCAATGGCCAATATTTATAAAGAAGCTGAAAAATATGAAGCTTTAATTCTTATAGAAAAGGCCGTAGAAATGCTTGAAGCAACTCCAGAAGTGGCTTTGTTAATACCTGAAACTCAATCAAACATTGGATTGGCTTTAAGCTATTCTAAATCAATTATGGATGTAGCTGGTATACCTGGAAGAATAGTTAAGCTTAATGGTAAAGTAAAAGCTTCTGCATATCCACATTTTGGCGCATCAAAACATATAGCCAATATTATAATTACTGTTATGAAGGAAAATCCAGAGTTTAAATCAGCTATGAATATAAAATACTCAAAGAAAATAATTGAATTATGCAAAAATTTAGGGTTAAAAATTTCCTTTTATGATAGAAGGATGGAGCCCCCTGAAATTAAAGAAAAGGAAGGTTTAACAACAATTTGGGGAGTCAAAGAAGCTATTAAAAAAGCTGGAGGAGTACCAGACGTAATATATCATGAAGGAGATTATGGAAAAGAACCTATGGTAATAATTCTTGGGAAAGACCCTATTGAAGTTGCTCAAAAAGTTATTCAATTAGCTAGGAAAATAAAAAATTTTAATTTTTAAGTTTCCCATTTTCATTTTTCCAAAAATTTTATATTAAAGAAAAATAATTAGGCAAGGTTAAAAAAAATGGGTTGCTACCATGCAAAACTTTCTTCTTTCTTCTACTGTCCCTCCAATTATACGAGAAACAATAAACAAGGCAACTTTAAGGGAAGAAAAAGGATTACCCATATTTGATTTTAGCAGTGGAAACATAGGAAAACTACTATTTAAAATTAATTTATTCGATAAAATAGATGTAAAGGTAAATGAGAATTTACCACTTGAGCTTAAAGTTATAGCTGAAGCTATAAAAGAGGGTATTTTAGAAGCATATTATCCAACTCCAAAAGGTTTATCATATTCCCCGACTGGAGGAAGCTTGCAAATAAGAAAACTTGCAATAAAATACTTTAAAGAAGTTCACGGTGTACCATTAAATGATGAAGATTTTGATAAAGTTATAGTAACAGCTGGTGGACAACAAGCTATGACAGCTGCTCTTCGATCATTAAAACCTGAAGCAAAAGTCTTTCTTTCTCGATGGGAATATGATGTAATCCCGGCTATAGTTAAAGATAGAGGGGGACAAGTTATTCGTATAAAAAGAAATAATGACTTATCAATTAACATTGATGATTTAAAAGAGAAAATTGTTGAAAACTCTGTTTTTTATCTCAGCATGCCTAATAATCCAACAGGATATATTTCAACACAAGATTTTGAGAAAATTCTTGAAGTTTTAACTGAAAGAGGCTGCGGGATGATTTGGGATGCACCATATCTATTTACAATCTTAAAATTAACTTCTAATAAAGCAGAATTTGATAGAAACTTTCTTCAAGAAAAAATAGATGAATTTAAAAGAATTATAAGAAGATACTATAAAAATGTGTGTATTATTTCAAGCCTTTCAAAAACCTGTTTAATGGCTGGTTTAAGGTTTGGTTTTGCAACTGCAAGCAGTCATTGGATAAAATTAATGGAAGCTTTTATTGGAAGAGAAACGCTTAGCAGTCCCACCTCAGGATTCACTATAGGCGCTAAAGTTCTTGAAGCATTTTTAAAAAATAAAATTGTGCATGAATGGGCATGCAAAATTTTAGCTCAAAGATTAACAATGTTAATTGAAGAGAATTTACCTTTAATTTTACCAAAAAATGGAGCATTTGGTGCACTTTATGCTTTAATTAAAACAAATAAGGATGGCACTAAACTTGCTGATAAACTCATTAATGAATATGGAATAGTAGCTATCCCTGGCGAACCATTTTATGGACAACCAAAAAATGTCATTAGATTATCATTAATGGCTACACCCTGGGTTAAAAATGATGAAGAATGGGTAAAAAGCGTAAAAATGCTTAAAAAAGCTTTAATTAACTATTCAAAGTAATACTCCAGCAATCTTCGAATACCTCTTCTAGCAATTTCAGAGAAAGTTGAGGCGCTTATCCCTAACTTCCGAGAAAGCTTATCTATGCTAATTTTTTTAGGATAATCAAAAAAACCTGTTTTTAATGCAAGCCATAATATTTTTTCTTGTGTTTCGGTTAAAACCTTTTTCTTAAATTTAAACATTCCTAAATTTAATATTTTTACTTCAAATTTGTTAGTTTCCAAAGCTGAAATTATACTTTTATAGGCATCAAAACTTGGTGTTACAAAATTGTAGAGAATAATGGAATTTTGGATTGTTCTTCCAGAAACTAAAAATGAACCATGAGATAATATAGCATTACAAACATCGCATCCTTCGCTTTCAATCCAAGCTGCTGAACTTTTAGTTAACTTTACGATTTTATTAATTTTTTCTTTAGGAATATGCTTAATTTCATCCAAAGATAACTCTACTAAATGCCTTATTAAACCTCCACTTAACCCTCTAATATCCCTTATTTTAAATTGTTGAATACCTAAATCACTCATTAATTTCAACACTTTGCATTTTTCATTCTTTATTTCAAAAGTTACATAGTATGGTTCATCCCATAACTTTTTCATTTTTATCCCTTATTTTTTCGGGAATAATTAATGTGAATCCATAAATTTAAATTTTAAATTAGTGAATAAAAATGGTTGTTCAATGGCCTGTTAAAATATTGCTAGTTCATCCTCAAGCATCATTTCTTCAAAAAGAAAAATTAATAATAGCAGCTGACTGCACAGTTTTATCCAATAGAAAATTTGGAGAAAAATTTAGGGAAGGAGAAACAGTAATTATAGGATGCCCATTGCTTGAAGATCCAGATAGACTCCTAAACAAACTATCCTTAGTAATTAAAGAAACTTCAGCTAAAAATGTTGAAGTATATACAATGGAAGTGCCATGTTGCCACGCTATTCATATGATGGTTAATAAAGCAATTGAAAACTCAAAAAGAAATGATATAAAATCGATTCATTACATTGTTAGAATTGAATCTGGAGAAACTGAAGTTTATAAACCTGGGATAATAGATACATCCATGATTGAAGCTGAGAGGAAAGCCCATGGGCATATTCATTAAAACTGCTGAAAACAAGAAAACAAGATTTATAGTAGCCATAGATGAAGACAAATGTATTGGATGCGAAAGCTGCATTAAAGCATGTTTAACAGGAGCATTACAAATGATAAATGGAAAAGCCAAATTGATTAATGAAAAATTATGCGATGGCTTCGGTTCTTGCATAGCTGCTTGCCAAAACAACGCTATTAAATTAGAATATAGAGAAGCTGAAGAATTTGATTGGTCAACTTTAAACCAAATACGCTTTGAAAATCTTATGAAAAAGCTTAGGTTAACAAGTTTAAAATTAAAATAAAGCTTGCAAAAGAAAGTTTAAAATATTGATTGTTAAACTTAAATTTTATGAATGAAAGAAAATTAAGGGTTGCTGCTGCACAAATAAACCCTGCCTTAATGGATGTAGAAAAAAATCTTTATAAAATTGAACGTTATATAGAGGAGGCTGCTTTAAAGGAAAACGCAAAACTAGTAGTTTTTCCTGAATGCGCTTTAACCGGTTATGTTTTAAATTTTAATGAAGTTAAAGAAGTGGCTGAAGCGATCCCTGGGCAATCAACTAAAAAGCTTGAAGCTTTTTGTAAACGATTAAATGTTTGGGTTGCTGTTGGATTAGTAGAGAAATCGTCTAATAAATATTATAATACTGCAGTTTTAATAAGCCCAAATGGAATTGAAGCTAAATATAGAAAGACACATTTACCATATCAAGGTTTAGATAAATTCGTTAATAAAGGAGATCTTATTCAAACAATTGATACTCCTATTGGTAAATTGGGTTTAGCAATATGCTATGATATATTTTTTCCAGAAACTGCACGTGTTTTAACATTAATGAATGTTGAATTATTGATTGTTTTAGCAAATTGGGCTGAAGGAGTAGAGTTTTACACAAATTATTTAGTTCAAACAAGAGCTGTAGAAAACCATATTAATTTAATTGCGGTTAACAGAGTGGGTGAAGAAAGAGGATTCAAATTTTATGGTGAAAGCATTATAATAAATTGCTTTGGTAAACCGTTAATTAAAGCAAATAAAAATGAAGAAATGATTATTACCGCTGAAGTTAATTTAAATGAAGCGCATAATAAACATATTGTTAGAATTCCTGGAGTTTGGGAAGTTAATTGCATTAAGGATAGACGAACAGAGCTTTATAAGGCTATCTGTGCTATTTAAACAATTTCATTCTTTAACAATTAGCAAAATTTAACTGTGATTTTAAAAAATATTATTTTAGAAATTAATTGCAAATAACAAATATTAAATTTTATAAGCAATTTTGATTGGTGCTGTTAGAATGGTATTTTTAGAAAAAAAAGTTGTTACCTGCTTTTTAAAAAGCGGTGAAAAAATTCTCTTAGTTAAAAGAAGCGAAAAAGTTGGAACTTATAAAGGAAAATGGTCTGGAATAAGCGGTTACTTAGAAATGGAAAATCCCGATGAACAAGCTTATAAAGAGATAAAAGAAGAAACAAATTTAAGCAAAACAGATATAGAATTAGTTAGAAAAGGCGATTTAATAGAGGTTTTGGATGAAGAGAAAAAAATAAAATGGATTGTTTACCCATATCTTTTTGAAGTGAAATATCCTGAAAAAATTAGGTTAGATTGGGAAAATACAGAAATGAAATGGATAGAACCTAATGAAATAATTTTTTATCAAACAGTTCCTAAATTGAGGGAGGCTTTAGAGAAAGTTCTTTAAAAAAAATATAATTTTTATAGAAGGATAGGTTTTATTTTAAAAAGAAGGTGATTCAATGCGTAAATCTGTTTTAAAATCAAAAAACATAGTTATATGCCCTCATTGCGGTTTTAAATTTGATGTTTCTTACGCTAGAACTTTTGCTTGCGCTGGATGCAATTCAGCTGCTTTAGGAAGCTGCGGTTTAATTAAATGCCCAAACTGTGGTAAAGAATTTTCTGCATAAAATGTTTTTAATATTAGTTTAAAAAGCTTATAAAAATTAATTTTTATAAGCTTTTTAAAGGGGTGGTGAAATCCTATTTGAAAGAATTAGCCTTTAGAATAGTGCATATATCTGATACTCATATATCTAAGTTTGGAGGATTCATGGAAAAATTTTTAGATAAAGCTATTAAAGAAATTAATAGTTTGGATCCTAAACCTAATGTTATTGTTCATAGCGGAGATTTAACTGAAAATGGTGTTCTTCCGGATTATGAATTTGCTTTAGAAAAAATTAATCTTTTTGAAAGTAAAATAATTGTTGCTCCAGGAAATCATGATGAAAGAAATTATGGTCAATCACTTTTTAAAGAAATGATTGGACCGATGGATTATGAGGTTCACGTTGGTAAAGCAGCATTTTTTATAATGAATAGCCCAGAACCAGATAGAGATGCTGGAAGACTGGGTAGAAGAAGGCAAGACCTTTTGGATAGAAAACTAAAAGCTTTACCTAAAGATTATTTAAAAATTGTAGTGTTTCATCATCATTTGGTTCCGGTTCCACATGCTGGAAGAGAAACAAACGTTCTTGAAGATGCTGGAGACATTTTAGAAATGATTTTAGCTAGAGAAGTCAACTTTGTTTTAATGGGGCACAGACATGTAGGAAGAGCCTTAAAAATAAATGGTACAATTTTAATTAATGCTGGAACTGTTTCAAGCATTAAAACTAGAGGACGATTAGGGCATTCCTATAATATAATTGATTTATTTGCTGATGGATCTGTAAAGATAATTGAGAAAAATATGGATGAAAATAAAGAAATTGAAAGACAAATCTAAAAAGGCTTTTAGGTGTTTAAGTTGCCAATTTTCTCTTATAAAGGGAAAACTCCTAAAATTCACAAGGAAGCGCTTGTCTCTCCTTTAGCAACAATAATTGGTGATGTTGAAGTTTCTGAAGGGGCATCAATTTTTCCAGGAGCTGTTCTTCGAGGTGATGTAGCAAAAATTACTATAGGTAAATATTCAAACATTCAAGATAATGTTATTATTCATGGTGGAGACATTTATGAAGGGGATGAATTAAAAGGTCATTTACCAGTTGAAATAGGAAATTATGTAACTGTTGCACATGGAGCTGTAATTCATGGTTGTAAAATTGAAGATATTGTATTAATTGGAATAAAAGCAATAATTTTTGAAGGCTCAACCGTTGGAGAAGGCTCAATCATAGGGATGAATTCAACACTTCTTGAAAATACATATATTCCGCCAAAATCAATTGTTGTTGGTACTCCAGGAAAAATAATTAAAAAAGTTGATGAATTAACCTATTTAAGAATAAAGAAGCATGCAGAAAGATATTATGAGTTGGCTAAATCCCATAAAGGAACAATATTTTAGCTTATTTATTTTTAGTTGCATTTATTAAAATTATTTTTTCGAAAGGAAGAATTTTATAAGCTAAAATTTTAGGGGTAAAACCTAAAGCTTTAATTGTATTCATAAGTTTGTTTAAATCCCCTGCAATAGAAGAATAAACTAATTGAATTCTACCATTTTCAACTAAGAAGTTTTTAGCTTCATATAGAAAACGATTAATTAATTCATTTTTTTCTCCGCAACACCAAGCTTTTTCAAGAACATTTTTAGGAGCAAGGGGCAAATAAGGCATATTAAATATTATTAAATCAAATTTTTCATTTTTTACTGGTATAAATAAATCACCTATTCTAGCCTCAATTTTTTCTTCAACATTATTTATTTTAGCATTTATTTTAGTGCATAAAATGCTTTTAGGGTTTATATCTACCGCTATAACTTTTCTAGCTTTTTCAGCTGCAAAAACAGCTTGAATTCCTGAACCTGTTCCAAGATCCAAAACATAATCGTCATTTTTAACAATCAATTTTTTAGCTAAAAATTTGCTTGTAGCTACACCATAAGGTAAAAATACCCCAGGAATAAAAACAAATTTTTTACCTAAAATCTTTATTTTTACAGGTTTAAAATGAAGTTTATGCCATAAAGATAAAAAAATATTAATTAAAATTAAATGAATTCTTTTTAAAAGCTTCATTTATTTAAATATTCAATTTAAATACTTTTTAATTTTTCTTATTTAAAGTTTAAGTAAGGTGATGAAGGTGAAGGTTGAAACTAAAAGAATAAGATTTAAAACTAATGGTGAAGGCGATATAATAGATGTTACTGAAAAAGTTAGGGAAGTTATTGAAAATGTGAATTTAAAAAGTGGTATAGTAACTGTTTTTGTTCCAGGTTCAACAGGAGCTGTCACAACAATTGAGTATGAGCCAGGTTTACTAAAAGATTTTCCAGCTATGCTAGAAAGAATTGCACCAAAAAACATTTATTATAGGCATGAAGAAATGTGGCATGATGGAAATGGACATTCCCATGTTAGAGCAGCTTTAATTGGACCAAGCCTAACTGTTCCATTTGAAAATAAAAAGTTGCTTCTTGGAACATGGCAGCAAATAGTTTTTTTAGAGTTAGATGTTAGAAAACGGGATCGAGAGTTAATTCTTCAAATAATTGGTGAATAAACTTTAACAATCAATTTTTACATTTTTAGGTATAAAAGCTAATATGCGTGAAGATGGAAGATGTTTTTGTAGTTTAAAAGCTAAATCCTTGCTTGAAATGGCAAGTTTGCAAGTTAATAAATGGGTTAATAAACTTAAAGATTTAATCTCTGCAATTTCCATTTTAGCATGTGCCAATTTAATAGCCTTTTTAACTTCGTTTATTAATGTGTCAGCTATGATTACTCTTTCAAATGGAAAATTTTGCCATTCCCAGAAAAGTTGAAGTTGCTTATCTGAAAAAGCTGCTTCAACATAACTCTCATTTACATGCACAGCTCGAACTTCTACTGGAAAATCTTTAAATAAACAATATTGAGTTGCAATATTATTAATATCTTCTTTTTTTCCATAAGTTAGTTGACTCCAAAGAGTTTCAATCGGTATATAAATATTATCAAGAGGCTTAGGATGAATGATTCCAGCTTGTAGATAAAGCTTATCTTTTTGTATCTTTGAAATAAATGCTTTGAATATAGGATTTATCTTTAAATTGTTAATGTGACTTGGTGCTAAACCAAAAGTTTTTTTAATAATATTTAAGAAAACTTCTAAATCTTCCCCTTCAACAAACAACTTTATAAAGCCATTTTCTTCGGTTACTTTTTCTATTTTTATAGCTAATTCCTTAGTTTCCTCTAGCATTAAGATCTTAAAAAAGTTTAAAGTTTCTTGAGGTTTTTTATTAATTTTTTCGGAAATTAAAACTTCCAATTTTTAAGCACCTTATAAAAATTGAAGTCTATAAAGACTTTAAACAATTGCTTGATTATATAGAGAAGTTTTATAAAGCATTTTGTTCAACCCCTCAACTTTAAATAGTTAAAGAGGTTTCATTTTAATGAAACCTTTAGACATTATTTTAACAAGTGTTTGTGCAGCTCTTTATGCGGCTCTTGGTTATTTAACCTATTTAGGCATATTTACGCCTGCAATAGGGATTGTTAGGTTTTGGCCAGTAGTTATAATTCCAGCTATTTTTGCTGTTCTTTTTAAGCCTTCAATCGGTGGTTTAGGAGCTGCAATAGGAATATTTTTAAGTGATTTAATTATTCATGGAAATGCTCTTTTAAGTTTAACTGTTGGTGTTCCAGCTAATTTTATCTGTTTTTATTTAATTGGTTTGCTTTCTAAACGAAAATTTAGCTGGATGGAGACTGTTGCCGCTTCAATAATTTTGTTTCTTTTCCCAACATTAATCGTTTCTACTCTTTATCTCTTTAAACTAATCTCTTTTGAGGTAACATTAATTTTTATAATTATAACTGTTTTAAGTTGTTTAACTCTTTTGCTTTTTAGTCGTTTTAAAGCTGAATGGAGAAGTTATAGTCTCGCTTGTTTTTCAGGCTTAACCATAGGCAGCTTAATAATAGGTTTTGGAGTTTGGAGCTTTAGTCAATTTTTAGTTTTGCCTCAATCTGCTGGAGGAGGCTATAAAATGCCCATTTATGCTAGCCTAATATGGTTTATTTGGACCTTTTTAACTGAAATACCTTTTTTGCTTATTTTAGGACCGCCAATTCTTTCAATTGCATATAAAATTTTTCCTTCATTAAGGAGTGTAAAAGCTAAATGAAAATTTATTGTTCAGCTGGTTTATCAAGTTTTTTCGAGGCTTTTAATAATTGTAAAGATCCTAAATTTATAGGTGCCAGAGGGGGGGGATTTCTTCTCTCCAATGGAGTTATAACTGAAGTAAATGTTGAACCTGCTAAAGAAAATTCTATTAAAGTTTACATAAACGATGTTTATACTAAAAATGCTTTAACTTCAAAAAAAGCAGCTCAAAATATTCTTCAATTGATTAATAAACGCTTTAAGGTTATTATTAAGCATAAAATAGATGTTCCTATAGCTGCAGGATTCGGAACAAGTGCTGCAGGAGCATTAACAACTTCAATAGCTTTATCAAAAGCTTTGGGTTTAAATTTAAGTTTAAATGAAGTGGGGATGATCGCTCATAAAACTGAAATCGAATGTAAAACAGGTTTAGGAACTGTTCCACCATTAATTTATGGTGGGGGATGTGTAATTACCATAAAACCTGGCGGTCCAGGAGTAGCAATTATAAAAAGAATACCTATAAAACCTGGTTTAAAGCTTGTTTCTGGTGTGTTCAAAACTGTTGAAACTAAAAGTTTCCTTTCTAAAGCTAAGCTTAAAGAAATAAATAAAGTTGGAAGAAAAACTTTAAAAAGAATACTTGATAATCCATGTTTAGAAAACTTTCTTGAAGCTGCTAAACAATTTGCGATTGAAACAAAATTAGCTAGCGAAAGAGTTTTAAAATTAATTAATGCTGTTGAAAAGGCTGGAGCTTTAGGAGCAGCTCAAAACATGATAGGGGAAGGAGTGCATTCAATAGTTGAAAAAAATGATTTACCAATGGTTTTAACTATTTTTAAAAAGTTTATACCAAGCAACCAAATTATTTTAAGCGATTTATCTTTAAATCCAATTAAAATTTTAGAGGAGAATTTAATTTCAGTTAAATTAAAAGCTTAAATTTTAAATTTCAGAGCAGGATGATAAAATTTCTTCTTTAAGAAGATTCAATCTGGTTAAAGCAGGATGCTCCTTTCCTAATGTCTCAGCAAACTCTTTTAATGCTTGAGAAAAATTAATTTTAATGCTTCCTTTAGTTAATTTATCTGCATAACAAACGATTTTTTCTTCTATTGTTAACGGTATATAGTCTTTTTTAGGCAACCCTATTTCTTCAGCTTCTTCAGCTGGAATCCCAGCACCTACATGAGTCTCTATTATTCTTATGATTGAAGTAGGAAGATTCATAGCTCTAGCTAAAGCTGCACCCATAACTCCATGTTTTACATCATGAGTAAAAGCTCTTCCAATATCATGAAGAAGTGCACCAATTTTAATAACATTTAAATCTAGTTTTTTTCCCTTTCTTAAACATGATTCAGCTATTTCAACTGCTATTTTTGAAACGGCAATACAATGCTCAATAACTGATTCATTGCAACCAGCTTTTTTAAGAAGATTTAAAGCGTTTTCATAACTTAAAGAGTAATCATTCATTTTTTAATTCCTCCTCCAATTGCTTAATTTTTTTAGTTAGAAATTCTATAATTTTGCTGTTGTCAAAGCTTTTTAATGATTCGCCACAATTTAAACATTTAAAAGCAGATTCCATTGCTTCCTCAAAACTAACTCTAACATTATGACATTTTTCACAAATAAAAAATTCATGAAGTTTTTCATATTCAAGCCTTTTTTTAAGTTTTTCTAATGCTTTTCTTTTTCTATTTCTTATAAATGCGTTCAATTGATCCTTTTGAATTCTCCAATAAAAAATAAGCCATCCTCTTTTTTCATCTCTAGCTCTAATACCTGAAATTAAACCATGACTATACATTTTATATAGAAATTTTCTTACAATATTCAGCTTTACACCGGATTCTGCAGCTATAGCTTCATCTGTAGCTTCACCAAGCTTTTCTAACGCTTGAATTATTTTTATACCATCTTCACCGCCAAAAAACTTTGCTACTTCAAGTAATTGATCGTCCACAACTGTCAAATTTCAGCCTCCAAAGCCAAAAATAAATTCAGTTAAGTTTGACGTTTTTCATCAACCTTTAGTATATTATTAATGCTGCAAGTAAAATAAAAAGTTTAAGTTAACCTTAAGACCTTCTTTGTTCTTTCAGATGGTATTATCCGTAGTTTAGCATTTTTAAATTCTTTAGTTAATTCCTTTCCTTCAAAAAATCTATCTAAAAAAACAGCTATTGCTGCTATTTCAGAATGAGGTTGATTTCCAATTGCTACATTAAAATCTGAAACCTCCGGTGAAAAAAAGATTCTTGGAACTTTTTGACTTCCAATTATAAGCAAAACGTTTTTTCTAGTATCTTTTATTCTTTGAAGAACATTGCTTGACGCTATGTTTTCCCCATACATTGTAAGATGAACAACAATCCCATTATTTTTTCTCCATTCTTCAACAGCTTTACGCCATGGTATCCCCATTTTAAAAAAGAAGTTTCCACCCCATAATTCTTTAACTTTAATAATGGATTTTTCAACTTTTTCATCTTCAACATCAGAAAGGATTAAACCTGATGCGCCAAAAGCTCTTGCAGTTAAAGCTACATGCGTTGTTACCCTTAAATCTCTAGGTCTATGACCCCAACGCAACACAACTACTTCTTGCAAGGGAAAATCATCTTTCTCAAGTTTTTATCAAACTTATCTCAAAACTATTTAAATCTCCTTAGCCATAAATTTTTTATAGAATTATGATTGCATCTTTTACTTTCACAATCCTTGCTGGTGTTGGAACATGATAATTTGCTTGCCAAATGTCTTAAAAATATAATTGATGAATTACTTGTAAAATCCTTCTTTACTCTTACGAAAAAAATTGATTAAACATTGGCACCGAATGATTTCTCGTTCTCCAATGATATAAGCGGAAATAATGGTATCGGCGATGGGGTACGTCTAAACTTCTGAAAGGGATTATTTGATTCGTTCATATATGGATTTGCTATTATGTTAAGAATGAGTTTAGCGGTTGTCTTCTTCCTTCTCGCGTTCTAGACCTTTGATAATGTGATTCTGTGTTAGATCAATGATTTAATGAGGCCACCGTCAACCTGTATCACGGCTCCAGTTATGTAACTAGCCCTTTCCGAAGCTAAGAAGACCACCATATTAGCAATCTCTTCAGGTTGAGCCAAACGCTTTAGCGGTATGCTACTTGCCCATTCGAATATCACATTATTGCTGGTCTTTCCAGTCTTCTCCGCTATGGAACGCGCTAACTCCATAACCCTCTCAGTGAGAGTCCATCCAGGACAAACGCTGTTGACTAAGATACCGTACTCTGCTAATTCGTTCGCAAGGGTTTTTGTTAGGCCTAGCACCCCAGCTCTGATAGCATTAGATAAAATCAGTCTTTCAGCAGGTTGCTTCGCTGCAAAAGATGTCATATTGATTATTCGCCCCCATTTATTCTCCTTCATATAGGGTATCACTTCCATGCAGCAATTTACAACACTCATTAACAGCAGGTTTACGGCTTCGATCCAATCTTTCTCCGAGGTTTCCGTGAAGAGTGCTGATGGAGGCCCACCAGTATTATTCACTAAAATGTCTATCCTACCGAATTTCTGCATAGTTGCCTTCACCATATCCTTAATATCTTCCTTTTTAGAAAGATCTACCTTCACCGGCAAAACCTCAGTTCTAGTTAAATATTCGATTTCTTTAGCAGTCTTTCTCACCAGATCTTCGTTTCTTGCGCAAATAGTTATCTTAGTGCCCTCTTTCGCTAAACCATAGGCTATGGCCTTTCCTATTCCTCGACTTGATCCAGTTACTATGGCAACACGATTCTTAAGCCCCAGATCCATGCCTTTAGCCTCCCAAATCTAAGTATTAACTTACATAACATAAATAAAAATATTCAGAGTGCCCTGCATTAGTTAGGGTCTACTTAGGCGGCCAGCCTCCAGTATAGGCTGTTAACGAAGCTATGGGAAGACCCAGCTCTTAAAGTGGAGTAGGATAGGTTATTGTGAGCCTAGAATGGCTATGAAAAATTAAACCGGTGAAGGCTCTCGAGACAAGAATCTCTCAGCTCGAGGTGTCAATTTACAACTTATTACGATAAAGTAGAAGTAAATCAAACTTAACATTAAATAAGAAGATTAATTGAAATTAAAATAGGGGTGAGGTATTATGAAGGGAGAGAAGGAAGCAAATGTACAGCCTAAACTGGAGCTTCAAGAAGTGGTTCCCTATTTAAACTTGCCTTCTAGTAAGGGTACGGATGTGAATCTCTGGGATTTTAAGCAGAGGAAAAATCTTGTATTAATTTTTCATCATGGAAGGGCGTGCCCGCATTGTAGAAAGAAGCTTAAGGAATTAGCGGGAGTTTATAAGGAAATTCAGGCTCTTGAAGCTGAAATTTTAGCTGTTTCCTTTGATAACTTTGAGGATGCGAAGAAACAGGGAGAAGAAGATGGATTGCCTTTTCCACTACTTTTAGACCAAAGCAGAGCAACAACTGAAAGATTTACTTTCATTGATAAATCTAGAAGCTTGCCTTTTCCCACAGTTTTCATAACCGATAAGTTCGGTGCTTTACGCTACCAAAAAATAGCAGAAGAAGCTATAGAGCTTCCCAACGCTATAGAAATTCTGAGATGGCTTATTTTTATCGAATCAGAATGTCCAGAATGTTCCCATCTATAAAATTTCTCTGGCGATGGCTTCACGCCTCATACAAGCGAGTTACAGCAAATTATTATAATGAATATTTTATGGCTTATATGTTTTGAGATATGTCCTAAAATATATTCATGTTCATAAGTTGTTCATAAGTATATGGAGTCTTAAATTAAAATAACGAAGTGACGGAAGAAGAGGGGAATTTTTTGATTGAATTTTTCTCGCTTTACTAGGGGCCCATGCTTTAGTTTCTAGAACTGAAGACAGACCACAATCCTGGCTAGGCCATTACTTGGATACCATAATTTTCACACTATTAACTTAAACGTCTTTGTAGGCTTTATAGCCCTTACACAAACTCTTTATTTTACACTTAATCCTTACTAATGCTTAATGATTAAATAAGCTAAATGGTAAATTCCCTAACCGAATACGGGAAATAAGGATATTTTGATTTCCGATTTTATGGAAGTTGAATTCATTCTTTAGATTTATATTTTATTTTAGCTAAATCTCCTAATGTTAAAGTTGGTTTTTCAGCAGTTTTGCAGCTGCTTTTTTCTTCTTGAGTGGGGGTTAAAAGCTTAATTTTCAATAAATTTTCTATTTTTCTCGCTAAATTAATATCTGGAATAATTTTTCCCACTTCAATTTTTTGAATAACTGAAAGTTTTTCATTTAGTTTTTTAGCAAATTCTTCTTGAGTTAAACCTATTTTTTCTCTAGCTGATTTGATTTTTGTAAAGTAATCAGAGGTTACCTCTAGCTTTAAGTATTCTTCATTAATAACTGGAGTTTTAGAAGATTTTATTTTATTAACTGTTTTTAATTTAGTAGATTTGCCTTGCTTGCTTAAAGTAATAGGTTGAAAATAGGATTCGCCATGAGAGGCACACTTTTCGCATAAAACCATTTTTACACCTTCAACAACTCTATTATAGGATTTTCCAACAATTTCTCTTCCACAAATTTCGCAATTCAAAATTTTCCCCTTTAAAAATTTTGATTTACAAGAATATATTTTATTTGTAAACTTAAAATTATAAGTTTTATTAAAGTTAATTTCTTATGTTAAAAGAAGTGAAAGACTTGAAGGAATTTTCAAGAGTTGTAGTTAAGGTTCCAGCTACAACAGCAAATTTAGGTCCAGGCTTTGATGTTCAAGGTTTAGCTTTAAATGTTATGTATGATCTTATAGAAGTAGAGAAAATAAGCGGGAAAAAGGTTTTAATTGAAGTTAAAGGTAAATATGCTAATAAAATTCCTATAGAACCTGAAAAAAACTCTGCTGGAAAAGTTGCTTTAACGCTTCAAGAAAAATTAAGTTACGGAGTTAAAATCAAAATTTTTAAGGGTATTCCACCAGGTTCAGGGTTAGGAAGCAGCGGTGCAAGCGCTGCTGGCGCGGCCTTAGCTATAAACCGTTTGTTTAATCTTAACTTTAATAAGGAAAAGCTTGTTGAATTGGCTTCAATAGGAGAAATTGCTTCTGCTGGAGTAGCACATGCCGATAATGTTGCTCCAGCAATTTACGGTGGCTTTACAATAATTTTATCTTATAAACCTATGAAAATATTTAGTTTTTTTCCATCAAAAAAATTAAAGTTTATTTTAGCCGTTCCAAATTTTTCTAAAGAAAGCACAGAAAAAACTAGAAGAATTTTACCAAAAAAAGTTGGGTTAAAAAAAGTTATAAGCAATATTAGCGGTGCCTCAGCAGTAACAGCTGGAATGATTCTTTCTAATCCAGAATTAATTGGTTTAGGAATGCAAATGGATAAAATTATTGAGGCTGCTAGAGCAAGCTTATATCCATACTTTAATAAGGTTAAAATAGAGGCTTTAAAAGCTGGAGCTTTAGGTGTAACTTTAAGTGGAGCGGGGCCAGCAATCATAGCTATAGCTAATTTTAAACCGAAAAATATTATGAAGATTGTTGAAGTTATAAAGAATGTTTTTGAAGAAGAAGGGATTAAAGCTAAAATTTACATTTCTGAAGCAAGTAAAGGAGCTGAAATAATTGAAGAAGAATAAAGAAGTAAATAGGGATTTAATTAAGATAAGAAGCATTGCCAACTATCAATTTGGTAAAAATATTGGAAAAATGCTTTTTCCAGAAAACTCTATAATTGTAAAATCTAGAAATACAGGTAAAATAAGATATATCTATCATAATAACAAGCTTTTAGCTACTTTACGCGCTAAAGATGGGTTATTAGCATTAACTTTAGATGGAGCTGAAAGAATTTTAAAAGTTAAAACGCTTCGTTGTAAAATTAAAATTAAAAATGAGGCTGCTAAATATGTGATTGAAGGAAAAAACGTTTTTGCAAAACATGTTATTGAGGTTAATGAAGATTTAAGGCCTCAAGATGAAGTGATAGTTGTAGATGAAGAAGATAATTTGGTAGCGGTTGGTAAAGCGGTTTTAAGCGGTGAAGAAATGAAAGCTTTTAAACATGGAGTTGCAGTTAAAGTTAGAAGGGGAAAATTAAATTAAAAATTTAAACAAATTAACTTTATACAATTTAACAGTTTAAATCAATTTTCAAGAGGATTATGTAATGAAAATTTACTAAAGAACGTGAAATTCAAATTTTATTTTTATTTCTAATATGTTGTTTAAATTGAATTATTTTATGTGAGTGTGTAAATTGAGTGGGGTAAAGTTTATTGAACATCCTTTAATTTGGCCCAATAAAATTGAGGCTAGAGTTTATCAATTAAATATAGCTGAGAAAGCCTGTCAAAAAAACACGCTTGTTGTTTTACCTACAGCTTTAGGTAAAACTGTTATTTCAGCTTTAGCAACTGCACACTTCCTATATAATTACAAGCATTTACGCGTATTGGTTATGGCTCCAACAAAACCTTTAGTTATGCAACATAAAGAAAGTTTTATGAATATTTTAAAAATTAAAAATTCTGATGTGGCTTTATTAACTGGGAAAATCCCTAATTATCAACGTAAACGAATTTGGAATGGTAATTTTAAAATTATATTTGCAACACCTCAAGTTGTTAAAAACGATTTAGAAAAAAACTTTTTTTCTCTTAAGGATTTTAGCTTATTAATTTTTGATGAATGCCATAGAGCCAGAAAAAATTATGCTTATACTTATATAGCTAAAAAATATATGGAACAGTGCCCTTGGCCTATAATTCTTGGGTTAACAGCAAGTCCAGGAGCAGATGAAGAAAAAGTTAAGGAAATATGCGAAGCTTTATTTATTGAGCAAATTGAATTTCGTGTTGAAAGCGATCCTGATGTGGCAGTTTATATAAACCCAGTTAATGTTGAATGGAAATTTACCACTATGCCTAGCGAATATAATGAATTATCCAGTTTGATAAAGGATATGCTTAATGAAAAATTAGCTTGGCTTAACCAAAATTGCTTAATAAAAAAGAAGCCTGAATATGTTACTCGTGGGGATTTGCTTAAGCTTGGAGTTGAACTTCACGCTAGATTAGAAAGCTCAATTGATAAAGGATTCATGTACGGCGCTATAGTTAATCAATCAGCAGCTTTAACGCTATTTCATGCTTTAGAGCTTCTTGAAACTCAAGGTATTCAAACACTTAAAGCCTTTATAGAAAAGATTGAAAAAGAAGATTTAATTAAAAAAAGCTTTAAAACAATAGTTAATGATTTAAGATTTTTTAAGCTTAAGCAACTTTTAAAAATTTATAGTGATAAACCTCATCCTAAAATTCAATTATTAAAAAGTGAAGTGGAAAAACAATTTAATTATAAATCAAATTCGAAAATTTTAATTTTTACTCAATATAGAGATACAGCTTCATATATTGTGGAGCAGCTTAAACCTAAATATGCTGTTGAAAGATTTGTTGGTCAAGCCTCTAAAAATGGTGATTTAGGGCTTTCTCAAGATAAACAAGTTGAAGTTTTAAATCGTTTCAGAAATGGAGAAATAAACATTTTAGTAGCCACATGTATAGCTGAAGAAGGTTTAGATGTCCCAAGCGTAGATTTAGTAATATTTTATGAACCTATCCCAAGTGAAATTAGATATATTCAAAGAAAGGGTCGTACAGGAAGAAGAGCGGCAGGTAAAGTCATTATTTTAGCTACTCAAAATACTTATGATATGGCTTATCTTTACGCTAGCAAACGAAAAGTGGAGAAAATGAAAAGGATTATAGCTAATCTTAATAAAGCATTAAAACCTGTTTCAAGATTGGGAGAGAAGCCAGCGTTAAACCCCTTATCCAAAGAAGAGATTGAAGAACTAAATTTAATTAATACTAATTGAGGTTTGAAGTTTATAGATGAGTTTAATAATGTATTAGCAGACTTATTTTTGAAAAACATTGATTATTAATTTAACTGCTTAAAATAAACAAAAAGTTAAACGTTAAAACCGTAAAGTATTTCTTTAACCATGAATTTTTCAAAATTTATGGGTTATTTAGTTGGTATTGTTGGAAAACCAAATGTTGGTAAATCAACATTTTTTTCAGCTGCAACTTTAGTTCCAGTTTCGATTGCTAACTATCCTTTTACAACGATTAAGCCTAATAGAGGAGTTGGATACGTTAGAGTTAAATGTGTATGTAAAGAATTTGGTATTAAAGATAATCCTATAAACTCAACTTGCATAGATGGTGAAAGATTTATTCCTGTAGAATTAATTGATTGTGCAGGTCTTGTTCCAGATGCTTGGAAAGGTAGAGGATTAGGAAATCAATTTTTAGATGAAGTTAGGCAAGCTGATGCTTTAATTCATGTTATAGATGCTTCTGGAGGGACAGATGAGGAAGGACGTATTTGTGAGTTAGGTTCTCATAATCCTCTAGATGATGTTAAATTTTTAGAAAGAGAATTTGATATGTGGCTTTATCAAATAATAAGTAAGGATTGGAGTAAAATTTCTAAATCTGTTGAAACTGTTAAAACCGATTTATCTTTAGAGTTAGCAAAAAGATTAAGCGGTTTATCTATAAAAAAAGAACATATTAATGAAGCATTAAAAAGATGTGATTTAAATCCTAAAGAGCCAAGCAAATGGAGTGAAGACTCTTTTTTAAAATTTGTTCATGAATTAAGAGTTTTAACAAAGCCAATGCTTTTAGCCGCTAATAAAATTGATTTATCAACAGCTGCAAGTAACATTGAAAAACTTAAAAATCAAGGTTATTTAACTATACCTTGTAGTGCTGAGGCAGAGTTAGCTCTTAGAAAAGCTGCTGAAAAAGGTTTTATAAAATATCTTCCAGGAGATTCAGATTTTAAAATTTTAAATGAAAATTTGCAGCAAAAACAAAAGGAGGCTTTAAATTTTATTAAAGAAAAAGTTTTAAAAATATGGGGTTCAACAGGAGTTCAAGAAGCTATAAACTCAGCTTTCTTTAAACTTTTAAAAATGATAGTTGTTTATCCTGTTGAAAATCATGAAAAACTTACTAATCATGCTGGCAATGTTTTACCTGATGCTTACTTAGTTCCATATGGAACAACAGCTAAGGAGTTTGCAGGAATGATTCATTCGGAGCTTGAAGAAAGTTTTATTTACGCTATCGAAGCTAGATCTGGACGTAGAGTTGGAGAAGATTATGTCCTTAAAAATAATGATGTAATATCAATAGTTAGCGCTAAAAAAAGAGCTTAAATTTTCCTTATAGTTAAATTTTGCTTTAATAAAATCATTTTTTTATTTGGTACATCTTTATAAACAACTACATTTGGTCCTATAATTGCTGAGGAACCTATTTTAACACCTGGCATGATGCTTGCGTTAACGCCTATTTTAACATTATCTCCTAAAAACGCTCCAAGTTTTCTTCTTCCAGTATCTAATCTTCTTCCTTTAACAATCATTTTTACATTTTTTTCATTCAATTTTAAATTAGCTATTTTAACTCCTGCACCTATATTGCAAAACTCACCTATAACACTATCCCCTATGTATGATAAATGGGCAATTTTAGTATTATTCATTATCACACTATTTTTTACTTCGCAACAATTTCCAATTTTGCTTTTTCTTCCTAAACTTGTATATGGACGAATTAAACTATTAGGACCTATTTCAGCTTCTTCATCTATAAAAGCTGGTCCCTCAATTATTGAATAAGGTTTAACTTTAGCATTTTTCGCTATATAAACTTCACCAATTAAAGTTGCTTTTTCTGACACTTCCCCAAAAATATTAGTTTTAATTTTGCTTAAAATTCTTTTATTAGCTTCTAAGATATCCCAAGGTCTTCCTATATCCATCCATTCATCAGAAGTTATTTTAACAACATTTATGGAGAAACCTTTTCTTAGTAATACTTTTATTGAATCAGTTAATTCATATTCTCCACGGCTTGATTTTTTTGTTTCTTTAATTGCTTTAGAAATTTCCTCCTTAGTAAATATATAAATTCCAGCATTAACAAAAGCTTCTCCAAAAGCTTTTTTAGGTTTTTCAATTAAGTTAATAAGCTTACCATTTTTTTCTTCAATTAATCCATATTCTTGAACAGTTTTCATAGGAACTGCTGTAACAATAGGTTCTTTAAGTTCATTAAAACATTTTAATGCTTTTTGAATTGCTGTATCACTTAATAGAATGTCTCCATAAACAACTAAGAAGATATCTTCATCTATAAGTTTTAAAGCTGATTTAAGAGCGTCAGCTGTTCCCATAGGTTTCTCTTGAACTGCATATTCCAATCTTAAACCAAGTTTTTCTCCATTTTCCAAAAAACTTTTTGTAATTTTATCGGTTTTTCCAATAACTAGAATTAAATCTTTGATTCCGCTTGATTTAATAGCTGTTAAAACATATGATATTAATGGTTGACCGCATAAAAAAATCATGTGTTTGGGTTTATTATCTGTAATAGGCGTTAATCTGCTTCCAACACCAGCAGCTAAAATAACACCTTTCATTTTAAATTCAATTTTACGCTGTAATAGCTTCTTTAGCTTCTACCTCAACTTTTTCAATTGGTTTTTGAGGCATAACTAAAAGTTTTGATTTTCTAACTCCAACATGCCTTAATTGACAAATTTTCTTTGCTAAATTATAAATCTCTGAGCCAATTTTTCCAAGAACCATTTCTTGACATAATTGCTCATAATTTAAATTTTTAGCCTTTTCCTCAATAACATTTTTCATTATTTGCCTTATAGCTTTCTTTTGAGAAGTTTTTAATCTAGATTTAGAAAAGGCTACTATGGAGATTCTAGATGAAAAACCATCTTTAGTAGTAACATTAAATATTCCATCAACTCTACTTGTACCTCTTCTAATTAAACTTCTAAGATAGTCTGAGGAGTATTCATGACCTTTCATTATGGTTTTAGCTTTATTTCCTTCTACATCAGTGATTAAAAAGTAAAGTTTAATTGTTTGATGAGAAAAATCCCCTGTTATATCGTAAAGCGTTGATTCAACGACTCTCCCAATCAATTTATTTTCATCTTCGCAAGGTATAGAAGCAATAATTAATTCTCCAAAGCATGCTGGAGAGGATACATTAAACCAGCTTTTCATCCGCCATTTATCCTTCACTTTTTTAGATGGTTTAGGCAAGGTTTGATCTCCCTCAAATATATTTAACTAAAATATTTTGCAACATTAATATAAAAATCTCCTATTTAACATTTACTTTTAAACATTTTAAATTAGAGAAATAAAGTTATATAAGAGGACTAGAAAATCTGCTACTTAATTTTTTATTAACTGGTTAGACAAAAGCTTTCTTTAATTCAGCTTGTTTCCTAAAAATACTTATAACTCCTTTTTCTTTTTTAAAGAAAATAAAGAGCTTTGGTAAAAATAATTTTAAAAAAGCTTGGTGAAATTCCAGAGAAATTTGAAGAGGAAATACTTAATATAATTAAAGAGTGTTATGAAAAACTTCCCCATAACCTGGAGGTTTTAGAAGTTTTATTATTTGAAAAAATTTCATTTATGAGGAGCTTTTATTCTAAAGAGCGTGAAATTATTGGAGTGAAGATGGAAGATTTTGAAGAATCATTTATTGCAATACATGAAGCTTGGAGAGGCATTCCTAGAATAGCCATATGTTTAGAAAAAATGGAGAAAATACCAAAGATTATTCAATTAGCTGCTTTAAGGCATGAAGTCGGGCATTCAATTCTTCATGGTTCCATTGAATATTATATTTTTCCAGTAACTAAAAAGCTTGCAGAGTTCTCAAAAAAATTTAATCTTTCTAAAAAATATGTTCTTAACCTTATTCATCTTATATCTATGGCTGTTAAAGATTTTGAAGTTACAAAATTTTTGTTAAAAGGTGGTTATGCTGAAGAACAAATTGCTTATTCAGAATATTTAATAAAACCTTCAGAAGAAGATTTGATAGCATGGCAACTTTCCAAAACTAATTTCGCTAATACAATTTTATGCTTAGCAGGAAGATTAAAAGATTTAGCTTGCTTAATTGCTTTACAACCATTATTAGAAAATCAGAGGATAGAAAAAATGATTAAGAAAGGATTATACTATATTCCACATGAAATTTTTGAGAAAATGATGAAGTTTACAAATAAGCTACCACAGTTGATGAAGGGTGATACTTTTCAAAGCTTTATTGCTGTGACTGATGCATTTATTGAGGAATTTCTTTAAATGTTTAAAATTAAAATAGTATGCATGAAATTAATTTAATAAAGAAGCAGTAATAACTAAAATGTTTTTATAAAGAATAATCTTATTTTACCATGAAATTATGTAAAGGATGAGGAAATTTTGAAAAATTTTTATAAGGATTTACTTCCTTCATATATACTGATTTCGCAGCGATTTATATGATGCTCAAAGAAAGTAACATGAAATTTAAAAAAGCAACTTAAAATTTAATGAGGGAATAGTTTATTGTCGAGCCTTCAATCATTATACTGCTTTTAACTTTTTTAATTAGCTCTATTTTACGTGATACGAAAATAAAAATAGGTTGGAAATTTGTGATTCTTGATTCATTGCTTGGCGGTTTAGGAAACATTATTTTTTTCCTATAGCAAGAAATTATGGTAAAAACCTATGAGCCTAGTTTTCCAAATCAAGAACTAGAAATAGCATGGTATAATTCTATAGATCCTTTAAAAATTTAATTTTTCTCTTTTAAAAATATTATATGAAGTGAAAAAAGTTGAATGCTATTCTTGAAGGTTTAATTAAAGCCTTTTGGTTAATAATTTCTTTTGATCAGGAAATTTATAGCATAATGTTTTTAACATTAAAGGTTTCTGGTACAGCCGTTGCTATTGGAGCGTTAATTGGGATACCTATAGGAGCAGCCATAGGGCTTAAAGATTTTTTTGGAAAGCATTTTCTTATAAGTATAATTAACACTTTAATGGGTCTTCCTCCAGTTGTGGTTGGATTATTTGTTTATTTGCTTTTTTCATATTCTGGACCTTTTGGTCCATTGCAACTTTTATATACTCCAACAGCTATGATTATAGCTCAATTAATTATGGCTATACCCATTGTTATTGGAATTACTGTTTCATCAGTAAGTTCTGTGGATAAATCTATTCGAGATAAAGCTTTATCTCTTGGAGCCACAAAAATTCAACTTATGATTACAATTTTAAAAGAAGCTAGAATTGGGCTTTTAACAGCTGTGATGGCTGCATTCGGTGGAGCCATATCTGAAGTGGGTGCAGTGATGATTGTTGGTGGTAACATTAGATGGGCAACAAGAGTTTTAACTACAGCTATCGTTATTGAAACAGAACTTGGAAAGTTTGATGTTGCTATTGCACTTGGAATAATCCTGCTTTTACTAGCCTTTATAGTAAATTGGATATTAACGCAAATGCAATGGAGGGGAGTAAGAAAATAATGATTTTTATTGAAACTCAAGATTTAACAAAAAAATATAATGAAAAATTTGCTTTAAAAGATATAAACATAAAGGTTGAGCGGGGAGAATCCCTTGCTCTTGTAGGTCCAAGCGGAAGTGGTAAAACCACTCTTTTAAAGCTTTTAGATCTTCTTGAAGAACCAAGCAGCGGCCGAATAATTTTTGATGGTGTAGACACAGCTTGCTCTGAAAAAGAAAAAATAATATTGCGCAGAAGAATAGGGATGGTTTTTCAGCAAAGCGTAATGTTTAACACTTCAGTATTTAATAACGTTGCTTATCCCCTTAAAATTAGAGGAATAAAAAAGGGCGTAAACGAAAAAGTAAAGGAAGCGCTTAATTTGGTTGGTTTAAAAGGTTTTGAAAAAAGAAATGCTTTAACGCTTTCAGGTGGAGAAATGCAAAGAGTTTCTTTAGCTCAAGCTTTAGTTTTTGATCCTGAACTTTTGCTTTTAGATGAGCCTACAGCCAATTTAGATCCTAAAAATACATCTATAATTGAAGAGGTTATTTCTAAAGTTAATAAAGAGCATAAAGTAACAGTGATTATGGCTACCCATAATATTTCTCAAGCTGAACGCTTAGCTTCAAAAGCAGCCATTCTTTATGAAGGAAAAATAATTGAAGTAAAAAATGCTAAGGAAGCATTTAACAAACCTTCAACTCATTTAGCTCTTTTCACAAATGTTTGCAATATTTATTCTGGTCAAGCATATCCAATCGATGAAGGACTTTCATTAATTGATTTAGGTGAAAATGTTAAAGTTGAAGCTGTAACTCAAAAAAGAGGCCCTATAACTATCTTCATTAAACCCGAAGACATTATAGTTTCAACAAAACCTATTCAAAGTAGTGCTAGAAACATTTTAAAAGGTAGAATAATTGAAATAATGAATCTAGAAAATAATCAAGTTAAAATTAAGGTAGATGCAGGAAAGGAATTTACAGTTGTGTTAACAAAAAAATCCTTTAAAGAAATGAACCTTAACCTTGAAACAGAAGTTTATTTAAGTTTTAAAGCTTCCTCAATTCATATTATTTAAGTTTTGAAAGGCTTTTTAACTGTTTTAGCACAAACCTTCCCTTTTTAGGAATGAAGGAAGCCCCGACGATTCTTCAGGCCCAACAATTACTTCCCAACCTGTAGCTTCCTCTATTTCCCATTTAAGTTTAGCTATTCCACCTGGAATAACTAATTTTCTATGAGAAACTTTTTCCTCAATTTTAGATTCTTGAATCAACTTTTTAATTGCTTCTGAAGAAAATAAGCCTCCAGCTAAAGCGTTTAAAACAGACATTCCTTGAGAGTCAAAAATTAAAACATAACAGTTTATACCAGCATTTTCTAAATCTCCAGTAACCAAATAATATGTTAAAGCGTAATTTGTTGTTAATATAACTGGTGAGTTTTCATTTGGTTTACCAATTTCATAAAGACCTGGTGAAACTGTAGCTGGAACTCTTGGATTAGAATATATGCTTTCTCTAAGAATAAACAATGGAAGCAAATTCTCTATAGACATTAAATTTAAAATTAATATACTAGCATATCTAATTATCAACATAGATGCTAATAAAGTTTCCATCCACACTTCTTTTGTAATAAAGTTTAAAGCAACAAGAATGGGGTGCGAAAACTCTTTTATTTTAAATTCTATTCCACATCTTCTAATAGCTATAACATTTGAAAGAAGATTAAATGGGTTAATTGAGGGGGCTCCAGGATTAAGTAAAACCTCTAATCCATTTGCTTTTTCCGCCATAATTTTAAGCTCACTTAAATCGCTTGATTCTAAAGTTAATGGACATGAATAACGCTTTGAAATTTCAATAAAACTTTTTAAAGTATCAATTTTAGCTGAGCATAAAATTGGTTTTTCATCAGCTATTTCATCTACCCCAGCTTGAATTACCTTAGGATTTAATGAATAAAGAATTAGGGGTAAATCCGAAGTTTCCTTAATAATTCTAACTGCCTTCCTAAATTTTTCGCAATCTCCCGATTCTGAAGTAACAGTTATACTATCAATTAAAAATTTTTCTCCAGTCCTTTCAATCTTAAAGTTTTTTATATACAATGCTTTTTCTTTAATTTCCTCTTCACTTAAAGAATCACTTATACTAATTGAAAAGATTGTTGGATGAAAAAATCTTAATTCATGCCTATAAAGAACACGTTCTCCACCAACAATTAATTTTCTTTTTCCAAATGAAACGGCTTTTATAGGAGGAGAAACTAATGCATAAAGCTTTATTTTTTGTTCTTCAGTTAAATATGGACACTCTTCAAATTCAGCTTCCCCCTCAATTAATTTTAAAGCGAAAGCCATACATGTTGGAACTTTACATTCACCACAGTTTTTCTTAGGTAAAAGATTATAAACCATTATTGGAGATGGTTTACTCAATTTTTCTCCCCTACATCAAAAAATGTTTTTAATTGTATTAAGGCTTTAGGATTCATCATAACTATTATGTTTGCTCCAGCAATAAATAAAGATAAAGCTGTGATTGATTCCCATAAAATTCCTCTAATTTCAGATGAGCCAAACCTTAAATCTTCAATCCATGCTTCTCTACAGGTTAAGCTATATGGTGAAGCTCTAATACAAGCTATAGGAACTTGCAAAGCTTTTTCATCCCCTTTTAAAGCATTTAACTTAAGCTGCTCAATAATTGAAATGGAATATTCTATTCCTAATCCTAAAGCAGCTGAAGTTGGATCCATAACGATTTGATCTATTGATAAACCTTCATTCATTAAACGTTCATTTAGGGATTTTTGTAGGGCCGGATCGCAATCCGTTTCAGCTGTAACTAAATGCTCATTTTTTAAAGCAGCTTCAACAATTTTTTTATAATTATTTGTTAATGTTGCTGAAGCTAAAATACATTTTTCACCTTTAGCAATCTTTGCAGCTTCTTCAAGAATTTCAGCATCTTTTTCATCGCTTCCAGGAGCGCATAAAATTAATGGTACCTCAATAGCATTTAAAATTTTCTTTAATGTTTCTTTAATTTCAATCTTTGATTTAACTCCATAACTTGGATGTGCACTTATAAATTTAATAGCTAAAACTTCAGCTTGAAATTTTTCAACGCATAATTTAGCCCATTCAACAGGGTCGTTAACTGCTTCCCTTATTTCCATTAAAACTTGCTTAGGAACATTTAATGGTTTATCTAAAACTTGAGGGGCTAAAATTGGCGAGTTTGTTTCTTTAGAAAAAAAGGGGAAGGTTTTTTCACCACCTACAATAAATGTTTTTCTTCTGGTTCCTCCTTCACTTTTAAGGGCTCCAATCTTAACTTTAACTATGCTTCCAGGATAAGGTAGTTCGGGCATTTCAAATTTAACCTTTAAAAATTTATGCAAATCTTCCATATTTTAAATTTAATACCTTCTTATTCTTATTAATTTTAAAGTTTATTCTTTAAATTTTGTCTTATTAAAATTTCATCAAATGTTAATGGTTACAAAAACTTTAAATTACTATTAAATAAAATCTTTTATTGCTTAAGCATTTTAGTCCTTTTAATTAATTAAGGTTTAATTAACTTTTAAATTAAGTTGATTACACATGAAAGAAGGTAAAGTTATTTCGGTTTCTGGTAAAGGTGGTGTTGGAAAAACAACGGTTGCAGCTTTGCTTTTAAAAAATTTTATTAAAAATTCTGATAAAACAGTGCTTGTTGTAGATGCAGATCCAGCAACAAATCTTCCAGATGTTTTAGGAGTTAAAATTGAAAAAACTGTTGGTATGATTGTGGATGAACTTAAAAAAAAGAGTTTAAATGGAAGTACATTTACAATATCTAAAGAAAATCTTCTTGAAGCTTGGATTCATGAAATTTTAGTTGAAACTCCTCAATTTGATTTATTAGCTATGGGTAGATCTGAAGGTGAAGGATGCTATTGCATGGTAAATCATATGCTAACTAAGATTATTGATTCTCTTTCTAAAAATTATGATGTGACACTTATGGATATGGAAGCTGGATTAGAACATTTAAGCAGAAGAACAGATAGAGATGTTGATGTTATGCTTATTGTAGCTGATTTAACTAAAATGGGTTTAATGACAGCTGTTAGAATTAAAGAATTAGCTAAAGAAGTTCATATAAACTTTAAAGAAATGTTTGTTATAGGAAATAGAATTCCAATAGGGTATGAAGAAAAATTTAGGAGTGAAGCTGAAAAGCTTGGGTTAAAAGTGGCTGGTTCATTACCTATAGATCAAAATGTCATGGAGTTTAGTTTAATGGGTAAATCTTTTCTTCTTCTGCCTGAAGATTCGCCAGCTTTAAAGGCTATGGAAAAAATTATCAAATTTTTAAATCTTTAAAAACATTATAAAGAAAGGTTTTAATTAAAACTTAAATTAAAGCTTTTATTTTAGTACTAAATCGTTAAGCAAAATAGAGACATAATTTAAGAGATGCTTATTTACATGAAGCAAATTAAAGAGTCCTGCGGTGTAATTGGAATTTACTCTAAAGAAGAATTAAATGTTTCTCCCATGCTTATTAGCGGTTTACAAAGCGAGCAACATAGAGGTCAAGAGGCATGGGGAATAGCTTTCCCAAAAAAAATTTATAAAAAGCTTGGATTAGTGATTGAAGCTTTTCAAGTTGAAGGAAGCGAGTTAATAGAAGAGTTTAAAGGTAAAGCTGGTATAGGACATGTTCGCTATTCAACTAAAGGGGATACCACCTTAAATAATGCCCATCCAATAAGAGTTGGTGATTTTTCTATAGCTCATAATGGAACTATTCCAAACTTTAAAGAGTTGCTTAAACAAGTTGAAAAAAACGGTTTAACACTTGATGCGTCAAAAACCGATACTGAAATAATGGCTTATAGGCTTCTTCAACTTTTAAAGGAAGAAAAAGATTGGTTTGAAGCTTTTAAAGCTTTAGGAAAAGAAGTAGATGGTGCATTCTCTTTTACTATAATATCTGATTCAGGAGAATTAATTGCTGGTAGAGATGGTAAAGGATTTAGGCCTTTATGCATAGGTTGGGAAAACAATGATTTAATGAAGAGCATTTTTTATACAATAGCTTCTGAAAGCTGTGTAATAGATTATTTAAATGCTAGATTTAATAGAAATATGAATTTTATTGATGTAGAACCTGGAACAATTATAAAAATTACTAATGAAGGCTTAGAAAAATGGAAATTTATTAATGAGAACTCGCATGCTCACTGCCCCTTTGAATATACTTATTTTGCTAATCCAAGTTCCTTTATTGAAGGAATAAATGTTTATCAAGCTAGAGAAAATTGTGGAAGAGAATTGGCGAAAAAATATAGAAGTGAAGTTGATGGAGATGTAGTTATTCCTGTTCCTGATACATCTAAACCTGCAGCTATAGGATTTGCTGAGGAAATAGGTTTACCCTATAGAGAGGGGTTAATGAAAGATAGATATAGAAGAAGGGGAAGCTTAAGAAGTTTTATTGAACCATCAAAAAGAGAAAGAATAATTAGGGAAATGATTCCTATAAAACCTGTTATAGCTGGGAAAAAGATTGTTGTTATAGATGATAGCATAGTTAGAGGAACGACATCTAGAGAAATTGTTAGAAGACTTAAAAATGCAGGTGCAAAAAAAATTCAATGGTTTGTAACTTTCCCGCCGATTAGATATCCTTGCTATCAAGGAATAGATTTTCCAACTAGAGAAGAATTAATCGCTGCAACTGTATGCGAAGAAAATTGCGATTTAGATGAAGTTAACGCTAAAGTTGGAGAATATATGGGAGTAAATTTGCTTGGATATAATGATTTATATGGATTAAGTAAGGGGATTGGTTTACCTAAAAATGAGCTTTGCTTAGCTTGCACAACTGGCGACTATAGTTGTTTAAGGAGTAAACCTGAGTTTAAGTCTAGAGCTGAATTAAAAGGGGAGTAATTTGGAAAAAATAGGGATCTTAATAGTTGCTTATGGTGCTAGAGAAGCAGCTATTGCAGATGCGTTTCTTAAAAGCGAAAATTACGCTGTAAATCTTTACATTGTTGATAAGCAAAGAAACCCATTTAATGTTAAAATAGCCAAAAAACATTTGGTTATTCAAGATTTAAATATAAAGGAAATTTGTAAATTTGCTAAAGAAAATGAAGCTGAAATAGATTTTGGTATTGTTGGACCAGAAAATCCAATTATTGATGGTGTTAGAGATCTTATAGAAAAAGAAACAGGTATACCTATGATTTGTCCAACAAAAAGATATGCACTTGAAAAAAGCAAGGTTGAACAAAGAATTTTGCTTAAAGAGGTTTTTCCTGAAGTAAACCCTGAATTTAAAATTTTTAATCCTAAAGATTATCATGAAGAATCCAAACATAAAGTAATTGAAGAAGTTAAAAAATGGATTAATGAATTAGGTGGAGTAGAAAAAGCTGTTATAAAACCTGATAAACCGGGCTTTGGTAAAGGAGTAGGCGTTGGAGGCGAACATTTTTTTACTTTAAATCAAGCTATTGATCATTTTCTCTCAATTTATAATAAGGGGACTCAAGTGTTAATAGAGGAGAAATTGGATGGAGAAGAATCAAGTTTTCAAGCTTGGTGCGATGGAAAAACTTTGGTTCCCCTTCCAGAAACTAGAGATTATAAAAGAGCTTTTGATGGAGATATTGGAGTAAACACAGGTGGCATGGGATCATATAAAAGCGAGAAAAATTGGCTTCCATTCATGAATGAAAGCGATTGGATAAAGGAAATAGAAATTGTTAAAAAAATATTTGAAAAGTTAAGAGGTTTTGAAGGAAATTCTGAATTAAGAGGAATGCCCTTTTATGTAGCTTTTATTCACACTAAAAATGGTCCTAAAATTCTTGAAATAAACAGTAGACCAGGCGATCCAGAAATAATTAACATTATGCCTTTATTAAAAGATGATTTTGTAGATGTTTGCTTTAAAATGATTGATGGAAAGTTGTCCTCATTAAACATCGAAAAGAAAGCATCTGTTGTGACGTACGCTGTTCCATTAACATATGGAAATTATCGAATTAAATTTTCTGGAGAAAATTTAGTTGATTTAAGCGAAGCTTATAAAATTGCTGAAAAGTATGATGGTAAACTTAAAATTTACCCAGCTTCTATGGAACTTAAAAATGGAAAAACATATGCTTTAAAATCTAGAAGCGTAGCCATAGTTGGAATAGGAGATACGATAAAGGAGGCTAGAGAATTATCGCTAGAAGGAATTAAAAATATAGATGGACCATTATGGAATAGATGGGATATAGGAAGCGAAAAACATATAGCAAATAGCATATCCCATATGAAAAGATTAAGAGAAGAGCTTTAAAAATGCTTCAAATAGGTTGGTTTTCATCTGGAAGAGACGCAGCTGCTAGAGCCTTATTTAAATCTATTCAAGAAAAAATAAAGAGTGGTTATATAAAAAATTCTAAAGTTGCCTTTGTTTTTAGCAATAGAGAGCCTGGAGAATTTAAAGAAAGCGATGTATTTTTTGAGTTAGTAAAAAGTTATAGAGTAAATTTAATTTGTTTTTCCCATAGAAAATTTAAACCTGAAATGCGAAAGCAAGGGCTTGAAGAAACAAAAGTTAAAGGAGAAGAATCTGAAACTTTAAAAAATTGGAGAAGAGAATACGATAGGGAAATTCTTAAGAGAATTGAAAAATATTCTCCAAACCTTATTGTTTTAGCAGGTTATATGCTTATTGTTGGAGATGAATTATGCAAAAAATATGTTATGATAAATTTGCACCCTGCCCCTCCAGGAGGACCAAAAGGAACATGGCAAGAAGTAATTTGGAGTTTAATAAAAAATAAAGCAAAAAAAGCAGGAGCTACTATTCATTTAGTTACAGAAAAACTTGATGAGGGACCACCAATAACCTATTTTACAATTCCAATAGTTAATGATCCCTATAGGGATTTATGGCAGGAAATAAAAAAGAAGGGTTTTGAAAAAGTTTTTCAAGAAGAAGGAGAAAACAATCTGCTTTTTAAAAAAATTAGAGCAGAAGAAGAAAAGAGAGAAATTCCATTATTAATAGAAACAATAAAAATGATTGCTGAAGGAAAAGTGAAAATTGAAAATGGTGAAGTATTTTTTAAAGGAAGAAGAACAAAAGGTATTTGCTTAAACAAGAAAATAGAGAAGGTTTTAGAGGGGGGTTTTAATTGAAAATATTAATAACTGATGGGGAAGGACCAATAACCAAAAATGATAATGCCTTTGAGCTTTCAAGTTATTTTATTCCTAATGGAGAAAAATTTTTTACTGTTGTAAGCAGCTATGATGATGTTTTAGCTTATCTTATTAAAAAACCAGGATATAAAGCTGGAGATACATTAAAGCTTATTCTTCCATTTCTTAAAGCATATGGAGCTACAGATAAAATTATAGAGGAATATTCAAGAAAAAATCTTCTTTTAATGCCTAAAGCTAAGGAAGCTTTAGATTACCTTAAACCTGTAATGCCTATTTACATAGTAAGCACAAGTTATGAACCATATGTTAAAGTTGTTTGTGAAACTTTAAATTTTCCTTTAGAAAATGTTTACTGCACTAAAATGAAAATTGATAAATATAAACTTGATGAGAAAGAAATTGAAATATTAAAAAGATTTTCTATAGAAATTTCAAAAATGGAACCTATAAAAATTCCTGAAGAAGCTTCATCATTAAACGATCTTTCAAAAAAGGATAATGAAACAATAGAAAGATTAAACCAGATTTTTTGGAAAGATTTACCATCTATGAAAGCATATGAAATAATAAAGGATGTTAATCCTATAGGAGGTTTTGAGAAAGCTAATGCTGTAAAAGAAATTTTAAACAAAACTGGATGTGAATTTTCTGATGTAATATACATAGGTGATAGTATCACTGATGTTCAAGCTTTAAATTTAATTAAGGAGAATGGGGGTTTAGCAATTTCATTCAATGGAAATCAATATGCCTTAAAAGAAGCTGAAATAGCTGTTTTAGCTTTAAACGCTATGCCAATAGCTATACTTTCAGAATTATTTTTGAAAAATGGAAGACAAGCTATTATTGAATTAATTAAAAATAAAGGAAGGAGCTTGAATCCTGAAGTTAAAAAAGCATGGAGTAAACTTAAAAATGAAGGAGCTAAGCTTGAAAAAATAGAAGAAAAAAATCTTTCTAAATTAATTAGTAAAAGCATGCGTTATAGAAAAAAAGTTAGGGGAGAAAAAGTTGGAGAATTGGGATGAAAATTCAATTTAAACTTCTGATTATTTAAGCATTTAAAAATGTTGAGGTTAAATTATGAATGATGAAATAAAAAAATTAGATTTAATTGGTATTGGTGCAGCTAATATCGATTTAATAATTAAAATTGATGAATTTCCAAAACCTGATGAAGAAGTTAAAGTTTCAACTTTTCATATTTATGGTGGTGGTTCAGCTGCTAATGTTGTTACTGAAGCATCAAGGCTTGGATTAAAAACAGGTTTTATAGGAAATGTTGGTGATGATTATTTTGGAAAATTTTTAATAAAAGAGTTTAAAAGAGAGAACGTTGATGTATCTAAAGTTAATGTTGTTTCTGGAGAAAAAACAGGGTTAGCTTTATGCATAGTGAACAAGTTTGGGGAAAGAGTGATAATGGCTTATGGAGGGGCAAATTCAAAGCTTTCATTAAAAAATATTGATGAAAAATATTTAAAATCTTCAAAAGCTTTATTTTTAAGCAGTGTTGAAGGACCTGAAGCTTTAAAAACCATGGAATGCATATGTGAAGTAGCTGAAGACGCTGTAATATTTTTTGATCCAGGATGCTTATTTATAAATAAAGGGTTAAATGCTTTAAAAAAAATTATTTTCCATTCAACAATAGTGAAATTTAATGAGGTTGAATTAAAAAAGTTAACTAATGAAAATAATTTGGTTAAAGGAGCAAGAAAAATAAAAGATTTAGGTTCAAAAATTGTTTTAGTTACTTTAGGGGAAAAAGGTTGCTATGTTTTAACAGATGAAAAAGAATTTAGAATACCTACATATTCTCAGTTTAAACCTTTGGATAAAACAGGTGCTGGAGATGCTTTTAACGCTGGTTTTTTAACAGGTTTTTTAAAGGGTTGGAACATAGAAAAAGCTGTTAAATTTGGAAATTTAATTGCAAGCATTTCTATAACAAGGTTTGGGGCACGTGCTGCTCCAAGCTTAAATGAATTAAAAAACTATAGCGAATCTAAAGAATTTTTAGAAGTATGGTGAATTAAAATGGTTGCTATAATAATGGATGGAAAAAAAGTTGCTCAAGAAGTGAAGGAATATGTTAAGAAAGAGCTGGAGGTTTTTAAAAAAAGAGGTTTAACTCCTTGCTTAGCTACAATTCTTGTTGGTGAAGATCCAGCTTCTAAACTTTATATTAGAATGAAGCATGAAAGCTGCGAGGAAGTGGGAATGAAATCTAAAAACTTTCAGTTTCCAGCAAATTCTAAAGAGGAGGATTTAATTAATCTTATAGAGGAGCTTAATGAAGACCCTAAAATTCATGGAATTCTTGTTCAACTTCCGCTTCCACATGAAATTGATAGCTATAAAATTGTTGAAAAAATTTCTCCAGAAAAAGATGTTGATGGTTTAAATCCATATAATATGGGTAGAGTAGCCTATAAAAGATTTGAGTTGGCGCCTTGCACTCCAAGAGGCATAATAACACTTCTTAAATATTACGATATTGATCTTACAGGTAAACATGTTGTTATTATTAATAGAAGTGCACTTGTTGGAAAACCTTTAATGCTTTTAACAAGATTTGATCCATCTCAAATGCATCTTTTTAATGTAGATATAATGCTTTTAAATGAAGATGCAGTTGTATCAATATGCCATTCTAAAACAAAAGATTTAAAATATTTTACTCAGCATGCAGATATTTTAGTTAGTGCCGTTGGTAAAAGACCGGAATTTCTTATAACTAAAGATATGATTAAGCCTGGAGCAATCGTTATAGATGTTGGAGTAACTAAAATAGCTGGAAAAGTTTATGGAGATGTAGATTTTGAAAATGTAAAGGAAAAAGCAAGTTATATTACGCCTAATCCAGGTGGAGTGGGTCCAATGACTGTTGCTATGCTTATATATAACACTTTAATTGCTGCTACTAATCAAGAAGGTTTAAAACTTAATGAAGATTTAATTGAATATTTAAAAAAAAAGAAGGAAGGCTAAAAATGACTAAAGCATCTTTCACCTGTAAAAACCATGGATATCCCATATTCATTGCATGCTTTAATAACTTCTTCATCCATAACTGATCCACCTGGTTGAATCACACTTTTAATACCATATTTAGCCATCAAATCTATTGAATCTCTAAATGGGAAAAATCCATCTGAAGCTAATACAGCACCTTCAAGCTCATTTTCATGACCTCTATCGCATGCTTTTTCAATTGCTAATTTAACTGCTGTTACTCTATCTTGTTGACCTGAACCAATAGCTATAGTACACTTATCTTTAGCTATAACTATACCGTTTGAGCGAACACCAATACAAACAAACCAGGAGAAAAGAAGATCCTCAACTTCTTTTTCGCTAGGTTTCCTTTCAGTTACAACTTTAAAATCTTTTGTTCCTCTAACTTTAGTTAAATATTCATCTGAAATAATTATTGAGCCGTCAATTAAAGAATTTAATTTAAAAGATAGGGGTTCACCAGTAAATTTGCTTATTGCTTTTAAATCCTCCAATTTATATTGAACAATTCTTAAATTCTTTTTTTCTTGAAGAAGAGTTAAAGCTTCTTCAGCAAAGCTTGGCGCAGAAACCACTTCAATAAAGCTTTTAGACATTTCTTCTGCAGTTTCTTTATCAACTTCACAATTAAAAACTACTACACCTCCAAAGGCAGCTTTGCTATCGCAATCCCTAGCCTTTATATAAATGGTTTTAACAGTATCATCTTTTTGAGCTGCAGCAAAACCTGAAGGAATTAAATGCTTCATAATAGCGCATGAATTTTCATTAAAATATTTTAAAATTCTTAATGCTCTATCTATATCTTCAATGTTTGTTTGGCTAAGCCCAGATTTACCGCTTTTTAATTCTTTAACGTTACTCCATAAACCTCCTTTTTTAATATATAAGGCAGCTCGTTGATGCGGGTTTGTTCCATATCTAAGCTTTATATCGCTTTTTTTAAGCGTTTTTTGCAATTCTCCAAAGCTTAAAATAAGTGTTTCTGGAAAACTTTCAGGAGTCGCTTCATAATACATTTTTTTAAAATCTTTAATATTTTTTTCCATGTTTTTATTCAACTCCAAACCTTTTAATTAAATACTCTTTTATAGCTTCATCGTATTTCCAAGTTTTAATAAAAGCTTCAATAGCCAATTTTCTTTTTGTAATTAAAGAAATCTCACCGTTGTTTTGTTCAAGCTCTTTAATAATTAAATCGTATTGGCTTGGATCAACCACGACTGTTACTCTTTCATTTAAAAAGCTTGCTTTAGCTGCCGCTCTTATCATAGCTGGACCGCCTATATCAATATTTTCTATAATCTCTTTAAAGGAAGCCCCTTCCTTAGAAGCAATATTTTCGAAAGGATATAAGTTAACAACTATTAAATCTATAGGTTTAATTCCAAATTTTTCCATATATTCTCGTTGAGCTTGATTTAATAAATCTCCAAGAATTCCACCATGAATTTTAGGATGTAAAGTTTTAACTAACCCTCCAGGCATTTCAGGATAACCTGTATATTCTGAAACTTCTAAAGCTTCATAACCTAACTCTTTAATTTTCTTGAATGTTCCTCCAGAAGAAATTATTTCAACGTTAAATTTAGATAAAACTTTCAAAAGCTTTTCTAATCCAGTTTTATTATAAACACTTATTAAAGCTCTTTTTATCAATTCAATTTTACCTGCATTAAATAAATTTTTCTCCGTTTTTCAGCTTAAAAACCTTTATGTTTTAATCAGCCTAAAGTAAATTCCTATCATTTATAGGTTTATGAAATCTAAGAAAAACAGAGGGCTTTATGATTTAGCTTTTGCCACTTTATAAATATAATAAGCAAGCAGCAATTATAGTTTTTTTATTAATTCTCTTGCAAAATTCCTAGCGTTTTCAATATCTGTTTCATCAGGCTTCCCTTTATTTATACCACCTATTAACTTCAAAAGACCGAAAGTATCCCAACCTAAACAATTGAATTCATCAATAATTTTGAATCCTTTTTTAGTTAATTCTTCTCGAAGCTTTTTATGAAATTTTTTACCATTTAAACTGCCACTTGTAGAAAAAATAAAAGCCTTTTTTTCATTCACCACTTTTAAGTTTTTAATAAATTTAAATAAGCTTTTATGATGTTTAAACATGTAAATTCCAGATCCAAAACCAATTAAATCATACTTTAAAACATCTTCAGGTTTTGCGTTTTTTGTTTCTATTAAATCAGCATTTAAAACCTCAGCTATTGCATGCGCAATCTTCTCTGTATTTTTATGATGCATAGATGAATAAACAATTAAAACTTTCATATCCTTTCACTTTTCTCCTTTAATTTTCCCTTATTAACTTTTATACATTTTAAAGCTTAATTATCTTTGTGAAACTCGCCAGTTAAAAATTATCTTTTTAATATAAATCTTCAATCATGTACATTAAATGACTATTTTTAAAGCTAAACTTTATATTTCTCGTTACAATGATGATACTTATAGCTTGTAAGTAACATTTACTGTTTATGTGACACTCACCTCTGGGAGTCCACAGCCAGTAACGTTAAGCATTTCGGATGTCTGCTGCGGCTCAACTTATTCCTTCAGTTTAACTACAGCAGACTCACAGAATTTCGCTTCCACCCTGAAAGTTATAACTTCAAGCTCATTCAAGCTTCCTATCAACTAACTATAACTGGAAGTGGGGGAAGCAAAATCCATTCCACTATCGTAACGTTATATGTAGCGGAGAATAAGGGGGGCACTCTCACAGTTACGGTCACGCCCTCCAGCCTTAAACTCGGCGAGCAAGTCTCTGTGGGCGGCATTCTTTCTCCAGCACTCACTACAACAATCGAACTCATCTATATAAGACCTAATGGATTCGAAATGGTTAAGCATATAACCATCCGCATCCGGTGTTTTCCCCGATATATTTAAACCTGAGATACCTGATTTCTGGGCAGTTAAAGCGAGATGAGCAGGCGATGATGAACACTATAGCTGCAAGAGCATACCCGTAAACTTTACAGTTGAAGCTGCGCAGGAAAAGCCTTCCCCCCTCGCTCCTAGAACGATTCAGCGGATTAATAATATTGATCGTTATTATCACGTTAATAATAGCTGCAGTAATGCTGCTTCTGAAACTGAGATCAAAAAAGTCAAAAGGGGACAAACTAATTTTATGGTGCATGCTCTGCGGAAATTCAACATGATTCAAGTATCACCTAAATTATAAAATACTCTATCCCCCGCATATAGAAGGGGTTTGCAGAAAAAATTCTTAAATCTCAAAAAATTTTGATAAAACAAAAATAAAAGATTTTATATGGTGCTCCGG